>JAGOQX010000006.1 GCA_018063105.1 Patescibacteria group bacterium
CAGCGCTCGTGTTTGGATTTGAGGCTTTGTCGATGGTGAGATGGAGAATCGTTGCAGAGGATGAAGCTGTGACGGTTGGAGTGCCTGGAGCATCTGCGAGGGTGTAGAAAGCGATCTCTGAGGCTGCAGGGGTCAGGTGACCAATATCGTCATATGCCCAGATGTTGGCAACGTATTGAGTTGAGGTTGCGAGACCTGAGAGTTGTGTGGTTGCAGTTGAATTGAAATCAATGGCACCGAGGTCTGCGTCAGTGGATGAGGTGAAGGAAGAGTCTGAGACTGCAACACCTGAGGCGCCTGCTTTGTAGTAGATTGCGTATTCTTTGAAGTTGTCGTCTGTGGCAGCTGAACCAAAGGTGAATGTGACGGATTGCGTTGAGGTTGTGCTAATGGCGAGATCACCTGGAGCAACTGGGGACTTGGTATCTAGGTTAAATGCGTCAGATGTTCTTGTGGTACCTGATGCTGTTCCATCGTTTGGAGTGATGCGGAGATAGACGGATGAGTCTTCTGTGTTTGGAAGGTCTGTGGCTGCATCCCAGGCGAAGGTGAGATCAATGGAACCATCATTGTCTGTATCGATACCAGAGATACGACCTGATGAGGTTGTGACACCATTTCCTTCACTGTTTTCTGAGGCTGTTGCGACTGTGGCATTGACCCAGGTTGAATTGTCTGTGGAATATTCCACACCGAGGATTGTTGCGTTCGAGTCTGCATCGGCGATTGTGGAGGTTGCGGTGACGAGAGATGCGGAGGATTGGATTGGGCCGATGTATGAGGAGGCGGTTGGAGCGGAGTTGGAGAGAACTTCAACATATACGCCATCACCACCAGATGCAAAACCGCCAACCCCGCCAGCAAGCGTTAATGTCGATGATACGGAAGCTGACATGGATGCGTACGTAATCTTTACACATCCTCCTCCCCCGCCTCCGCTTGTTGCACCTCCTGCACCACCGTTTACAGTAAATGCATCAGGTGTCCCTGATATCGCGCCCGCGACAATATTAAATGCTCCACCAGCACCACCGCCGTTATATGTGGAGTTCGTGTCTGTGGTACCAGAAACTTTTCCTCTTGCCATCAAACTACCGTCAACCACAAGAGTTGTGGTCGCATGAATCATAACGAGCCCTCCGCCGTAGCCGCCAGGATTACCATAACCATCCGATCCACCTCCGGAACCTAATGTATCAGGATTATTCGTATCGCAATATGCATCCGTAGCCGGCCAACTAGTACCTGCACCACCGTTACCCGCATGAGCACCGCCAGAAGCTCCACTTTGGTTAGCACCCCGTCCTCTTCCCGGTCCTGAGCCACTCCAATCCACCCCTCCCTCCCCACCTCGATAGCCTCTACCATCAACATTAATCGAACCACCATTTTGAATATCAATTGCATTCGCATCAATGTGCACAATATGCGTTTGTTCAGTCGAATTTGATCCGTGTGTGACTACCGCCTGATTTCGAATAACAAAATTACCAACAGTGAATCGTGTAGTCGTCGAATAGTTGTAAAATGTCGTTGTTGCTGCACCAATCGTAACGATGGCTGATTGAGAAAAATATGACTCGATACCTTGATACAGATTGGTTGTACCACTCGTTGTAAAATCTGTAATTGTTGATCCAAGTGCTGCCCCAGCGCCGAGCGTCAAGGCTCCCGTTGGCGCAACATTTAATGTCGCGTTATTTTGAAATGTTCCATTCGAAATATTAACATGAATATCATAGATGGTGCTCGTACCAGAAAGGTTCAAGGTTCCATTTGTTGTTATCGTAGAAGGATTAGCTCCGTCACTAACAAAAGGTACAGGGGCACTAATCGTCAGAGTTTTTGCTGTAGGGACCAGAACTGTCGTCCCTGTAGTATACAACACGTTCAATGACAAGCTTGAAACAAGACTCGTAGCTGCATCAGAAACACCCGAACCATATACATATAAATTACCATCAACACCGCTATCCGTATCCTGAACAAAAACTTCACCGGCCCCACCTCTCTGGTACCCAGCGCTTCCCCCGTACGTGTATACACCGGACAGATCAATGGTATTAGAACTGGTATACAACAAAGCGATACACCCACCACCGCCACCACCGCTCACATTGCTACCAGTTCCACCTTTTGCTGTCACCTGCGCTGGCGTTCCGGTTAATGTTCCAGCAGATAAGTTAATACCACCTCCAGCCCCACCTCCGTTATACGATGAATTCACATCCGTGCTCCCCGAAGCTCTTCCATTAGCCGAAATGACTCCATTAATAGTCAACGAACCACCGGATTGCGTATGCAACACAATTAACCCACCACCATTCCCCCCCGTCTCTCCCCCACCGTCTACACCACCTCCTGACCCTAACGTCATCGGATTTGCCGCATCGCAATATGCGTCAGTCAAAGGCCAACTAGTACCTGCACCACCATTACCCGCATGAGCACCACCAGAAGCTCCGTACTGATTAGCCCCCCGCCCTCCTCCGGGCCCCGATCCGTTCCAATCCCAAGCACTATTTCCACCTCTATATCCTTTTCCATCAACATTAACTATACCTCCCAGCTGAACATCAATATTTGCCGCGAGAAAATTCACACTATAATCATGAGCCGTTGTATTCGCTGTATGCGTCAACAATCCTCCGCTCTTCACGGTGAGCGCTCCAACGATCGTATTTGTAGATGAAGAGTTTTGCTGTAGCGTTCCGTTATTATCAATCGTGATATTCGTTCCAGATGTTGAACCGGTAAGAACAAGGGTATTTGATGCTGAAGCGGTTCCACCAAGTGTCAGATTATTAAAGACGATTGATCCCGAGGCGGTAACCGTTACTCCAGCGTCAAGATCAACCACAACATTCTTATTTTCGTCTGGTACAGCGTCATCACTCCAGTTTGTAGCAGATGACCACAACCCATCACTTGCGTCACCATCCCAAGTGACTGTTGTAATATCAGCCTTCACGATTGATGGCGGATGAATCCGATCTACTGCAGCAAACACCAAAAAAGCTAGAGCAGAAAAAAGAATGGTGATTGGAAGGATTCGAGAGACTATCTTCTTCATCATTCGAAACAATGGAAGCTCAACACTAAGTAACATATATTATTTAAATAATACCATAAAACAAATCCGCCTAATAGGCGGATTTGAATATGGTTGCGGGAGCCGGACTCGAACCGGCGACCTCCAGGTTATGGGCCTGGCGAGCTGCCAACTGCTCTATCCCGCGTTAGCTCTACTGTTGAGAGACTATACTGGAAATTGAAAAAAACGTCAAACGGATCGAGAAGCTGCCTGAAGCAGGACTTCCAAGGAGATTCCTGCTGCTTTTTCCCATGTCATCGCTCGACTCCGTTCCTTTCCTTTTTCCGCCAGGGCGCGACGCGACACTTCATTATCCATTACTCGAATGAGTGCACGTTCCCAAGCCTCAACATCTTGCGGTGAGATACTTATTCCGTCTGAACCCACCACTTCCGGCAATGCACCCGCATTAGACGTAAGGACCGCGCTGCCCGCCTGCATCCCCTCTAGCGCTACGAGCCCAAAACCTTCATGCAGCGATGGCACAGCAACGATTTGGGCCCCCAGAAGCAGGTCTCGGCGGTCCTCATCCGTCGGCATCTCAATACGATGGAGTCGTGAGCCGTTTTCACTTGGAACAGCCCACCCTTCCTTTAGCGCATGCAAAATTGGCCCCATCTTCCATCCATCACGACCCGCAACCAAAATATCAACGGGATGATTGAATTTTTCTCGAGCTCGAAGCCACGCATCCAATAACATCGGGATATTTTTGCGCGGCTCAATCGTTCCCATGCAAAGAATATACGGATTTGAAATTCCACGCTCAGCAACACGATATCGTGCACGCTGCTTCGCATGCAGCAACGCTTCTCCTTCTAAACCTGATAATACCGGATCGCCGCCCTCATTCGTTACAACGATCTGCTCACCTTTTAATCCAAAACGGTTCTGTAATTCTTGTTTTGTGAATTCAGAAACACATAGCACCCGTTTCGATCGCATCACGCCGTGACGAAATAAACTCGTTGTCACAGCACGACGCATGAACGGCTCCGAAAACCATTCTGGATGATCGAAAATCGCGATATCATGAACCCAAGGAACTGTCGGGCAACGAATGCCGGGTGGAATCGCACCTGATGGGACGAAGAGCAAATCAATGGGCGTCCGCGCTAAAGCCCGACGAAGTGCTGCTCCACCTGCATGATCCAGTCGAATGATGTGTGTTGATATGGGTTTCTGCCGCACGAGCCAGTCCTCTGCCCCAGGGGCCGCGCCCTTCGGCATAAACATCGTCCAACGAATATCTTGATTTGGCAACGCAACAAGCGCCTTTGAAAGCGCTTTTGCCGCATGAGCGATCCCCGCTCCAGGCGACCCGTCGCTTGGCAAACATCGGAGATCGATTCCAATATGCATATTATTTCCACTCGTACGTATCAAATGCCCAGGTCGTCAATGCTTTAATGTCTTGATATCGAGAAAAATGATTATCACTACCTAATTCAACCGCCACAATCTCATGGCCCTCTTTATTCTTTGTAATTTGCGCCATGCAATATCCAGCTTCTGGTAATGAACCCGTCTTTGCCGCAACAATACCGTATGGATCTTTATTTAAATATGTTGGAAGAAGAAGATTCGTAGACAAAACTCTGTAATCCTTGTTCGAGTTTATTGCATGAGCCGTTACTTCTGACAATTTAGCAATCTCGCGAATTTCTGGATACGCGGCAGCCGCAGACAACAGCGCTCCAACGTCTGCGGCACTTGCCCGATTCTCTGGATTCATGCCTGACGGTTCTACAAATATCGGTGTTCGAAGTCCGAGGCTCTTCACCTTCTCATTCATCAATTCTGCAAATCGTTCTTTCCCACCCGTCACACGAGCAATCGCGTTCGCAGATGCGTTCACAGATCCGACCAACATCGTTTCTAATGCATCTCGCAATGTGACCGTCTCACCAACCGGAATCACGATCTTTCCTTCTGATCGATCTATATCCGCACTAACGTACGTGAGCGTTTTATCCAAATTCGGTTTTCGATCAAGAAAAACCATTGCGGTCACAAGCTTTGTCAAACTCGCAATCGGCATCACGCGATGTGGATCTTTCGCATACAACACATTTCCCGTTGCAAGATCAGCAACAAATACACTTGGACTACTTGTCCGCACCCCTAAACTATTTGCAATACGTTTTTTGGGACCCTTTGGGCGTTGTACCGTGGCAGCCATTGGAAGCTGACGGAAAAACGAAAGCTCCTGCGCCTGCACGGGCGCTGGCGCGATAATGAATGCGGCGAGACCGCCGAGAAAAGATGAGAGCATGCAAAAACTAAATGGTTAACGACTGCTGGTCCGTCGGCGGTGGCGCTTTTTCAAGTTGCGCAAGCACATCTGAAACAGCCGAATGACCGCGCAACGTTACGTAATCTGGAAGCGACTCCACACCTGGAACACCAATGTGATGTATAAAAGCAAAACTCACAGCATAGACCGGCTGACCTAAACGAGTATCTTCTTTCTCTTCAATCAAGCCACGCAACAATAGGTTACGCAAAATCATTGAAGACTGAACACCGCGAATCTGCTCAAGCTCTGGTCGCGTCAACGGTCCACAATAGGCTAAAATCGTTAACGCCTCAAGCGACGGACGAGAAAGCTCTCCAGCCGCCTCATCGTGCACAACACGTCGCACATCATCGGCCATCTCTGGTCGTGTGACGAGTTCGTATGATGGACCATTCTGCTGCAACATCATCCCACTCCCTGATACATCAAGACGATCCGCAAGCTGTTTCAAGACCACATCTACTTCTGCCGGCTGCATATCAACAGCCTCAGCAAGCCGTTTGATATTCAACGGTTTTGCCGCAGCAAAGAGAAGCGCCTCAAGGCGAGCGTCGAGCGTCATAAGAAAGAATTTGCCAATGGATCATGCGTAGGCGCCTCCGGATGAGATTGAATGCCAATATCATGAAACAACTCTGTTTGGTCAACCGCAACAAAACGTTGCTTCACGAGCTCAAGCAGCGCTAAGAAGCTTACCACAAGCTCCGCCTTTGTGGCACGGGCACCAACAAATTCATGAAATGTCGTTTGCGCAAGATCTTTAATGCGATTCAATAACCCACGAATTTTGTCGTGAATGGAAATAACGCGCTCAACGGCTGCCTGTGGCAACGCTCGCACCGGTTCAAGCCGAGAAATAACACGGCGCATCACCTGCTCTAAGACAACAGAAGTGATACCAGCTGGTGGAAAAAACGATCCGGCCGGCGGCTTCCAAGCAATATGTTCACGCGGAAAGGACCGGAGACCGGATTTCCACATTACATCGATTTGCTTTGAAGCTTCCACAAACATCTGATATCGACGAAGCTGGGTTTCCAAGTCCGGCCCCTCATCCAACATCGGGTCAACAAGCGTTGGCAACAACAAACGAGACTTGAGATAAATCAATTTCGCCGCAACAATCAAAAAATCCGCCAGTTCTTCCAGCGGAATCTTTTTCCCCTCCTCTGCCTTCACATACGCCAAAAACTGCTCCGTCACAGCCGCCAGCGACATCGTTGAAATATCCATCTGTTGGCTCTCAACCAACTGAAGCAACAGGTCCAACGGCCCTTCAAAAGATTCTACACGGAATAGGACTGACACGTGCGGAATAGTAGCGTACGAGCGAACAAAAGCCAAAACATGTACCAGAATGCGTCTGTGAGACATCTGTATCATTGACATAGAATTATACGTCACCTATACTGCTTCTGTATGCCTCACTCAATCATCAACTCCGCGTCTGTTCGTGATCTTCAACGCGACTATCGCTCCATTATAGATCTTGCCAAACAAACACATGATGCCGTTGTTCTTATCAATAAAAGCGTACCTGAGGCCGTTATTTTGGATATCGAAACATACAACGCATTAGCCGAAGATACCTATCCCGTAGACGAGGCCTATGCGCTTAAACTCGTTAAAGAAGCTCAACGTTCGTGCACGACCGGAAAACTCAAACAACTCAAATCATGGGATGAACTCGACTCATGATGTATGGCGCTCACGATTTTTTACGCGCCTCAATTCAAGCGTGACTATAAAAAGCTATCGACAAAACTACAAACGGAACTAAAAGAACGTGGAAAACTTTTTCAAGAAAAACCATTTCATCCGCTGCTCAAAACCCATAAGCTCACTGGAAAGTTGGATGGGATATGGGCATTCTCAATAGACATCAAGCATCGTATTCTTTTTCAATTCAAAGACAAGGATTCCGTCGTACTGTTACGTGTAGGCGATCATTCAGTGTATCGAAACAAATAAAAAAGCAAAAATCTAAGGTAACGATACATAAAACATTTCATACAACATCAAAAATGCTCTTCGACATAAATCTGTCGTAATCGTTGTTTCATCTCATAACCCTCACAATGCGATAGCAGTCCAATACAGGAATAGAGTTGACACCTCGAAAGTCCATCTTTTTCTACGCGATACAGCATTCGTTGCTCCGTTTTCGCACGAAGATTTTTGTATTTATGCAAGATAACGTACCCCAGAAAATCAACACCTTGATCGAGTTTGCGTAACTCGATCTTTCGAGGATGAAGATCAAGTATAAGCTGCTCTTTTAGGAATGTACGCATAGGAGGAAGCAAAGAAACAAGCGCGACCGGATTTTCATGAACCATGATAAAATCATCGGTGTACCGTACATAATATTTCACATGCAAAACCTCTTTCACGAAATGATCAAACAGATTCATATACACATTCGCAAACAATTGCGATGTAAGGTTTCCGATAGGAATTCCATGAGCTCTCTCTCTCTCTCAATAAAGTTATCCACAACCTCATAACGATCACCGATACTACGCAACAACCACAGCGTATCCGGATCTTTCACTTTTTGCTCAATCAATCGCATAAGAGTGACATGGTTAATGCTATCAAAAAATTTCCGGATATCGCACTTCAGTGCCCAACACGGTCCGAAATAATTCTTACTCACTTTTCGCATAAACCCTTCAAGCCTATCGACTGCTGCGTGCGTCCCCTTGCCGATGCGACAGGAATAGGAATCGAAAATGAAAGATGGTTCAAAGACAGAAGCGAGAACTCTATAGATCGCATGATGCACGACCCTATCACGCACATCCGCTTTATGAATGATACGATGCTTTGGATCAAAAATCTGAAAACGTTTATACGGAGCGTGGCGATATGTTTTCGTCTTTAACTCATAATTCAAACGAAACAAATTATCCTCCAAATGATATTCAAAATCTTGTACATCAGCATTCGCTCGTTTCCCCATCTTAAATTCAGCCCATGCGGTAAATAAGTTTTTTAACGAGATAATTTCATCAAATGTATGCAAGAAATCCACGAGTCATCAGTATTTCAGAAATCATACGACCTGTACAAGGCCATTCATGTAACAATCAAAAAATACCCAAAAGGAGATCGCTACTCTCTTGGAGAAAAGACTCAAATTCAAGTCCTCGACTTAATTGAGGCTATTACGAAAGCAGGCCATGCCAAGAAAGAATGGAAGGTACCACAGATCGAGCAAGCGATTATTAAACTTGAACTGATCAAAGTACTAATTCGTTTAGGGTACGACACGCACTGTCTCAACGAAAAACAATCTTTGAACATACAGGAAAAAATCCAGGAGATCGGACGAATGCTCGGAGGGTGGAAACGGTCTATTTGAAAAGAATCCCGTGAAGGGATTCAATTCAGGGATAGAGACACATCGGGAGGAAGCCGGAGACGGCACCGAAGTTGTCATTCGGGTTGTCGACATCGTTCGTGTTGAACTTGAACTTGCCGTCGTTGAAGTTGCAGTACGGAGCCTTCGAGAAGACGCCGTCGGCATCCGGAGCCTTGTTGCTTCCAGCCATCCAGAATCACCACGATTTTCTACGATTTGTAGATCGTCGTTGAATTTCATTTGGGAGCATCCCGACTTGAGATCAGGAACCTCCACCAGATAGAAGCAAGGAGTGTCAGCTATCTCTCGTGCACGACTATAAAATGCAGACTCTTCCAATAACCTTAATTATCGGAACTCTGGCTTGGTACGTCGCTCGCGAGCGACGTACCGGAGAGAAATCGTGAAATTTCGGGGACGGCAGACCATGGTCCGACGTGCATGACCCTACTTTCAAGAAAAATTATATCGCTTCGCGATGTAACGAACAAGCCCCGCACCAAGATTGGTACGGGGCATGCCCTCAATCAGAAAAATGATAAGGGATAAGAAGAAAACGATTAAGAAGGGACAAGAAGTTAAGAACTAAGCGGTCACTCCGGGAGGAAGCCGGAGACGGCACCGAAGTCGCCACCCGGGTCGTCGACATCGTCCGCGTAGAACCTGAACTCGCCGCCGTCGAAGCTGCAGATCGGAGCCCTCGAGAAGACGCCGTCGGCACCCGGAGCGTACTCGTCACCCGCGAAGTCCGAGTGAAGCTGCTCCCAGCGAACCTCCCGCTCGGGGTGAGTCAGGTGCATGATGAGCCCAGCGAAGGCTCCGAAGCCGAACTCGTTCGAGGCGAAGATCTCACGAGCGCGACGGATCGACCGACCGCGGTGGCGCAATCCGAATTGCGCATCAACCACGAGGAGATCGTGACCTTCCTGCTGCTTAGCGAGTTTGTCCCACATCTCGGTGGAACGAGTCGACTGCCGCAGATGATTCGGCCCAAGCTGGCCATCGCGGAAGTTGTAGACCGTGCGCTTGTCCTTGATCTTCGAGATGACGAGCTCGACCGCCTGACCGTAGGTCGGAGCGACCTTCTGCCATAGCGGGATGACGAACTTGCCCTCGGCGCCCGTGATGAGCGGCTTCGTGGCCAAGTCCTCATTCACGAGAACGAGACCAGGGAAATCCTGGCGCAGGATACTCGCCTGGACGCCGAGCGGCTTCGCGCCCGTGTACTCCGCGGGATAGGTGAAGGTCGAGGCGACCTCTTCTTCCGACGCGAACCGATTCGTGGTTCCGTGGGCGCGGATGGCCGCCATGAGCGGCTCGCGGAGCGTGGCCTTGAACGTGCCCGCGTCTCCGATGAGCTTCTGCGCGCCCTCACGATCCACATCGGCCTCTCCCACGAGATCCTTGACCAGTGCTCCCAAGATGGCGGCGATCTGGTTCTTCTGTCCGTCCGTGGCGCGCTTGATCGACTTAGTGGTCGTCATTGTCGTGCTCCCTTACATTCCTTTGGGGAATGCGCCGAACGAGATTCGCTTCGGTGGAATATCCACCTAACAGTCTTCGTTGAAAACGGCGTCGCTAACCCCGCCTTTCGCGAAAGGCAGGAGTAATAAAGCCGTTTTCAACGGTTCTTAGCTTATCAAGGAACGATATAAAATAGCACAAAATGGCCATTTTGTCAAACGGTATACCCTAAAACAGAAACAAGCCCTGCTTACGGCGTCAAACGCTTCACATCTCTCGGCAAGTACGTCGCCTCTCGAACATTTGGCAGATCTAACAATTTCATAATCAATCTCCCCGGGCCAATACCGGCGCCACCGTGTGGAGGACAGCCATAACGGAAGAAGTTGAGGTAGTCTGCGAGCGCTTCCAATGACATTCCTTTTTCAATCGCCTGCTTTTCTAAAACCTCAATGCGATGTTCGCGTTGCGCTAATGTCGTAATTTCAATTCCACGGAACAACAAATCTGCACGTCGGAAATAGTCCGATCCTTCTTCGAGGCGCATGTGATAAAACGCACTCTTGGATTTATGATAATCCGTGATGAAGACAAAATCGTGATCTTTTGTCAGTTTGATCTGCTCACATACATTCCGTTCTTCTTCTGGTGACAAATCATGATCTTCCTGGCTCTCAATTCCAAGTGTCGACAACATCTTTTTTGCTTCGAGCATCGTTACACGAGGAAATGGACGAGACGGAATAGCAAGATTCAATTCTGGAAATTTCTTGGCAACAGCTTCAAAGCCAGCAACAATCATCCCTTCTTCCATATCCATCACGTCATGATGCGATTCGACGAATGCCATTTCAAAATCCCAACCCGTAAATTCCGTGAGATGGCGCGTGGTGAACGATTTTTCTGCGCGGAAGACTGGGCCGACCATGAAGACGCGTTCGAGCCCTGATGCGATTCCCATCTGTTTGTAAAATTGTGGTGACTGCGCGAGATAGGCTTTGCGATCAAAATAGTTGACCTCAAACACTTCAGCGCCCGTTTCACTTGGCGTTGACATGAATGACGGGGTATAAAGTTGGACGAAATTATTTTCATCCCAAAACGTGCGGAATCCTTTTTCCAATTCTGTCCACACTTTGAAAATTTTTGCTTTTTCTGGCTTTCGAATATCCAACCAACGATAATCAAATCGAATTGTCGCGTCCGTCTCTTCCCCGCTCTTTGGCGCAATCACCGGGATCGGTAATTCTGGCGTAGCATATGACAACACTTCGATTGACTCTACGCCAATTTCACATCCACCTGGAGCTTGTGGAACTTCTTTGACCAGACCACGAACGCAGACCACGGACTCGTGCGACAGACCTTTTGCAACCTCAAACACTTCTGGCTTTGAGGCTTCGATGACGACCTGGATCGTGCCCATGACATCGCGCAAGACTAAAAAGATGATCTTACTTTGAATGCGGAGAACGTGGACAAACCCCTGGATATCAACCGTCTCGCCGATGTAGTTTCGCAGCAATGAAGTATGGATGGCATTTTTCATAACGTGAATTCAACCTTACCGTACAGCCTCAACGGTTGCAACTTTCATGACTAAGCCTGACCAGGTTCCGTCCGTTCCTTGCGCCACCAAATTCAATTCTTTCACAGAAGACGGGAATGCGACGTCCGCAGTGTATAAACCGCCTTTCCCCTGCTTAAACGACACAGCAGATTCTACTGTACCAAAATTTGAAGCAACGCTCTTCGCATTCACAGCCTGAATTGTAACAGCGGCTTTCGTTCCAGCGATCACGCGATAGACTCCATCGTTCAATTGTGCCCCTTCAATTTTCACAGACAGAATACGAGGTGAACTTGTTGCGGCTTCCCCACATTCGTCGACGGTGATACTTGATCTACAAACCAATGCGGGAGCACAAATCTGACTCAAATCTGCACATGGCTCACCCAATACGAGCGATCCATTTTTCTTCTGGATTCCAGAATCCGTAGACGTCGCCACTTCTGGAGCTCGCTCACAAGTTCCGAGATCAACGGAGCCGGCGGTATGTGTACAAACCAATCCAGCGTTACACGGCAAACGTTCTCCCCCACCACAAATCGACCCCTCAGCGCCCAATGCACCGGCAGGAAGCAACGTTGATACAGGTCCACCCGAAGCAATATATAGCGCAAGCAAAACTGGGACGACGATGACACCTGCAGCAATGGCTAAAAATCCAAGCCAGCCAAAAATCTTTAAATCAAGCGATGATGAGGAGTTTTTCATATCTGTTCACAAATGTTTTAAAAAATCTGTATATTCAATTTTCGCAAGTCGTAAAATCCCTCTCAATGTTCCGTGAGCCAATTCACGATGAAGAGGAACAATCGTTCGTATAGACGTACCACGAATATTCTTCTGAAGTTTTACATGGCTGCCTTTTTGACTCACAACGAGGAATCCAAACGAGCTCGTTAATATCTTAATCACTAAGCTGCCAGAAAACGGCTTTGGCATACTCGCCTAGATATTTGCTTCAAGAACCGTAAGGAGTGGCACCTCGCTCACTCGTTTCATCTTTGGCTGATCCTCCAAATATAATTCTACCGCTTCCTGAAGATTCTTTTGTGCTTCTACAATCGTTTTCCCTTGGCTCACAACACCAAACTCAACAGCGTGTGCAACATACCATTTGCCCTCCCGAATAATACTCGCAGTAAATTTGCACGTCATAGAGGTAAAGATAGAGGAATTGAAGCAAATATGCAACCTACGGCATCAAGAACATCGTCACCGAACCCTCTGGCACTGCTACCAGCCTGCGTGTCGCACCTGTCTTTGGATCAAAGATAATGAGATCAAATCCATCACGCACGATCAGTCGCTGATCTGGAAGAACGAGGAGGGGTCTTCGGCTTCCGATCGAAATATCCTGCCAAAAAGATTCTCCCGTATCCAACGTGAATGCAAGCGGATTCGTTCCGGTCAATCCAATCACAACCTTTGTGTCTTCATGATGCTCAATCGTGTCTTTCACCGCAGGATGGATCACGACCCGATGAACGTCTGACGGACCGACCGGATTCGATTCAATTCCTTCTCCCTGAACGGCCGTCGTATACCACAACTCGCCATTTCGTACTTGAGACAGAACAATCGTTTCAGGAAGTTGCTCAATAGGCTGAACCACGCCCTGCACAGAAAACGCATACAGCCATGACGTACTTGTGACATGCCCTGTTAACATCATCGTCGCATCATCAAACCAGCCTACAATGGAGGCGTCCTTAATTGGAGCTCCGCCGGGCTGACGAAAGACGAGATCTTTGGTCTTTGCCTTGCTCACAATCCGAATCACTGATGCGCCGTCCGATTTTACAGATCCCGAAGATGCAACCCACGTTCCATCCGTGGACGGAAATAGCCCTCGTGTTCCAGAAGCTACCTGTGCCGGCATCTTGAACGAAACCCATTGCCCATTCGAAACCTGCACCCCATCTCGAGGCCAGGTTGAAGATGGATGTGCATTCAAAAACTCCTCAGCTGTCATTCGCTTTGCCTCACCGTTCAAATACACCAGAGTGACTGCATTTTCATTGACGAGCGCGATTGTTGTCGTTGACGTTTCTGCTACGGCAGGGACTACGGGGGCAAGAACAACCGGAATACTGCTCGAGACATCAGGTTGCAAAAAGCGAAATGCGGCGAATGCTAACACCACAACCAACACAACCCGAATCCACCACACAAATGGATTCGTTTTTTTTGAATATTCAAGGGACGGCTTCTTCATACGGACGAAAAATTATGGTTCAAGTCGGTTGATGAGACGTGGGAACGGAATAGTTTCACGGACATGATGAATCCCACAAATCCAAGTGACGATGCGCTCCAATCCATAGCCAAACCCAGAATGTGGAACAGAGCCGTAGCGGCGCAAATCAAGATACCACTGAAACGCTTCCTCTGGCAGATGATGTTCACGGACACGTTCAAGCAATGCCTCGTAATTATCTTCGCGCTGTGATCCACCGATGATTTCTCCGTATCCTTCCGGTGCCAACAAGTCCGCGTTCAACACGTGCGTCGGATCATTCGGATCGCGCTTCATATAAAACGCTTTCACGGCTGTTGGATATTTTTCTACGAAAATCGGCTTGTCATATAAGTTCGTCAGTGTCGTTTCATCATCCGCTCCAAGATCATCCAGTTCGCCAATATCACTCCCCAACTCACGCAACTTCGCAATCGCTTCAGCATGAGTGATGCGATAGAACGGTGCTTTCACATTTTTCAACGGCTCGATATTTCGTTCCAGCAATTTCAATTCTGGCTGACACAGCTCTAACACTTTTTCAACAATATACGAAACGAGCTGCTCCTGCGTCTCCATGTTTTTCTCGTGGTCAACAAATGCAGCTTCTGCATCCATCATCCAGAACTCAGTGAGGTGACGACGTGTCTTTGATTTTTCTGCACGAAAGACCGGACCAAAATCAAAACAAC
Organism: Patescibacteria group bacterium; assembly: GCA_018063105.1. GTDB lineage: Bacteria > Patescibacteriota > Patescibacteriia > 2-12-FULL-60-25 > 2-12-FULL-60-25 > JAGOQX01. The sequence goes on from JAGOQX010000006.1 coordinate 14,723, forward strand.
GGCCCACAGAAGCGATGGCGGCCTCGAGATAGAGCTGACCAGATTGTGTGAGATACGCTTTGCGATCTTCAAAATAATCCACTTCAAATAATTCCGTGGTTCCTTCACAGGCGTTTGGCGTGAAAATTGGTGAATCGATTTTGACAAAATCATGATCACGCATCCATTCGTACGTTGCCAAAATGATGACATTACGAACGCGTTGAATAGCCCACTGTGACGGCGCACGCAACCAAAGATGACGATTGTCGAGCAAGAAATCTGGACCATGCTCCTTCTTGCCGATCGGATATTCTTCCGCGCGTTGCACCAATATCAGCCCCGTTGCCTGCAATTCGTACACACCCTCTTGCTTTGGATGTTTTGCGACAATACCGGTGACGATGATCGAAGATTCAATCGTTGTTTGCGTTGCAGCTTCCCACGTTGCCTCATCAACACCCTGTTTCGCAACAACGGCCTGCGTAAAGCCAGAGCCATCGCGGACCTGCAAAAAGCAGATACTGCCGGAAGATCGGACATTGTATGCCCATCCTTTGATAGTGACCGTTTGGCCGACAACGGCCTGAAATTTCGAGATCAATGTATCCATATCCCCATAGAGTATTGAAAAACCCCCTTCCGCGCAACTGGGCACGGTCGGGGGCCGAGACTATGAGGCGAAATCGCCCTCATCATCGTCAACGAGATGAAGACGAGGGGGTCGAACCGGTAGGCAGCACGGCTTCAGCTTTCGAAGCCACTGGCCGAGCTCTACGTCGCTCATGAGCTTGTGAACAGTTGGAGATTTCGTCTTCGCATGTTCGAGTACAAAGAACACCTCTCTACCTTCCGTCAGAGTCGAATGACGGCATACGTAGACAGAAAACGGACTCAACGCAACCGACAGATGACGCTTTCTTTCCCAGGCAATCGGCCGATGCGGGTGGCTCGATGAAGTAGCGACACTATACGGCTGCGAGTACCTCACACATTCCCAGACCCATTTGATCAGCCGACTCAGCGCACGATCAGCCATACGTCGAAGCAGGCTATGCGTAACTCGCTCACCGCTCTCCTGCGCCTGTGCGACTTCAGCGCGTGTGCAGTGAACGAGGTATTCCACGACTGAACCAAATGCCGTATCACCATACTGAACGACGAGTGCTGCGTGGAGAACTTCCTCGTGATGTTCGATGCGCTGCGGATTGCAACGCTTCCACGCATGCTCTGCCTTGTAAAGGTATCGAGCGTCGTCCAGTGTCGGCAGCGGCTCGGGCTGCTTCACCGGACTCGGCTCACGAGCAGCCCCCTTTGAAGACTTCTTCTTCGATGATCTGGGATGACGAATACCGTACTGGCTCGAAGAAAGCGTGGGCCGGCCACTAGCACCTGCGCCCATACGCCCTTGAATGAACTTTCGTCCATTCTTTAGAGCCTTGTCGATCTCCTCCTGCCTCCGACCACGCGCCTGAGCAATCACCTTCGGCGGCGTTGGTTTCTTCAGAAGACCAACTGCCTCCTGCCGAGGCTCTGCCGCAGGCAACGGATCGTGTCCGCCCTCCCCCATCAGAAACCGATGCTGCTCCTCTGCGATGCGAATCCGTTCGGCAATCTCAGAATCAACGGAGGCCTCGGGAACAGGAGCCGGCACTTGAGCCGTCCTACGACGCGGAACAAACGGAATCACCCTTCCCCACCCAGGAGGTGCACTCACCGCCCGAAAGTCAATCGATCGACTTGGCGCCGGCACCTGCCTCAGAGCACTCGCTGTTCGTCTGTGCATTGGTCACCCTTTCACGGCATTGAACAATCGAAGGAGCACCACGATTGAACAGGAAAAACTGAGTTTTGTCAATGCTTTGAACGCTCTTCAATTGTGTTCTGACGCCCTATTTCGTAATCAATCCGCTCCATCAACCCTTTAATCCGCGGATGGTGCTTCTTCAGTAACTCGGAACGAAACCAAGCTAACTGTCCTCGTTCAATATCTTCAAATGAAGGCACGATATTCCTATAATCAAAAACCTTATCATCGCGTAATACCTGATTCATAAAAAAGGTGCCATCAATGCAGATACGCTTCCCAGAAACCTGTAGTCCAAGCAAAACCTTTCCAACGTCTGCATTCTGCTCATCATCTGCGTATATTTTTGTGACATCAACACTTATATCGCCATTTTTATTATCGCCAATAACACCTATATGAAATCTCTTTACATAGCTTAAATCAATTATCTGGGCCTCCAATCCCTTTATCGCCTCCCACTCCCAAAGATCCAAGGTTGGATACTTAACAATGATCGTGCGGTCTTTTTTATCAAATTTTGATAAAAGTTTATAAAAATCTTCAATTCCAAAATGCTGAAAAGAAATTCCGTGCCTCGTTTCCAACTCAGTCCCAGCCAACACAACATCATGCGCAAGCACATCTTTTGAAGAAATCGTTGAATCCAACACCCGTTCTAACGTAACCGGTTGAACAGTAGCAGCGTTAATCTCAAGACTATCAATAGGTGCACGCAATAATTCATCAACCGAATCCTGCGACCAACCATCTAAACTCGTGATTCGAAATCCTTCAACTCGTATGTATGGCACGCCCTCTTCTTGCATCCGCAATCCTAACTTTCGCACATCTTCAGCGGATGGATTACGCAATTCAGACGTCTCAATTTTTGTTGGAAATACATGAGTCCCAGCATCCGTCATCCTTTGATCAAATAATGCATTAGCCTGCTCACTCGTATTTCGCTCATCCAATATCTCCACCTGCATCGGCGCTACCGCCGTGTCAACATATTTCTCTGGTTCCAACCCCTCTTTTTCAGCCTGCTCATAATTAAAGCTTGATCCTTTCAATTCACCCGTTGTGATATATCCACGCGGAATCGCTTGATTCGTCACAACATCTATATTCGGACTCGGTGCAACCTCACCAGACTTTCCGGCAACGGCTGCGACTGCAACAATTTCCGATGCCACCGTACTCTTTTTTAAGAAATCTGCATTCACACGAACGGTGCCCGGCTCTGGTGACTCCCCCTGCAGCGTACGCAGACCCGGCTCCAACAGATATGTCGTCGGCGCCCCACCATGACGAACGGTTAGCGTGGCAATAACGTGCTGCTTTTGAGCCGTCTCTCCAAGTTCATATCGCGATCGTTCAGACTCAGGCAAACGCTCAATAACTCCTTCCAAAACAATCTGCAATGCACGATCTATGGAATCACAATTTCGTTTCCCTGTTCTGAAGTATGTTGAAACCAACGCCTGCGACCAGTCATACGCCTTTTCTGACCCAAATCGTTCTTCGACAATTCGCTTTATTTTTTGCTGATCAAGAGAACCACCGATCTCATTCACATATTTCTCAATCAAGCTATCTGCAATTCGCTCTGCCTCAGCAACCTCTTCTGCCGGAACCCCATGCAACCGCTCTAAATCAAAATACATTCGCTTGAATGAAATATGTTCACCGTGCGCGAGCTGTTCAGCTGTTTTCTTTTCATATTCTGCAACTGCTTTTTTATCTACTCGCAACTCACGCTCTCTAATCTGCGCCCGTACCTCCGCCTTTTTCTCGTCGCTTTGCGGGTGAATTACCATCCCCTCCTTAAACCAATTCGGATTGACCGACTCAACACCATGGACCACTCGATCGATCATCGTTCTTCCTTGAGGCGTCATCGGCACATGTAACCCAGCTGCAACCATCAGCATTTTTGCGAGCTTGCTTTGTTTTAACGATGCATATGCTTTTTGAAATACATTCAGCTCTTGTGGCTCCTGTGTTTGTACCGGGACATCCAACACTGAAGGTGCTGGCTCTTCGCGTGCAATTTGATGCTTGATCTCTACAATACGATGATGCGCTTCTTGCGAAGCAGCGACTCGTTCACGTTCTAGTTCTTCAACAGAAAAATCTGGACGATCTTCAACGTCTCGTATTCGTGACCTCTGCTCTGTATGACGATCACCACCTCGCCGCTCTGTCTCGTGCATGTATCAATAATAGCATTATTTATTCACCACACACCATTCCGGCTGACCGATGAGCCCACTGTGATTCCATCGAAATAATCGAAACCCTTGCAACTCGGTTGATGAACCTGCATTAAAAATCGTCAGAGCCCTTGGACTATGCGCAATCCGTGTTTCTAAAGACTTGTGACGATGTCCGTGAAGAATCAGATCACAACGTCCAACGAGATCTTGGATCAAGTCCTGTCCAAGACACAACTCCTTGGCAAATGGCAAACGGAAAAATGTTGCTGCCTTCTCTAACCAATATTCTTCCGGCTGTGGCATCAAATGATGATGCAATGCGACGATCACCAAACTGTTCAAATCCGCATCTGCTACGGCTCGGTCAATATCCTCAATAACCTGCGCATCAATTTTTCCATGCGAAAGCAATACATGCCGATTGTGCGCCCCCGTTGTATCAACCAATACCAGGTGTAGCCCATCACGACGTTCAATGGTCACACGCTGATCCAGCATCATCCCATGGGCAACGCCTTCCCCAACGCGATCATGATTTCCCGGTACGACAATGCATCGATTTGTCTCGATAAATTCAGCAAAAAGACTCTGGAACTGCGCGTATTCAGACAAGCGTCCATGTTCCGTACTATCCCCCGTCACAATCACAAGGTCTACCCGAGCCTCCCGAAGTCGATCACGAATAGCGGTTGCAATACGCAATCGTTCTGGAGAATAGCCAATATGCAGATCGGACAGATGGGCTATTAGTTTTGGAGGAATTGCCACAATGGTGCCTTCAATATATTACGACACAAACACTGAAAAAGGTACAAATAAGGAGATTTATTCAAAAAATGCCTATCCCATCAACGCCTGCACCGTGAGTGCCCCATGAAGTTCTCGTTCAAGCGGCGTCTGCTTTACAGCCTCATCTACGAACTCACAGGCAGAGTGAAGTACGTCAACTGAAGCCGTGACCTTTGCAACGTGAGCCAGGGACATTGAGCGCATGTATGAAATGAGGGCAAGCGAAGGCATCAACGTTGTTTGTTCTGGATTTTTTTCAATAGGTGGAGCGAAACCTGTAAGACCCAGCAGACGAAGCGTGACGGCTGAAAGTAACAGTCGCGCGCGATCCGGCGTTGGCTCATGTGGAAACCAATTCAACGTCTGTTGAACTTCTTGAAGCAACTCAAAAACCTGCACGTCCGAAATTCCAGGACGCGTTAACCGAATCACCATATCCGAAACAGCACCAGCGATCGCAAAACAGGAGAGGCCGGATTTCGATGACCAATTCATCACCGGACTCGATTGAAGGCGCGCGACCGCTAAACTATCAAAATATTTTCCCTTTGCGATCATCACTTCACTTTCTGAAAATGGTTCAAGATGACCCGCCTGCTTTGATGAACTCGAACACGACCCGCGAGCCACCGCAACAAGCAATCCGTGTTCACGACCGTACATCGTGTATCGCCGATCACGTTCACGATACGCTTCGCGTTTTAAAACAATGACACGATCACGAAGGTAAGCCATTAGCGTTTTTATCTAACCATGTTTGCAAAATTGCGACCGCAGCTAAATCATCACGCTTTCCCTTTTCCCCCATCTCTTGCGTGTATCGCGCAGCCAGTTGTGATGACATTGTTTCATCCTGCTCAACAACTCGACATCCGAGACCAGAAAGATCTTCAATAAATTTCCGAATCGATCGCACCTGATCATTTTCCTGACCAGACTGACGCAATGGACGTGGAATACCGATCACAATTAATTCAACAAGATCGCGCTTCACGACATCATGGATACGAGCCAACAATGTGAGTTGATCATCCCAAGTAATGATTCCCCACGCACTCGCGATGCAGGATTCTGTATCACCAATAGCTAATCCAACGCGACGTGATCCGTAATCAATTCCAAGGACTCTCATAGCGTTGGCCACGGCGTGATCAATTCATATCCATCATCTGTCACCGCGATCGTCACTTCTTCATGTGCTGCTGTTGAGTGATCACGCGTCACAATCGTCCATCCATCATCCTTCATCGCCACGCGCCAATCACCCATCGTCACCATCGGCTCAATCGCCAACACCATGCCTGTTTGTAATTTTATTTTTGGAGCGCGTGCATCTCGGAAATTTGGAATCTGTGGTTCTTCATGAACCGCGTGACCAACACCATGACCAACAAGATCTCGCACGATGCCATATTTTGGTTTCAATGCATCTTCAACCGCCGCGCTAATCTCACTAACCAACGCCCCGGACTTAATGACGGACAAACCTTGACGCAATGATTGTTTCGTCGCAGCACATAAATCCTTCACCTCTTGTGAAACATCACCAACCATCACGGTCGACGCCATATCCGTCGCCAACCCTTCAAACCAACAGCCGATATCGAGACCAACGACGTCGCCATTTTTGATGGTGCGAGACGGAGTTGCGAGACCATGAACCACTTCATCGTTAATCGAAATACAAATCGTCCCGGGATACGCCGGATCATTCATTGAAATGCGATACCCCAAAAATGAAGGCTTCGCGCCCTCCGCCTCCATCGTCTCTCGCGCCACCCGATCAATCTCGACCGTCGTCGCACCCGCCACACACACCTTCATCGCCGCAACCAACGCCCGCGACAAAATAGCGCCACCGCGCTTCAGTTTTTCAATTTCTTCAGGGGATTTTATGAGAGACATACTATCAACAGCTTACCCAGAAAATCCCAATTTGGCCATCTTTCTCGTCATCTCTTCAAATGTATACGAAATCGGCTGTTCTCCCTGAACAACTAAAAGAACCCCGCGCTGACGGTAAAACGTGTTCAGCGGTTCGGTCATGAAATGAAATGCGGCGAGGCGTTTGCGGATGGCTTCTTCGTAGTCATCGTCTCGTGGGGCGATTTTTCCTCCGCAGAGGGTGCAGACATTCGGCTTCACCGGTGGTGAGTCTGTGAGGTGATAGGTCGCTTTGCATCGTACGCATTGGCGACGACCGAGGAGACGACGGACGGCTTCGGTGTCTGAAATTTTGATGAAGAGGGCAAGGTTGATTTTCACGATGCGATCTAAAAACATGGCCTGCTCAATGTTGCGCGGATAGCCATCTAAAATAAATCCTTTGCTCAAATCTAATTTTTTTAATCGTTGCGTCACAACCGCGTTCACCACTTCGTCCGGTGCGAGGAGCCCTTGATCAACATACGCTTTCAACAATTTTCCGAGGTGTGTCTGCTCCGCAATTTCTGCGCGAAACATCTCCCCTGCCCCGATCAACGGAATATCATAACGCTCGGCCAAGAGTTGGCCTTGCGTTCCTTTTCCGCAACCTTGCGGACCAAATAAGACAGCTTGAATGCGTTTTGTTTTCATAACACTCCGACAAGACGTAAGATCGTAAATGGAACAGCGGCACCCACAACAAGAATCCCAACGCTGAATTGACGACGTGAAACCGGCAGAAGAAGAACACAGAATACCGCAACGGCAATGCCACCGCCAATACACCAAGCCCAATATGATTTCACTGCAACAGCATAAGCCAGGATACTCATCGGTACAACCAGATCTGCAGGCATCAAGATGGGTCCTTTCACACGACCCGGAAGCTCGTATGAGGTGCCTGGTAATTTTCCGATCCAACCCAATTCAATTGGCGGAAAGAGCATATCATAGGCTCCCCACGAGACCAACGCAAGAAGAAGAAAATCTGGAGGAAACCCTGTTCCGAGATTGATGGATGCGCCGACAACACCAATCGCACACATCATCCACTGAAATGCGGGGACACGAATGACTAAGCCACACAACGTAATCAGTGAGGCGATTCCAATCGCCACGTCATACGGGAACACGAGCAAACACGCAAACCATACGCCGGGGAAGATCCAGAGAGCTGCGATCAACTCCCACAACCCACGAGCGGAATGCCGCAGCGCGAGACCAATCACCAACACGCACGCCACAATCCCATTAAAAACATACTGCCACGATTGAACGGACGACTGAGACAACTGGGGGGCCAACGTCGTTCGCCATGTTAATCCGGCCACGATCACTGCCTGGACAAGGTACAATCCTAACCGTAGCCATTGTTCGTGACGCGCAGAAAGATGCTCAAGGCTCGGTGATGCCATACGTGAATCGCCCACAGCATATCGGATATGCAAACGTGTGACGAGGAATACAAAAATCCTCAATGCGACTGACGGTCATTGAGGATTTTTTGTTTTTTCTGTTCTAGTAGGCGTCGTATTCGTGCATCGTCAATTGTGATTCAACCTGTTTCACAGATTCGATAATCACAGACACCACGATCAACAATGAAGTTCCACCAATCGCCAATGTGGTCGATCCAGCCAATCCTTGAACAATGAGCGGAAGTACCGCGATCGCGCCCAAGAACAATGCACCGATCAAATTGATACGATAGATAATGGATTGCAAATAGTCAGCCGTTGGTTTACCAGGACGAATGCCTGGAATAAACCCGCCTTGTTTTTGCAAGTTCTCCGCAATCTGTTCTGGATGGAACACGACTGCCGTGTAAAAGAATGTGAACAACACGACGAGCGCGAAATATAGAACACCGTACACAACCTGATTTTGAATGATTGCAACAACCCACTGTGCCGCGCCAGCAACCCACGCGGTCTTCGCGTGAATGAAGAACTGTGCAACAACGGATGGGAAGAGCAACAATGAAATCGCGAAGATGATCGGGATCACCCCAGACATATTCACACGCAATGGCAAGCTTGTCATTACCCCACCTCCACCACCTGCGTGAGACTGTCGTGCATATTGCACCGGAATATTGCGCTGACCTTCCGTGATAAACACAACACCGATAATGGTGATCACTGCAACAACCGCATACATCACATAGGTGAAGAATTGTGACGGATCATAGGTTGAAGCCATCTGACCAAACATACGTGGAATATCGGCTAAAATACCGGCCATGATGAGCAATGACACGCCATTTCCAACCTTCTTTTCTGACATCAACTCACCAATAAACATGAGGAACACCGTACCGGCAGTAACCGTTGCGATCAATGCAACCATGTGCAACGTATCCGTCTTAGTCAAGATCTGAAGCTGTGATTGTTGAAGTAATTGAATCAATCCAAATGACTGAATAATTGCCAGTGGAATCGTCAACAGTCGTGTCCATTGCGTGATACGTTTTTGACCCTGCTCACCCTCTTTTTGAATTTCTTCCAATCGAGGAATGATCATCGTTAAGAGCTGAAAGATGATTGACGCCGTAATATACGGTGCAACACCTAACGCGATAACGGCAAAGTTACGTACCGTTCCACCGGAAAACAGGTTCAAGAGACCGAGAACTTGATTTGCCTGGAAGAACCGATGCAATGCATCAAGATCAATTCCAGGAAGCGGGATGTGTGCGGTCAATCGAAAGATGACCATCATGGCAAACACAAACAGCAATCCACGACGGACTTCACTGACGCGCCAAATTGCTTGTACTTTTTCCCACATAGGGGCCTCCAAAAATCAAGAATTAGCTTTTCTTATTCCGTTGCTTGCTGCGAGGTTTTGCGCCCGCTTTTCCGCCAGCCTTTTCGATCGCTGCTGCTGCAGAAGCGGTCGCCAAGACATGATCCAACACGAGAGCCTTATCAAGCGCGATCGAACCAACGATCTTCGCTGAATCAGCTGTTTTTGAAATGAGATGCTTGTCCTTCAACGTTTGCACTGTAATCTTATCACCTGCGTTAAAGTTCTTCGCCAAAACTTCAAGGCTCACGACCGCTGACTTTTCGTAGCGGCTCTGGAACCCGCGCAATTTCGGGAAGGACAACAACATCTGCTTGATACCCTTGAGTTTCAAGTTTTTGCGTCCGCCAGTACGTGCACGTTGCCCCTTTGTACCGCGACCTGCTGTGGTTCCGCGACCGGAAGCGTTACCGCGACCAAGACGAAATGTTTTCGTACGTGAACCTGCGGCAGGTTTGATTGTGTGGAGAGTAAGTGACATACGTTAGACGGTCGTTGCAGACGATTCAGAAGCCTTTGCAGGTGCGTCACCAACTTTTTTTGCTGGTGCCTTCAGCATTTGCAATGCTTTCATCGTCGCTTTGACGTTGTTAATTTTATTTGCTGATCCAAGAATCTTTGAAACGACATTTGGGATGCCGGCCAATTCGAGTACGACGCGGACTGCACCACCAGCTTTTACTCCAGACCCCTTTGGTGCTGGCTTAAGCAAAACCTGTGCGGCAGCAAACTTCGCGAGAACTTGGTGCGGAATCGTTTCGTTCACTAACGGAACGGTAATCAATGCCTTGCGTGCTTTGGTTGTGGCCTTTGCCGTTGATGCTGCAACGTCGATGCCCTTACCCAAGCCAAATCCGACTCGGCCCTTGCGGTTACCGATAACGGACAAGACGCGGAAGCGCATGCGCTTACCACCCTTGGTCACACGCGTCACGCGAGCGACTTCGACGTTCTTTTCTTCGTAATCTGATTCGACAGCCTGTTCGCCGTGTCGAGGTCCACCTGGGCGATTGCCGCCAGGTCGCTGACCGCCGCGTCCAGGAGCGCCACCACGTTGGCCACCACCGGCGCCACCGCGAGCAAATCCGAACCGTTGGCCGCCGCGTTGTTGACCCGCTGAAGACGGACTACGCGCTGGAGCTGCTGCAGGAGCAACAGGGGCTGGAACAGCCGCTGCAGGTTGAGCTACAGGCTCAGCCGTTGGCTGAACCACTGGCTCGACTGCTGGCTCTGGTTGTTGTGTATCGTTCATCATAATAGTCAACATTAAAAGACAAGACCTCCGGCGCGCGCGCCATCAGCCAGGGCTTTGACTCGACCGTGATATTGCTTATCGCGGCGATCAAACACGACGTGCGTAATTTTTTTCGCTGTTGCGCGTTCTGCCAAAATCTTTCCAACGGCTTCAGCTACTTCTACCTTTTTCATTTTTTCACCTTTCACATCAGCATCAGAAGCTGCGACGAGCGTCTTCCCCACCGTGTCATCGATGAGCTGGGCGTACATATGGGAAAGCGAGCGGCGCACGCTTAAGCGAGGGCGCTCTGTGGTGCCTTCAACTTTGGATCGAACGCGAGCAATGCGGCGTGCGCGGCGATCAGTTTTGAGTGTTGCTTTATTCATATGTGTACGTTATGCGCCCTTCGTGGCTGCCTTACCAGCCTTGCGTTTAATCACTTCTGTGGTGTATTTGATCCCCTTGCCCTTGTATGGCTCTGGTGGCTTCACGCGGCGAATCTGTGCAGCGATTTCACCGACCATGCGCTTGTCACAACCGGACAATGTCAACACCTGCTTTTCTACCTTTGCTTCAATCCCCTTTGGGAGCTTGAATTCAACCGGATGAGAAAAACCAACTTCAAATTTCAATGTATCAGCCGAGACTAACGCGAGCTTAAAACCAACGCCGATAAATTCGAGTGATTTTTCAAATGGCTTCTGAACGCCGTCAACCATGTTTGAAATGAGTTGGCGCGTCAAACCCCACACAGCACGTTCACCTGGATTTTCCGGATGTTTCACCGTCACTTCCAATGATCGTGGCTCCGCTTGCTCTGTCACCTTCACTGCAGAATTCAAATCAATGGACAACGCGCCTTTTGGTCCGCGTACGTCAATGCTTCCATCTTTCAGCGTGGCTTCAACTCCGGCAGGGAGGATAATAGGTTTCTTTCCAATACGTGACATATTAGTAGACTTCGCACATTATCTCGCCGCCCAATTTGCGCTTGCGAGCTTCCTTGTTGGTCATGATGCCGGCGGATGTTGAGATGATCGCGATACCGATGTCCGACAACACACGTGGCAATTCGTTTGACTTGCGGTACACACGCAAACCCGGCTTGGAGATGCGTTTGATGTTGCGAATCGCAGGTTCTTTTCCGTCGTACTTGAGGTTCAAGCTCAAGATGCGTTTCGTTCCCTCACGATGTTCGGAAACATTCGTGATGAACCCTTCGCGTTCCAAAATTTTTGCCACCACAACTTTCAGTTGCGAGGATGGCAATTCAACTGTCTCATGACAGGCGGCCTGCGCATTGCGGAGGCGGGTGATGAAGTCACTCAGTGGGTCAGTATTCATACAATTTTACCAGCTAGATTTGGTTACGCCTGGCAACTCGCCTCGATTCGCCAATTCACGGAAACAGATACGGCAGAGATCGAAGTCGCGCATAAAGCCATGACGACGACCGCAACGCCAACAGCGGCGAACCGTTCGGGTCATGAACTTCGGGGTGCGAGCTGATTTTGCTTTTTGAGCTTTTGTGGCCATAGATACTAGTCTTTAAATGGGAAACCAAGCGCCCGGAATAAAGCTTCGCCTCGAACGCGGTCTTTTGCCGTCGTGGAGACCGTCACTTCAAGTCCGTGCACACGCTCGACTTCGTCCGGACGCATTTCAGGAAATGAAACGAATTCGCGGAAGCCAAGAGAAATGTTTCCCGTCGCGTCGATGTGCGACGTTGAGATGCCGCGGAAATCGCGGATACGAGGGAATGTCACGTTCAAGAACTTGTCGAGGAAGTGCCACATTCGGTCACCTCGCAAGGTTACGCGCATACCAACGACCATTCCTTGTCGAATTTTGAAGTTTGAAATGGACTGCTTTGCCTTTGTGCGCAATGGCTTTTGTCCGGTAATGCGCATGAGCGTATTTTCCGCGACGTCCAAAAACTTGGCGTCTTTCAACCCGTGCGACAACCCAATCGACAATGTGACGGATTTGACGTGCGGTAAAGACATCGGATTTTTTTCTCCGATTGTTTTGGCCAATGCTGGCAAAATTTCTGTGTTGTATCGTTCTTTCAGTGTCATACAAGGTTAGGCTTTTGGCCGATCATCGTGACGAAGGGTTTTTCCATCCGCGCCTACAAGCTGCAAGTTCGAGATATGTAGAGGCATGAAAAATTCCACAATCTGACCAGACTGACCAGATTGGCGTGAACGCAAATGGCGCTTTGATGGATTGACTCCCTCAACCACTGCGCGTTGAAGACGTGGAAAAACCTGTAAGATTTTTCCGCTCTTGCCCTTGTCTTTTCCGGTTGTGACTTTGACCATGTCACCGGTTTTCAATAGAGTTGTTTTCATACCGTTTAGACAACCTCCGGGGCTAATGAAATAATTTTCGCATAGCCCTGTTGGCGCAATTCACGTGCAACTGGACCAAAGATGCGAGTTCCTTTTGGTTCCTTGTTCTTTCGATCGATGATCACGGCTGCGTTGTCATCAAAGCGAATATAGGTTCCATCTGGGCGACGAATCTCTTTGTGAACACGGACCAATACCGCGTGCACAACGTCTGACTTCTTCACTGTTCCGCGAGGTGCGGCTTTCTTGACCACGCAGGTCACGACGTCGCCCAAACTCGCTGTGCGTTTTTGATATCCGCCGAGGACGCGAATGCACTGGAGCTGTTGAGCTCCTGTGTTGTCGGCGACCTTCAGCATTGTTCGATGTTGCACCATAGAGTTATTTGGCGGCCGTTACCACGCGAATAAAGCGAAAGCGCTTATCCTTTGAGACCGGTCGCGTTTCTTCGACTTCGATAAGATCACCAACCTTTGCTTCAGCCTTTTCATCATGGACCTTCAACTTGGTTGAAACAACGGAGTACTTTCCATAGACCTTGTGCGGGACGCGACGGTCAATACGAATGACCACCGTCTTTGCCATTTTGGCCGAGACGACGAGCCCTTGAAGGCGACGGCGTGCTGCTGTTGATGTGGTTGTTGGAGAAGTGGTTGTCATACTGTTTTGGCGTTCTGTTCATTCTGCACCGTGAGTGCCCGTGAGAGGTCGCGTTTTGCGGTTCGCAATTCGCTGACTTTGCCGGACTGGCGCGTGGCGACACTGAATGTGGCGTCATGGAGACGAGAGCGTGCGTCTGCAATGAACTGTGCGAGCTCGTTAGCTGATTTTTGGCGGAGTTCTTTAGCGTCCATATTCTTTGGTGATGTACTTCGACTTGCAAGGAAGTTTATACCCAGCGGCCGTTAAAGCTTCTTTTGCCTGGTCTGGAAGGATCCCCTCCATCTCAAACAGCATGGTTCCCATTTTGACTGGGGCGACGTAATGATCAACTGCACCTTTTCCGGAACCCATCGGCACTTCATTTCCCTTCTTCGTAATCGGCTTGTCCGGGAAAATACGGATCCAGATCTTTCCTCCACGCTTTGTGTAGCGGGTAAGGACACGGCGGCAGGCTTCAATTTGTTGTGCGCTGAGCCAGGCTGGGCCAACGGCTTTGAGACCGTAGGAGCCGAACGCTAACTCAATCTTATCCGTTGCGCGGCGGATGTTGCGGGCGCGGCCTTTATGCCACTTGCGGTGTTTTACTTTTTTTGGGATTAACATACGTTTGTGGTTTACGTTGAAGATGAAGCCGGTGCTGGAGCACGGTCATCGCGACGTGGGGTAAAGCGGCGCACGCCTCCTCGATCGCCACCACCACGTGCATCGCGGGAAGGTGTCGTCGGTTTGTATTGCGACAATTTATCCTGTTCAAAAATATCACCGCGATAAATCCAGACCTTGATGCCGATTGCACCAGCCATGGTTCGCGCTGTTTCTTGCGAGTAATCAATGTCGGCACGCAAGTTCGTCAATGGGATCTTTCCCCAATCAAGACGTTCGCGGCGTGCAATTTCCGCACCGTTCAAACGGCCAGAAACGACGATCTTCACACCTAAGGCACCTGCCTTTTTGACGCGTTCAATCGACATCTTCATGACGCGACGGAATGGCATACGGCGCTCGAGCTCCTGTGCCATCTGTTGTGCGACGAGAGCGGATTCAAGTGATGCTTTTGCAACCTCAGTCACGTTCAATTGGAACTGCGTCTTCTTTCCCTTTGTTGGGAAAAACTTCTTCAAAAATCGCTTCTTCAAATCTTCAACACCAGCGCCGGAGCGACCGATGACAAGACCTGGCTTTGCCGTTGCAACCGTCACAACGAGCGAACCACGTGAGCGATCAATAATGACCTGGCTCACAGAAGCATCTTTCAATTCTTTCATGAAATATTCACGAATCGACACATCCTCTTTGAGGTGTGCGCGATAGGCTGCATCGCGAGCAAACCAACGCGACGGCCAGGTGACGGTCGTTCCGATGCGGAACACTTTTGGATTGACTTTGTGACCCATATTATTTAGCAATGGTTGGGTTAGTCGCAACCTTTTTAACCCGGATAACCCGGCTCGCCTTGCGCAACATCTTCTTTGTTGGCACAGCTGGCTCATCAGTCAAGATAATGCTGATGTGCGTGGAACGCTTGCGAATCGGCGCTGCTCGGCCCATGGCGCGAGGACGTGAACGTTTCAACGTCACACCAGCGTCTGCAACGATCGTTTTGATGCGCAAAGAGGCACGGTCCAGTTTAAAGTTATGTTCTGCGTTCGCGACTGCAGATTGCAGCAACTTCAACACAGGGCGTGAAGCTTCCTTTTGGATAAACTGCAAACGCGTTTCTGCGTCAGCAACCGTTAACCCGCGGACAGCGTCAACAACCAACCGCACTTTTCGTGGGGCCATGCGTAATTGTCGGAGATAAGCTTTGACTTCCATAGATGAAAATTATTTCTTCTTCGGAGCAGCTGCAGGAGCTGCTGCCGGAGTGCCTGATTCGATCGTCTTCTGCATCTTGCCGCCGTGACGAACGAACTTACGCGTTGGGGAAAATTCACCCAACTTGTGACCGACCATGTTCTCGACGACGAACACAGGGACATGAATCTTGCCGTTGTGCACGCCGAAGGTAAATCCAACCATCGCCGGTGTAATAACGGAAGTTCGTGACCAAGTCTTGATAACCACTTTATCGCCAGCGCTGATCTTGGACATTTTAACCAAGAGCTTCGGTTCGGTAAATGGGCCTTTTTTGAGGGATCGTGACATATCAATTATTTCTTCTTGTTACGACGGCGCTCCAAGATCAAGCGGTCGGAGGAAAGATTCTTTCTGCGTGTCTTGACGCCCATGGCATGCTTACCCCACTTTGTCTTGGCATACTTCATACCAATTGGGTGCTTACCTTCACCACCACCATGTGGGTGATCAACCGGGTTCATCACCTTACCGCGAACGGTTGGCTTGATACCGCGATGACGCATGCGTCCGGCCTTGCCGTAGCGCACCAAGTGATAGTCTGGGTTTGACACCATACCGATGGAAGCCATGCTCTCCTTCGGGACGTTACGCGTTTCACCGGAAGGCAAACGCAATGTTGCATATTTTCCTTCAACAGCCATGATCTGAATCACTGCACCGGCTCCACGACCAAGCTGTGCGCCTTTTCCTGGAACAAGTTCCACGGCATGCACCATTGTACCAACTGGGATCTTGTCGATTGGCAATCGGTTTCCGATCTGGATATCTGCACCGGTCTTTGAGGACACGATGACATCGCCGACCTTCATGCCATTTGGCGTGAGGACGTAGCGCTTCTCACCATCTTTGTAGATGACGAGTGAAATACGAGCACCGCGAATCGGATCGTATTCAATAGAGTCTACGCGAGCTGGAATATCAAATTTATCGCGTAAAAAATCAACGGTGCGAACAAATTGCTTTGCTCCTCCGCCCTGGTGGCGAACCGTAATCTTTCCGTTGGTGCGACCAGCAAACGCTTTGCGCGTCGTGATCAATGACTTCTCTGGTTCACTTCGTGTGATGTCAGAAAAATCCTGCACCGAGGAATTTCGGCGGCCTTTTGTGACTGGTCGGTATTGTTTAATTGGCATAAATTTTAGACACCTTTATACAGCTCAATTTTTTCACCGGCCTTCACGCTGACCATCGCCTTCTTCCAGCGATTGCGAACGCCGCTTGTGCGACCACGTCGGACGACTTTTCCGATTCCGCGGTTCGTACGAACGCCCGTAACATGAACCTTGTACGATGCTTCAACAGCCTTGCGGATTTCAACCTTGTTGGCTTTCACCGGAACGTTGAACACGTACACACCCTTTGATGCCAAGATCGCAGCCTTTTCGCTCACGCGAGGTGATTCGAGAAGAATAGCTAATGGCGTTGATGTTCCAGGTGCGACAACCATTGTCGTTCCTTCGACTGTTTCTTCAGCCTTCGTAGCACCTGCCTCTTTTGCGGCAGCTACCTTTGGCTGTGATTTTGTGATTCGTTGAAAAATTCCCATAGTGGTTAGGCGCTACGATATAACGTTTCAAAAGCTGGAATACTTTCTTTCCAGAAAATGACCGTTTGGTAGTTGATAACATCTTGCAAGTTCATGCTGTTCACCGTGACCAACTTGATGTTCTGCAAGTTGCGAACCATTCGCAATAATTCTGGCGCTGACTTTGGAATAACAACCAATGCCTTTCGGGTAACCGGAAGGGCGCTGAACAATGCAACGGCGTGCTTCGTCTTGATTGCCTCAGGAACAAAGTTCTCGAGAACGATGAGACGGTCAGCAGCGACCTTATCAGACAATGCCATGAAGAATGCCTTCTGCTTTGCCTTGTGGTTCACTTTGACAGAGAAATTGCGTTCGCCACGTGGACCAAAGACAATACCTCCACCGACCCATTGTGGTGAACGGATTGAACCCTGACGTGCACGACCGGTTCCCTTTTGCTTCCATGGTTTCTTACCACCTCCATGCACTTCACCTTTTGTCTTGGTGTTGGCAATGGACTTGCGGGCGTTGGCCTGTTGCGCGATGACAACTTCGTGAATCAAACCTGGATTCACTTTAACGCCAAAATGCTTCTCGTTTAATTCGAGATCGCCAGTAACTTTTCCTTGTTGATTGTAGACTTTAACGGTAGCCATATAGATTAATTGCAACGAAGTTCAAGAATCGCATTTCGCGCTCCCGGGACAGCTCCCTTTAATGCAATGATTCCGTTTTCGCGCAATTCAACGACCTGCAAATTCTTCACCGTAATTCGCTCGTCGCCCATGTGACCGGCCATGCGCTTGCCCTTCAAGACATGCTGCACACCACCGGCACCGATGGAACCCGGCATGCGCAACTGGTCTTTGTGACCGTGTGATGCTGGATGACCATGGAATCCATGACGCTTCACAACACCTTGGAACCCTTTTCCTTTTGAAACACCACAAACGTCCACTTTGTCACCAATTTGGAACAAGGCAGCTTCAATGGCGTCACCGCGTTTAAACGCTGATGGGTCTTCGATGCGGAATTCGCGTAAAATGCTCAACTTCGGTAAATCCTTCAAGTGACCCTCTTCTGGCTTCGCCAACTTTTTTGCTGGCAAAAAACCAACCTGCACGGCGGTGTATCCCGCATCTGCGGCTTCTTTGATCTGCGTGACAACACAAGGACCTGCTTGAACAAGCGTAACTGGAACAACCGTCCCATCTGGACGGAAGACCTGTGACATTTCAATTTTTTTCGCAAGAATGAATTTCATAGGTATGGAACGTGCGCCAAAGGCGTAGAGGTTACAGTTTCGAACAATTAAGATGACAAAAGACCAGAAGCAATATTCACGCGTCGGATTGACGCATGCACACACTTCTGGCCTCTCTGCGAACGAAAGGCACACTGGGTTGTAGAACCTACCCATCGCTCAATTACACATCATGGAGGTTATGCCATAGTCTCACATCGCGGTGAGGGGTACTCCGACGAATCGGAGAGCAACTTACTCCTTGGGAATTGAACAGTGGGGTGCAAACACTTCGTCGGAGCGCTCCGTTCTAGATCCAACAACTTGGATGGAGGACGGAGCGCTCCGACGCTCCTAATTACATTTTGATTTCAACGTCTACACCGGCTGGAAGATTGAGAGATGTGAGGGATTCGATCGTCTTTGCATTCGGATCGAGGATGTCCACGATTCGTTTGTGAATGCGCATTTCGAACTGTTCGCGCGCATTCTTGTGAACGAAAGTTGATCGATTCACTGTCCACTTCTTTTTTTCCGTCGGGAGCGGGACCGGACCAACAACACGTGCGCCCGTTCGTTCTGCCGTATCGATGATTGTACGAGTCGCTTGATCAATAATCTTGTGATCAAATGCGCGGATTTTGATGCGGATGCGGGAGGCTGTCTCCTTTGTCACCGCTTTTTTTGTTGCTGTCTCGGTCATGTCCTTGAGGTTATTTGATGATCTTCGTGACAACACCTGCACCTACTGTTTTGCCACCTTCGCGGATTGCGAAGCGCATCTTTTCTTCAATAGCTACTGGGCTGATCAACGTGACTTTCATTCCGTTCACCGTGTCGCCAGGTTGAACCATGGCAACGCCTTCCGGCAAGGTCACTTCACCTGTCACGTCCGTTGTTCGGATGTAGAACTGTGGCTTGTACCCTGCAACGTATGGCTTGTGGCGTCCACCTTCTTCCTTTGTTAAGGAGTAGACTTCTGCGGTGAATTCAGTGTGTGGGGTGATTGAACCGCCCTTGCACAACACCATTCCGCGTTCGACATCATCCTTCTTGATACCGCGAAGCAAGAGACCGGCGTTGTCACCAGCGCGACCTTCATCCAAGTTCTTGTTAAACATTTCGATACCAGTCACGACCGTCTTGCGTGTTTCGCCAAGACCGACCATTTCAACTTCTTCGTTGATCTTGATGATACCGCGTTCGATACGACCAGTGACCACGGTTCCACGACCTTCGATGGAGAACACGTCTTCAATTGGCATGAGGAACGGCTTTTCTGTTTCGCGAACTGGCTCTGGGATGAATTCATCCAATTGCTTGACCAAGTCCAAAACTGGCTTGGAAGCGGCTTCATCACCTGGGTTCTGAAGAGCTTTCAAAGCTGAACCGCGGATAATTGGGGTTGTTTCACCTGGATATTCGTATTTCGTCAAAAGATCTCGGATTTCTTGTTCAACGAGGTCAACCAACTCTGGATCCTCGACCATGTCTACCTTGTTCAAAAAGACAACGATAGCTGGAACGCCGATCTGACGAGCGAGCAAAATGTGTTCGCGGGTCTGAGGCATTGGACCATCTGTAGCAGCCACGACCAAGATTGCACCGTCCATCTGGGCGGCACCCGTGATCATGTTCTTGATGTAGTCGGCGTGTCCTGGACAGTCGACGTGTGCGTAATGGCGCTTTTCGCTCTCGTATTCCGTGTGCGCTGTGGCAATCGTAATACCGCGATTCTTAGACTCCGGAGCCTTATCAAGGTCTTCGATGCCTTTTGTTTGGGCCTTTTGGCCGTGCGCGCTTAAAACAGCCAAGATGGCGGCTGTGAGGGTTGTCTTCCCATGGTCAACGTGGCCGATGGTACCGACATTTACGTGAGGTTTGGAACGATTAAAGGCTTCAGCCATAGAAAATTACGAGAATTTTAAGTAGCAGGACTATAGCAGGTCATTCAAAATCATGCAAGACCTTGGGCTATATCGCCACTTGGTCATCCGATGGGTCAAGATAAAAACCTTCTTCTAGCAAAATTTCTGAGGAAAAATGGGTCATTTGAGGAGATACGATCGGCTCGACCTCTGGAACACTGGAAACGGACGGAATCTGCTCAGAATGCGGCTGTTCAAGAGGTTGTGCTGATTGAGACTCTGACAATGGCTCCAATTCACGCGTCTCCCCCGACCCTGCCATGGCTTCAAATTGCTCCAACGGCAACACCACCATTGGCTCCCGACCGGCAGGATCCGTGATAATGACCGGAAAACCGAGTTTTCGGGCAGATTCAAATATTCGCTGAAGAGACATAGATTCACCGGTACTGAATCATTTTTGACCCAGACTGACAAGCTTCCAGAGAAGACAAAGCTCGATTGACAAAACCCTAGTGTTTTGCTACGGTCGATCGTCCCTTCTTTGAGGGAAGTCCTTCGACAACAAGGAGAACACGATGAAAACATTCGCAGAATGTCTCCAGGACTATCTAGATCAGCAGGCAGCTCTGTACAACGTTCCATTTGCGGAGAGCGTGCGTGCATTTAGCCTCGATGTGAACGCACCGAACGTCGGTCTCATTCATGGATGGCTCAACGGGCACCCCGTAGACGAGCTCCGCCGAACGGCAGCGAGCAAATTGACGGGCTTCAGCTTCGCAGATGCCGACCTCATGGAGGCGAAGACGCTGATCATCAACGCACTCAAGGATCAGGGATCTGCCCCGCATCCTTCGATCATGACCTGTCTCACGTTCGACAATTTCCGTTCAATGATCACCGTGCTTGTCACCAATTTCCACGCGGGCGTCATCCGTCGGATGACCGGTATCGATACGAGCCTCGAGGGAAGGTACGTGAAATACGGGGAAACCCCGTCCCTCACTCGACTGGTCGCGTTGTTCAAGACGATGCACCTCTGTGCAACGGCCTGTGACTACAACACGCAACGACTGCTGAACGATTTTCCCGAGGTGATGCCACTACGCGGAAAGCGCGTGAGCATTTCGGACGTCGACCTCAGCAAGATCGGGAGCTGGACGCAGAAGCTCATGAAAGAATCCAATCATCTCGATTGCGTTCCGCCGCCGCCAACCCCACCGCTTCCTGCGGATACGGTCGAGGCGGCAGACCAAGAAGACATCATCGATACGCTTCGCGGCGCTCAACGTCGGTTTCCGGAACGCGACATCGTCAGCGAGATCTGCAATGTCACGGGCAAGGGGCCCGATGCCGTGCAGCGCTGGCTCAGGCGTCAGCGCGCAATCACGGAAGAAAACCAAGCGCTCATCCGAGAGAAGATGCCTTGGGCATTCCGCGCTGCGCACGAATCAGACTCCGAGGTTCCTCAGGAGATCATCCGAGGAAGTCGTACGCTCGTTTCGCCTCCTTCAACGAACATGCAACTGGATCAGCTTGCCGGTGCAAACCTGGCCGCGCTCAGTGCGACGGCGGGTGCGCTGAAGGTGTTGAACGGACAAGTTGGCGCCTTTACGCAAGATCAGCGAAACGAGATGACGCGCATCATGATCGGCCTCGCCATCATCGCGAACGTCACTTCCGACATGCTGGAAGACGCGCTAGTTGGTCAGGATATCGATCCGAGGTCCGCACTAGGCCGATCACTCGCAAGACTCGCAACCCGAGGAGACCGCTAATATGGCAACCGCTCAAGAAGTAGCTGCTGGTCAGTTTCACTTCCACATGGCACCGGGCTTCGTGGCCCACACGCTTGCCACAGATTTGTATCAGGACATCGGTGCCTGCCTGTACGAAATTCTGCGGAACGGCTGGACCGCGTGCATGCCAAGTAATCGATGGACACCGAGTTCCGTTCATGTCGAGATCTCTCTCATCGATCATCACCCGCTCTGCCCAACCGGACGATCTCTGGTCATCATGGACCACGGCCAGGGGTTTACGGACGAGAACGTCCGTCGCTTCTGCATGATCGGCGAAGAGGACCAAGACGCGCTTTCCGCGCGTCATCATGGCGCTTCGCAGAAACGAACGGGCAAGTTTGCCGCGTTCGGCATGAATGACGCGATCCAGAAGAATCGCAATTACGCATCCGGTTTCTACATCATGAGCCGGACGTCGGAGACCGGTCGAGTGATGAAGGTTCACATCACGCCGAGCAACGTCGCTTCCGGGCAAGCGATGCCCGTGTTCATCAATCCCGATGCATCGGAGCTCGGGGAATACGCTCGGTACAAGGGTAAGTTCACCATCATCCTGATTCAAGAGACCAGCTTCGCGCACCTGGATGAGATCCGTGACGCCCTCCGCTGGTATCTGCCGCGAAAGCAGGATCGAGCGATCAAGGTTCTTGTTGGAGGCAAGCCACTGATCGCGCCGAAGCTTTCTCCACATTCCAAGTTGGAGGAAGGGATCGAGGCCTATCTCGAGCGTGTCCATCTGAAGGACAGCAGCGGCGGCGGCATTCGATTGGTCGATGCGGAAACGGGACTCATGTGCGCCAATGCTTCGAAGCTTGGCAGCTACCTTCCCTATCCACTCGCTCGCCCAGATCTGATCGGTGACATCTTCATTCCTGGCCTCCTTCAGCACCAAACCACGGATCGCTCTGGCATCAAGCAGAGCCATCTGCGGAGCAAGTTCTGGAGAGAGAAGGTGGATCCTGCACTCCAGCTTCGCATTGCTCCCTTTGCACTGCAGCTCCTTGGTGAAGAGGCGGTGTTCCAGGCCGAGGATCGATTCGATCGGACGATTCGATCGCTTGCGAAGCTGTTCGAAACGCACTGGGGAGAGCCGGACCAGATCACGAATCATCGACCGCCTCGACCTCCGGGTCAACGGCCGCCTTCCGGTCCGAGTACGGGGAGTCGCCCGCCCAACGGTGGTCCGAAGGATCCGGATGAGACGGAAGAGGTCAAGCATCATGGCATCCGCATCAAGGTTGATGGGAAAACCTATCTTCTGCGAAAGATGGTTTCGATGGATCCGTACGAGCGGGCCCAGCTCCAGGAAACGACTCAGACGATCTTCCTGAACCCCAACTATCGCGCGTTCCCGGGCTCTGACGGAGCGCTGATGGAGCACGAGATGATCAAGGTTCTGGAAGCGATCGCATGCAACGCCTTCCGATTCGATACGCGCCAAGCCGGCATCTATGCTTCGAAGCTGATGGCCGGGCTGCGCGAGAAAAAGTAGCCTTCTCTGAAACCAAAGAGCCGTTCGACAAGTGTCGAACGGCTCGTTTTTTTTAGGAGTTTTTCTGATTTGCTGCCAGAGCCATGAAGTGCTCTGCAAATGCAGCACGGTCTGTTGCGGAAAAGAGCGAATCGATCGACCAAGGCAATGCCACGTTAGTGATCCGGCGGTACACATGACTTCTCGCACTCGGAGGTCGTCCGTTGTAAACGAAGTACTGTTTCAGAATCTCCTGCTGCGCCTCTGACCCCTTCCAGGTCGCACCAGAGCAAGACTCAACGAACGTCTCGCGCCAGGCAAGGTCCAATAGAATTCCAGCATTCATCGCAGCATCGAGAACGCGCTGCATACCGGACTGCTTACGCTCACCTGGAAGCAGCTCGTACAAACTGACTGCCAAAACGACATTCACCGGTAGCCCAACTGCGGTCGCGATCATCCGGAGCTTCATGTCCCTCGTGCCGGACTTTGGCGCGATGGTTCCCGAAGACACAGGAGGAGAGGTTGTATAAGCTACCTGCTGCACCTCGATGACCACGGGCCTGGCCGACACCAGATCCGGCACCTCCTGATCCATCCGAATCTCCGGGAGCGTTGCATTGAACTGAATCGCAGAAGGAACACCCGCCTGAACCAACAGCCTCGCTTGCTGGTATCGAAGAAGTGACTGCCTCTCCTCTTCCAGCGTTCTGAGTGGCTGCTGCCAGGCTTCGATGAATGCATTAACCTGCTTGGTCTGCACTCGCAGATTCGCGATTGCCGTCCGAATCTCTTCCGGTGCCTGGGGATTTGCATGAGCCAGCTTCAGCTCACCCTCAAGACGTCGCATCTCATACTTCATTGACTCAACTCGCTCCCCAGCAGACATGAGATCTTCGGTGACGCCCGCAAGATGCGCGTCACGACGAGCGATCTCTTTCTCGAGCGTCTCGAGAGCCATCTCAGAGGTTGGGACCACCACCTGCTGCGGCTGAACATGCTGCTTGATGATGTCAACGTACGCGCTGAGCGCCTTCAAGGCAGCAGGAGCAGATTCCTGGACGATCGAAAGAGCCTGCATATGCTCTGTGCGTTCACGCTCGAGATCCATCTGAGTAGCTTTGCATCGAACCGACAGCTCCTCGACCTCTTTGCGCAGCTGACCAACCAACGTCTGACTCCAGCCACCCTCACGCGCATGTCGCTCGATCTGTTGCTGCAACCGAGTGATGGTCTTTGCATCCCCAGCTGACGCATCCTCCAACTCCTTGCAGCGGACCTCCATAACCGGAAGCGTACCGAGCTGCTCACGCAGGCCCCGAACAGAACGGGTAAGGTCGTCACGCTGCGTCTGTGCCGCCTCTAGTCCACGATTGGCCGCAGCAAGCTGCTTTTCCAAAGAACGGACATCGTCACTCGGCGCAATGGGTTGAGATAGAGCCGCGTCAAACGTTGACAAGATATCCGCGAGCTCCAGGGCCGCATTTTGCATGCCAACCGAATTGCCACGCAGACTGTGAAAGCATCCCGTGATCGTCTGCAACAGCAGCTTCACCGCGTCCTCTTTGAGGTCAGCGTCGATCAAGCCATCAAGACACGAAAGGAAAAAACTGAGATTCTGATCGATTTCCTCGGGACGAATCCCACGAACAACGCTATCCGTCGTCGAAGATGCTGGTCGTGAAGCATCTTTCCCTGCCATAATCGCCTCCTCACCTTCATTCCCAGACACCTGCCCAGGACCGCCAATCACACCCTATTTTACAGGTTTTGTCAATGCGTATTGACTTGTAGCCCTATTTTTGCTAGGGTTTCATGTCCTCTTACTTCAGGGGCGAACCTTCACAATAAAGGAAGGGTCAGATGGATAAGCCGTCAAAGGCACACATACTGCGAATTCTCGCCCATCGCGTAGATCAAACCGTTCCGCTCCAGAGCGCCAACATTGCGGTTCTCGGCGGTGCGGGACTGGAAGTCGACATTCTCCGAGGAGCTGGTGTTCCGGATTCTCAACTCTGGATCGTCGAGCGCAAACCGAAATTGGCAGGACAGTTGATGCGACGATATCCGGAGGTACACCTGGTGCAGGGAAGCCTTCGGACACTCCCCCGTCTTCTTCGCGGAAGCGTTGGCAAAGACGCTGGAATCGATGCGTTTCATTGGGACCTCTGTGGAACCATTGAGCCAGAGATCGCGGAGCTGACGAGCGTACTCCCTCTGCTCGCAAACGGCACGGGAAAGCATCTCTTCATCACCCTGGCAGATCAACGACGCAATCGATCGCTCGATGAAGAAAAGCTGACTCGCCGAATCTGCGGGAACATTTTTGGGGATAGTTGGCTAGGTCTTTGGACGCATCTGCTCAAGGTCCACAACCTCGAACAGCACCCCGAACATGTCACGAGCGCTCTTCCGGAGAACAGCGCCCTTCGTGAAGCGGGAAGCATGCTCCATCTTCTGCTCGCACTTTCGTCACTCCAAACGAAACGCGGCCGATACATGAGCCGCACTCGTAGCTTTCCGCTGTCGCAATTTCTCCGATTTCGCGAAACGGAATGCCGAGAACGATCGCTGCTGAAACAAGCAAAGGCCGGAACAACGGTTCTCGTTCCTGAATCGCTGGAGCGATTCGTGTACTGGTCCGATGATTCCAATTTCCGAATGCGAACGTACGTCATTCGACTCAAGCTCTTGAATGAGCCGATTCCGCTCCTCACTGCCGCAAAGCAGTTCGCGCGCCTCATCAGACGCGCACCATACAGTGCGGTGGATCCGAACCAGATCATCCCGATTTGGCCACGAACTGCTGCACCGATCATGCCAACCACACAACACCTCACGGAGGAACTAACCATGACAACGGACCTCGTCAAGGATATCCCGACTCCCGAGCTGCTGGCACGACTCGATCCGGTGAAGCGCATGTGCGCGATCCTGAATCCGGCGCTTCCCGAGTACATCGACGAGCTCGGGCGACGGGCCACGATGACGGACACGGGGAACGACACGCAGAAGACCCTCATCGCCGTGCTCGAGCACGTGCAGCACGCCCTCGATGCTGGGCTCAAGAACGGCACTGCAACCGAGGCTCTGCCTGCCGCAACGGAGACGGAGACGGCGGATCCCGTTCCTCCGAGTAGTGCCGGTACGAGCAGGCGCTCTGCGAGGAGCCGACCTCAGCGGCTCGGAGCAGACACGGTGATCGAGATTCAGCTCAAGATGCTCGAAGCCTGGAACAAGGGCGATCCTGCATCCGCGAACGCGCTCGAGAAGTGTAAGGAGCAGATCGCACGCGATCTGGGCATTTCCCGGCAAAAGAACCGTTACCGTCGCATCGGTGCCTGCTTCGCCAGGACGCAAGGAGCGTTTCGCGGTGACTTCGTCGCTCGCGTGCTTCTCAGCGTGGAACCCTCTCAGCACAAGAACCAGCTGAAGAAGCTGGCCAAGCTGTACCCGGATACGACTCCGGCACTGCTTCAGACCGAAGTCGAAGCCAGCACGCCCTGGAAGAAGCACCTCGCCCAGTCCCAGCCCTGATCAGAATATGTAGCGTATGACTCGAGCCCAAACCAACCACGGTTTGGGCTCTTTCTATATCCAACAACTCATTGACATATACCCTATCTATTGCTTAACTTTTCGGACATCTCGTGAGAAAGGCCCGTCCAATGCAGATGCGCTTTCCCAACCCGAACCTTCTAGCCTACATCGCCATGGCTGACGCGTATTGCGCGGCCGTCGAGTACGTGAAGCTACCACAGCACGTTGCCCTGGTTCAGCAAGCACTTCGTTTCGAGAAGTACCTGCAACATCCGACGCATGGACTAGCTCCGGGTCAGTACACAGATGACGGCGAGATGAACTGTGCGAACGCCCAAGCACTTCTGAACTTTGGCGAACGACCCACAGCACGAAATTTTGCCGACGAATATGTCAGGGAGTTCAAATCCGGTGGAGAACGACGGGGCTACGCCCAAGGGTTCTACGCCGTCTTGCAACAAGTACGCAACGGAGAAGAACTTCTCCGCATGACCAAATCTCATGGCAACGCCTCAACCAAGAACGGCGCCTGTATGCGAGCACCCGTTCTCGGCGTTCTTCCCACGGTCCGTGCGGTCCTAGATGCGGCGACCACGCAGGCGCGCATCACGCACGATTCATCAGTAGGTCGATTCAGCGCTCGAGCCGTCGCGCTCATGGCACATTACGCCATGTATCACCACGGCCCGCTCGAGCAGGCAGGCGATTTCTGCGTCGACAATCTGCCAGATGAAGACCTTCACTTCATGAGCATCCTCTTCGAGCCGTGGGAAGGTCCGGTGAAATCCGACCCGTCACGTGGACTCTCTGTCGGTGTTGCAACCGTTCACGCTGCGCATCACATCATCGAAACCGAAATGCTCAAACCAGTCCCCTCGCTCATGGGAATGCTCGAGCAGGTCATTCAACTGGGTGGTGACACGGACACGGTCGCAGCAGTCGTATGGGGAATTGCGTCAAGCCGGTTCCAAGACGAAACACTTCCCGAGTTTCTCTTTCAAGATCTCGAAGGCGGAAAACAAGAAACCGGCCTCCCCTATTTACAGCACCTCGGTACGACGCTCATGCAAACGTTCAACAAGCTCTCCTAGCGCAAAGCCCTGGTCACTCGACCAGGGCTGCTTATTTTGAATTGATAAAAACAAACAAAAAAGACGGGTGACACGGCGAACACTTTTTACAACGCCTGAAAGCGTTGAAAAAAGTGCGAACCGTGGCAGGCCACGTCTTTTTTCTCCCTTTGATTCTATTTCTTCGTTCGTCCTTCAATGATCGCAGCCTGCACGTTCTGTGGCGTCTCCGCGTAGTGGTCGAATTCCATAGAGTTGGAAGCGCGACCTTGCGTCATAGAGCGCAATGAAGTTGCATAGCCGAACATTTCTGAAAGTGGGACGAAGGCTTTGATGATTTTCACACCCATGCGTTCCGTCATTTCGTTGATCTGACCTCGCTTGGAGTTCAAGTCACCGATAACATCACCCATGTATTGTTCCGGAGTCACAACTTCAACATTCATGATTGGCTCGAGAATGGAGATTCCACCTTTTGCACATGCATCCTTGAATGCCATGGAAGCAGCGACTTTAAATGCCGCTTCGGAAGAGTCAACGTCGTGGTAGGAACCGTCATAAACCGCGGCCTTGATATCGACGACTGGGTAGCCGGCGACAACACCGCGCGTCATAGCTTCCTGAATACCACGGTTGATTGGGGTGATAAATTCGCGAGGAATGACACCACCCTTTACTTCGTCAACGAATTCGTAGCCCTTGCCACGTTCCATTGGTTCCAAGCGGACCCAGCAATGACCGTATTGACCACGACCACCAGACTGGCGAACAAACTTTCCTTCTCCTTCTGCTGATTTTTTGAGTGATTCTTTGTACGAAACCTGTGGCTTACCAACGTTGGCTTCCACCTTGAATTCGCGCTTCATACGATCGACGATGATGTCGAGATGCAATTCACCCATACCGGCGATGAGGGTCTGCAACGTTTCTTCATCTGTGCGAACGCGGAAGGATGGGTCTTCTTCAGCCAACTTCTGCAAAGCGACACCCATCTTTTCTTGGTCCTGTTTTGTCTTTGGTTCAATGGCAATTTCGATAACTGGTTCTGGGATTGCGATGGATTCGAGAACGATTGGATGAGCTTCATCGCAAATCGTGTGACCTGTAAACGTTCCCTTCAAACCCACGGCAGCGGCGATTTCACCGGCATACACATGGTCCACATCTTCGCGTGAATTTGAGTGCATGCGCACAATGCGACCGATACGTTCGCGCTCCCCTGTCTTACTGTTCAAGACGTAGGAACCAGCGGCCAAGTTTCCGGAGTACACGCGGAAGAACACGAGTTTTCCGACAAATGGATCGGACATGACTTTGAAGGCCAATGCAGCAAATGGCGCATTGTCATCTGCTGGGCGTTCTTCGATCTCATCATCATGGTCAACCATGTGACCCTTGATTGCAGGAATTTCGAGTGGGGATGGCAAGTAATAAGTGACGGCGTCGAGCAAGAATTGCACGCCCTTGTTCTTCAATGCGGAACCACACAAAATCGGGAAAAGCTCTTGCTTCAACACAGCCTTGCGCAATGCTTCGCGAATTTCAGCGATGGACAATTCCTCACCGGCCAAGTGCTTATTCATGAGCACTTCGTCCGTTTCTGACAATGCATCCAAGAATTCACCACGAGCTGTTTTTGCCGCTTCCATCATGTCCGCAGGGACGTCTGACTCAACGATATCTTGTCCCATTTCATCCTTATAGATTTCTGCCTTCATCGTAATCAAATCGATGATACCGAGGAATTTATCCTCTTGGCCGATTGGGAGTTGAATTGGGTACGCGTTCTTGTTCAAACGGTTTCGAATGGATGCAACGTCCTTGGTGAAATCTGCACCGGTACGATCCAACTTGTTCACGAAACAGATACGAGGCACGGAATACTTATCAGCCTGGCGCCACACGGTTTCGGATTGTGGTTCAACACCAGCAACACCATCAAACACGGTGACCGCACCATCCAACACGCGCAATGAGCGCTGCACTTCAATGGTGAAATCGATGTGTCCTGGAGTATCAATCAAATTCAAACGGTGACCCTTCCAAAAACAGGTCGTTGCAGCAGCCGTGATCGTGATACCACGTTCACGCTCTTGCTCCATCCAGTCCATGGTCGCTTCACCTTCATGCACTTCGCCGATCTTGTGCTTGCGGCCGGTGTAAAACAACACGCGCTCAGACACGGTGGTTTTTCCAGCGTCGATGTGAGCGATGATCCCGAAGTTTCGGGTATCTTTGAGGGAATATTCTCGAGGCATAATAGGTCAGTGAATGATGAAATGATTGAATGTGGGAGCAGAGTGAAAACAAAATGCCATCCTGAACGGGGCACACACATCTCACAGGTTTACCCCGTGAGATCCGTTGCGCTGCTCAAGATGACATTACGGCCACTATCTGCGTCCATACACTAGCGAGCGAAGTGCGCGAAGGCGCGGTTTGCTTCGGCCATGCGTTGGACATCTTGCTTCTTCTTCACGGCGTCACCTTGGTTTTCTGCTGCGGCCAAAATTTCGGTCGCGAGCTTTTCAGCCATTGGCTTACCCTTCTTTGATCGAGCTGCCAACAACAACCAGCGGAATGCCAATTGCGTGCGTCGTTCTGCGCGAACCTGCATCGGGATCTGGTAGTTTGCACCACCGACGCGCTTTGATTTCACTTCGAGAAGAGGTGAAATGTTGTTCACAGCGGTGTTGAACGTATCGATGGCAGGCGTCTTTGTCTTCTCTTCGATAATATCGAGAGCCTGGTAGACAATGCGTTGTGCTGTCGATTTCTTGCCATCTTTCATGACATAGTTAATCAACTTCGCGACCACTGGGGATGCGAACTTGATATCTGTGCCAATTTGGCGTTTTGGAGCTTGTTTTCCGCGCATATATTATTTCTTTGCTGCACCTGCCTTAGGACGCTTCGCTCCGTAGAGTGATCGGCTGCGACGTCGGTTCTGCACACCCTGTGTATCGTACACACCGCGAACGATGTGGTATCGAACACCTGGCAAATCTTTCACACGACCGCCGCGGATTAAAACGATGGAGTGCTCTTGGAGGTTGTGTCCTTCGCCAGGGATGTAGGCGGTGACTTCCATGCCGTTCGATAAGCGTACGCGAGCAATCTTTCGGAGAGCCGAGTTCGGCTTCTTTGGGGTGGTCGTCGTCACCTTCGTGCACACGCCTCGCATAAACGAAGCGCCACGGCTAAGGGTCGTCCGCTTGCGGTGAAGCGAATCAAGCCGGGACTGGAGAGCCGGGCTTTTAGACTTGGTCTTCAGCGGACGGCGTCCGCTTCGGATGAGTTGGTTCATTGTAGGCATGGCAGTGAAATGTGGCCGAAATATAGCAAGAGTAGTCCGCACCTGTCAAGTGTTTACCGCCCCAAGAGCGTAAATCAGAGAATCTGCTCTATATAATGAAAATCGGGGTCTTGACCTTCTAACACCAGAATCGCCAGTGCATCGACCTGATAACTCTTAGCAGCACCAGAATGTTGAGCCAGATAGACCTCAATAGCTCGTGCCAGATGTTTTAGCTTCGTTCGGGTGATCGATTCTTCCGGATAACCAAATGTCATCGTTTGCCGAGTCTTTACCTCCACAAAATGTGTACACCCGTTCTTTTCCACAATCAGATCAACCTCCCCTAGTTTACAGGTCCAATTCCGATCAATGACCCGAAATCCCTTTGAGGTAAAGAAAACCGCGGCAAGATCTTCGCCACGGTTTCCAAATTTTCGTCGTTCGTGAATCATGCGACTATTTTTTCTTCGGTAACCACTTGTTGATACGGTCACGCTCGGCCTGAACCTCCTGTCTGGCTGGAATATCAATGGTAACGTAGCGATAGATGCTCCAGGCCTCTAAACCGGTCCACAGGGCCCAAATGAGCCACATAAAACGCATACTGAGGAATGGAACACGTTCAAATGCGCAGGCGTAGAGCGCAAGACCCACAAAACCTGAAATAACACCCAATAGCCCTCCGCGAAGAAGTGCTCGACGAACCATTTTCTCGTATTTCTTCGTTGAACGGAGCCAAAGCGCCACAACCCCGCCAAGAGTTAATACGATCATCACAACAAGAATAAACCAATCAACAAACGGAATAAACGGGGGCGGATTCACGTTAAACCAAAACTGCAAGGTCAAAAATGGAGGCAAATTCATAAGTCAGACTATATTGCCTGAAATCAACTCGTTATGCAACCGGTTCTTCCGTTCGGGTATAGATCAAACCGTAGTGATACTGACCGGCCTCAAACTCTTCAACAAACTTCATTAACGGTGAGGCTAAAATCTCTTTGGCCTGTTGCGCATCTATTCGATGCTCTACGGACGGACCAATCGGTGTATGCGTCGCCTTCCACTCAACAACAATGATCCGACCACCCGGTCGTGTTAAACGCGCCATCTCTCGAATAAGCTGAGGACGATTTTGTGACAAATACAAATTATTGATCAATAACGTGAGATCAAGAGATGCATCATCAATACGCGTCGCTCGATACACATCGATGTCTGACCAGACGGGATACACATTCCAAAACTGCATCTCTTTTGAGGTCTTTTCAATTTGTTCCAGTACACCGCGCTGAATATCAACGGCATAGACAACGCCCTTGCCGCCAACAAGCTGTGCTGCTGGAAATACAAAATGGCCCAACGATCCACATCCAAGATCCGCAACACGCTGACCTTCACGAATACCAACACGCTCAAGCAGCTTAAACGGATTAACAAGTTCTGTGCCGCTTCGCGTAATCATACTTATTCCTTATTCGGCGTTAGCAAGGAACCGAGTGTTGCTTGCAAAAAGGCGTTCCACAAATTCGTCGCCCACATGAACCCGACAAAAATGACTACAATGCCAATAAACTTATACAAGAGCATGGTGCCACCGCCACCGAGCTTCGCATCAGCCCAAGAGCTCGTTCCAAAAACATCTATTATTTTACGCGTCTTCCATACAATAAGGAAACCAATCACAACGAGAAGGAGCCCAATGAAAATATTCATAAAGATTTTCTAAAGTATATCAAACATGATTGAAACGTGCATTTATTTTTTCTGTTCTGAATTCCACTGATCACCATCTTGCACTAATTTTGCTTCCCCAAAAAAACCTGCGGCATGAACTTCTTCAATATATGCCTCCGGCGCATCGATTCCCATGTAATGCGTCATCCACAACTGTTTCACGCCGGACTTTAATGCAATATCCCCACACTGCTTTGGCCCCATGTGCCCGTACCCACCCGTATATTCTTGGCCCACACGAGCACTACAGTCGGAAATAAATAGATCCGCACTTTGAGCCAGCGTCCGAACGCCCTCACACACACCTGAGTCACCGGTATACGCGACGACACCGTACGGAGTCTCTAAACGAAATCCCATAGACGGGTGCTTCCCGAATCCGTGATACACATTTCGAGCTTTCAAGTGCACGCCCGGAGCAATCTCTTCATCAAAACCCTCATCCATCGGAATCATCGTTGGTTGAAATTCACTCCAATATCCCCCATCATTTTCCGGCTGATGCCAATTCCACACTTGCGGAAAATCTCGCGACAACATCTTGTGCATATAGATGCGAAGCGTTTGCGTTGGGACATCGTGCGTTCCCCACAGCTGACGACAGAATCGTGCTTGAATAAATTGTGGAAGTGCTGCGTGGTCTGGATGCGCATGAGAAACACACACATGACTCACACGACCATAATCAACACCTGCTGCTTGAATGCGTTTTCGAATCCCTTCGCTACAATCAAACAACACGTAGAGATTATCAATCTCAATTAAAAATCCCGGCGGATATCGATCTGGAATATTTGCAATTCCATTGACACACACACCGGTTCCTAATGCAATAACACGTAAGGGCATGGGGATAGGATACGCGAAATGTGAGAGAGGCTCAAGAGAAAAAAATATTCCGATAACGGCTGCGCCACGTCCCGTCGGTCGCGACCGACGGGACACGTGAAGCCCTAGCGAAGACGATCAAGTGGTAGCCCCGTAAAACGCTTCGCGCACGGGGCACGTAAAAACCCCATTTTGTAGATGGGGTTTTTACGTGGTGGACGCTGCAGGGATCGAACCTGCGACCTCCTCGGTGTAAACGAGGCGCTCTAACCAGCTGAGCTAAGCGTCCAAATTGAATTGTTGTCGTAGTGTAGACAGGCCCGCATCAAATGTCCAGTGCTTGATCATTCAAAAAAAGTTTAGTAGGGTGTGACATACGTACTCATGAAAAGGCAGTTCAATGACTCCACATCAAGTCATTACGAATTTTCTGATTGAAGCACGCCTTGCCACTCAAGCCTCACCCGAACAGGACTGCGTTATCTACACTGAACGGGAAATGACGTACATTCGATATGAAGGCGAGGAGCCAAGCTCATCCATCGAACAGATCTCCACGCTGGTTGGAACCATCTGGAATGCAACGCACACCGGCGGACTTGATCGCTCCGCGCTAGAACAAGCGCGTCTCAATACGCAAGAGGTTCTCCAGTTCATCTACTATTGCCGCGGTGTCACGTACGCTCAGTGTCGCGTTCTTGGACGAACGATCAAACGGCAGAGCGGCTTTGACTACATGGATATTGGTTGGGGAAATATTCTGGACTTTACCGCAGAAGAGACACTCTCCTACAAAGGCACACTCATTTTCAAACTCCATTCGAAAGGCGGTCGCGTCACGTAACCAGAGACATTTCTTCAAATGTCTCTTTTCATATCAAAAACGCTCTCGAAAAATCTGAGAGCGTTTTTGATTCTTCACGATCCTTACATTTGCAAACTATCGCTTGGAAACTGCACCGAGGCTTTCACATTCGCTGGATTGAAATCTCCGATCCCGTTAATCTCTGCACCGAATGTATAATTGGTAAAGAATGCATCGTTGATATCATCGATAT
The DNA here is from genome assembly GCA_018063105.1 of Patescibacteria group bacterium. Taxonomy (GTDB): domain Bacteria; phylum Patescibacteriota; class Patescibacteriia; order 2-12-FULL-60-25; family 2-12-FULL-60-25; genus JAGOQX01. Next base: position 49,787 of record JAGOQX010000006.1, read on the forward strand.
TCTTATTCCACTGCGCTCCGTACAACTCAACTGCAGCGGCTTGAGATTTGACCCAGCGTAAGATTCCACCTTTTGCCACCGCGTACACCTTTGGATCCGTCATAAACTTCACCATCTTCACACCTGGCTTGTAC
>JAGOQX010000049.1 GCA_018063105.1 Patescibacteria group bacterium
AAATAGCAAGATCACGCAGTGCCGGCTTGAGATATAGAATCGCCTGAATACGCTCCTCTAACTCCTCTGACCGTGTTTTAGCCTCTACAACCGGCTTTTGCTCCTTGATTGGAGCACCAGACACGGGAGGGGTCGGCACTCGAAATTCAGGGGTCAATGGCGCCCGCTGAGCCACGAGTTGACGGATCACATCTTCATTCACTGCCAAGTCCTTTGAAAGGCGAATCAGCCACGCGTCACGCTCAATAGGATCCTGAATCCGACGAAACTCCGGAATCAACCGTTGTGCCACTCGCTTCTTTCCATCCGGTGTCGATGAATCAATATCGCGGAACGCATTTTGGTACAACCAATGAATGACTGGCAACGCATCTGCAATCGCCTTTTTCCAAATCGCCGGGTCTTTGCGTACAGCCTCATCCGGATCTTTTCCAGCATCTTTTGGCAACGTGATAATACGAACGTTAAAATCAAGTTGACGCGCAAGATCAAGTCCACGGATCGTTGCCGCATTCCCTGCTGCGTCCGCATCAAACGCAATCGCCAAATTTGTCGTGAAGCGTTTCAACAACCCCAACTGATCCTGCGTCAACGCGGTACCAGATGATGCAACCACATTTGTCACATTAAATTGATGCGACGAAATCACATCCATATTCCCCTCCGCAATGACCGCGAGATTCTGTCGCTTAATTTCCCCTTTCGCTTTATCCAACCCAAAAACAACGTGACTCTTTTTGTAGATCGATGTTTCTGGCGTGTTCACGTATTTTGATTCTGTTTTGCTCTCCGTCAAAATGCGCCCAGTGAAACCAAGAATGTTTCCGTGAATGTCCCAGATGGAAAACATCAACCGGCCACGGAACCGATCATAGACACCACCGCGATCACTTTTTAATGCAAGACCAGAGCGAATCAATTCGTCGTCCGTAACTCCCAATTTTGCCAATGCTTCACTCAACTGAGACCACGCATCTGGCGCATATCCAATCTTCCAAACATCAACGGTTAAATCATCCAGTCCGCGTTTCGCAACATACGCTCGAGCGATCTCTGCCCCAGGATCATTCAACAGCTGCGAACGAAAAAACTTTGCTGCCAGTGTTTGAATCTCAATCATCCGTTTCTTGTCCGACTGCTTCTGCATATCAAACGACGGCAATTCAACCCCCGTCTTTTGTGCAAGAAGTTCTAACGCCTCACGAAAATCCATTCCCTCGATCTGTTGGACGAACGAAATCACATCACCACCCTGATCACATCCAAAACAATGCCATGACTGGCGAGGACGGTTCACGAAAAAGCTAGGTGACTTCTCCTGATGAAACGGGCAACACGCCTTAAAACTCCCGCTCCCCGCAGGTTTCAACTGAAGATATTCGCCAACAAGATCGGCAATATCCAGGCGAGATTTAATATCATCAACTACTTCCATGCCCCTAGCCTACAGGTTGAAACAAATTCTGACAAAGTGAAGCCTGGTCCGTCACTTCCTCATACGTCATTCCGACCAAGGAGTCAGACGACGCGCGGAGGAATCGCTTCGTTGAGCGGCCGGCCGAAGGGATTCCTCGGCTCGCGGACTCGCTCGGAATGACATGGGAGATTAACTCACAGCGAATCAAATAAATCCTTCCATTCTGGATTAAATCCGTAAATAAGATGCTCTTTCTTCCCTCTGTTCCAATTCTTTAATTGTTTCTCTCGTGCAATTGCAGAATATACATCCGATGTTTCCTCAAAATAGATCAATTTTTTACAATCATATTTTTTCGTAAACCCATCTATAAGCTTTTCTCGATGCTCAAAAATCCGACGTTTAAGATCGTTCGTCATTCCAATGTATAGCGTTCCAGACTCACTAGAAACGATATAAATATAGTACATATAATTCCACGAAGGGATCCCTCGGCTTCGTCAGACTTCGCTCGGGATGACACGGGGAAGGTTATCGCGTTTTTCCGTGCCTTGGCATTTTTCGTCGCATCTTCTTTTGCGAATCTTCCGGAAGAGGCGCCTCCTTCTTTCGCTTTGCAATTTCTTTGATCAGCACCGCAACTTCATCTCGGAGAATCGCAGCCAGTTCAAATTCGAGATTCTTTGCTGCGGACTTCATTTCAATTTCCTTATGACGTAATACCGTTTCTAAATCATGCGTCTCTGCTTGCAATTCTAGTTTGAGAATATTCTTAATATCCTTCGTTGGCTTACCGGATAATCCAAGCTCTGCGCGAATATCCTTGATAGCTTTGATGATCGTCTGCGGCGTGATTCCATGCACCTCGTTATACGCAAGCTGTTTCGTTCGACGACGATCCGTTTCATCAATGGCACGTTTCATCGAACCGGTCATACGATCTGCATACAGGATGACCTGACCACGAACGTTACGAGCTGCGCGGCCGATCGTTTGGATAAGAGAGACGTCCGAACGCAAGAAGCCCTCTTTGTCCGCATCCAAAATACAAACCAGGGAAACTTCGGGAAGATCCAACCCTTCACGCAACAAGTTCACACCAACAATGACGTCATATTCCCCTTTTCGAAAATCAGACAAAATTTCGAGTCGTTCAATCGTTTGAATATCAGAATGAATATATCTTGCTTTGATGTTTTTCTCTGAAAGATATGCGGACAAATCTTCTGCCATCTTCTTCGTCAACGTCGTCACGAGCACACGATCACCACGCTTGATCACCTCTTGAATACGGGCGATACAATCATCGACCTGAGACAAACCTCGTGCACCTCCCCTATCCCCTCCTTCGTAAGGAGGGGGATTTGACGGAGCGCCCTGACTCTCCCTCCTTACGAAGGAGGGAGCTGGAGGGAGGTGGGGCGTGATCGGCCGAACGATAATCTCTGGATCAACCAACCCCGTCGGACGAATAATCTGTTCGACAACTTGCTGGGAGTTTGCTCGTTCGTACGTCGAAGGCGTTGCTGAAACAAAGATCACCTGACTGAATCGTTTCTCCAGTTCGTCGAACTTCAACGGACGATTATCTTTCGCGCTTGGTAAACGGAACCCGTATTCAACCAACGTATTTTTGCGAGACCGATCGCCTTCATACATCCCACCAAGCTGGGGAACGGTCACATGCGATTCATCGACGACGAGCAAAAAGTCTTTCGGGAAATAGGCAAACAACGTATCCGGCGGCTCCCCGGCTTTTCGTCCGGCAAGATGTCGCGAGTAGTTTTCGATGCCATTGCAATACCCGAGGTTTTCAATCATCTCCAAATCAAACTTCGTGCGACGATCAAGTCGTTCTGCTTCAAGTAATTTTCCCTCTTTTTCAAATTTCTCAAGTTGTGTTTTTAGTTCTTTGCGAATCGTAATAATTGCACGATCGCGTTCTGGTCCTCGCGTTACAAAATGTTTCGCTGGAAAAACCCACACGTCTTGCAACTCATGCGCCATTTTTCGCGTCACCGGATCAACGGGAATAATCGCCTCAACAATTCCTCGCGGAGCCTCAATGCGATACATCCGCTCTTCATT
>JAGOQX010000019.1 GCA_018063105.1 Patescibacteria group bacterium
GCTCCTCACGCGGCCATACTAACCCAATCTGGAACACATCATACACTTGCTTCCCAACCGTCTTTTGGGCTGTGAACGGCTTTCCGGTAAACGTACTCACTTCAAGTGCTCGAATGACACGACGCGGATTTTTTAGATCAACAATCTGCCGTGCCTCAGGATCAAGCTTCAACAATAAGTTCACCAACTCACTCAACGGCTTTGACTCGAATGCGGAGCGCAATGTTGGCGAGGGCGGAACTTCTGGGAATGTGAAGTTATCGACCAACGCACTGATGTACAATCCGGTTCCACCCACAACAATCGGAAGATGTTTTCGTTTCAAAATTTCTTTCAATGCCTTGGTCGCTTTCTGACGCCATTCAACAACCGTAAACAGTTTTGTTGGTTGCACAAAATCCATCAGATGATGCGGCACACTCTCGACAACAAAAGAACGATGTCCTTCAACAACTCCACGAACACCTTGAGGTTTTCCCGTTCCAATTCCAATATCTTTGTAGACCTGGCGCGAATCTGCATTCACCACCTCGCCTTGCAGCGTTTGCGCCAGATGAATGCCTAACCTCGTCTTCCCTGAGGAAGTTGGGCCAACGACACAGATGATACGCGGTCTTGGCTTCATATAGAATCAGGATATCAGATCCCCCATCAATTGCCATTCATGTGCCTCTGTGACCCGTATATTCACGATGCGACCAATGAGCGACACATCCGTTGACTTGCACCGAGCCAACTTCATCTCACGTGAATTTCCGGACGCAAATCCGTTCTCCACCCGCTCGATCAACACAGAGATGCTCTGGCCGACATACGATTGATTTTTTCGCAACACGATTTCCTTCATCACCTCTTGCAACTCATCCCATCGTCGTCGTTTTTCTTCTTTCGAAACATCATCGGAATATAATTTCACGCCAAGCGTTCCAGAACGCGGACTGTATTGAGCCGTATATGAAATATCAAAATTACACTCACGATACAGAGAAACCGTTTCTGCAAATTGCTCCGATGTCTCTCCTGGGAAGCCAACGATAATATCCGTTCCCAGTGCGATGTTCGGACACTTCGCCCTCACACGAGCGATCACATCTAAAAATTGTTCACGTGAATATTTTCGATTCATGCGAGAAAGAACACTCGTCGAACCAGACTGAACCGGAAGATGTAAAAAGTTCACCTGCTTCGGCAATGTTAACGCATCAATCACCTGATCCGTCATTGAATTTGGATGCGGAGCAGTCCAATGCACACGCTGGATGCCATCGATCTGATTGATCTCCCACAACAATGCAGCAAAATGATCGGTATATGGATTCAGCGTACTAAACGATTCTGGATCTTTTGCTTTGAACGAATTCACGGTCTGCCCAAGCAACGTCACCTCAAGTGCACCGTGCGCAGCGAGCTCACGGACCTCATTCAAAATATCTTTGACCGCGCGATTCTGTTCTAATCCTCGTGCATACGGCACAACGCAATACGTGCAAAATTTATTACATCCAATTTGGATGGTCACAAATGCCTGCGTTGTTGTTTCACGAAATGGTTTGAGCTTTAAATAATCCGTTTCTAGATCCGCACTATTCACCAATTCCGGTCGAAGCTCGGCAATCCATTTTGGTAGCTTAACCATCTCAGGCGTTGGGAAATAGAGATCAACGGGTAACATCTTTTTCACAAACGTCCGGGCCTTATCCCGACCGGCCATACAACCGGTGACACCAACGATGAGTTTTGGATTCTCCTGCTTCAAACGAGCCAAATCCTCCATCTTGCCAAAAATTCGATCCTCAGCCGTTTGTCGAACAGAGCAGGTATTCAAGAGAATAAGATCAGCCATCTTCTCATCATCCGTTGACGCAAAACCAAGACCGGACAATAAGCCGGCAATACGCTCGGAATCATTCTTATTCATCTGACACCCGTAGGTCACGATGTGAAACAGTGGCTGTGAGGCAGTTGACATGTGGACAAACGTAACACACCCTATAGGTCCAATCAACCATGCTATAATTTGAATATATGCCAGATTCCGACACCCAAGACCCCACGATCAAGGAAGCGCTTCAAACCTTTGAAAAAGAAAAAAGGGAGATCGTCCACGAACGAACAACAAAGATCAAAGAACTCATTTCAGAAATTGATCACCAAAAAGAACAGACGATCAAAAACGAAATAGCAAAACTACCGTAGGCAGATTACGCTTTCAACTCTTTTTCAATTTCCAACAATCGGTTATATTTCTCAACCCGCTCTGATCGTGAGAGCGATCCTGTTTTGATATGCTCTGCTCCACAGGCAACACAAAGATCTGCAATCGTGGTATCAGATGTTTCACCTGAACGATGAGAAATCACAACGGCAAATGATGCTGCTTGTGCCATCTTAATAGCATTCACCGTTTCCGTGAGTGTCCCGATTTGGTTTGGTTTAATCAAGATGGCCGTTGCTGCGCGCTCTTCAATTCCACGTTCTAGTCGTTCAACGTTTGTCACAAAGAAATCATCACCAACGAGAAGCGAGCGCTTTTTCAGCACTGGAACCGCGGCTTTCCATGCGGCCCAATCATCTTCGGCGAACGGATCTTCAATCGAGATCAATGGATATGCGGACTGCCAGTGCTTATAGCGTTCCAATAATTCTGATGCCGTATATGCAACCCCTCCCTCTGCCTTAAATACATATCTTTTTTTCTTTGCATCATAAAATTCACTCGCGGCAACATCCGTTGCAAGTGCAATATCTTTTCCTGGCTTATATCCAGCTGCCGTGATCGCCTCCACGAGCAGCTCAAATGCCTCTTCCACATTTTTCAACTTTGGCGCGAATCCGCCCTCATCTCCAACAGTCGTCACAAACCCACGCGATTTCAAAATCTTTGCCAACGCATGAAACGTTTCAGCTCCAGCACGCAGACGCTCCGAGAACGCACGTTGCTTTGGAAGAATCATGCACTCCTGAACATCCAGTGACCAATCTGCATGAGCACCTCCATTCAGCACATTCATCATCGGCATCGGTAACGAAGCGCTTTTTCCAAAATAAAATGTTTTTCGAAGAGACTTCCACAATGGGAGACGTCGATGAATCGCGACGGCCTGAGCACAGGCTAGTGACACGGCAAGCGTTGCATTTGCACCTAAACTAGATTTATTCGGCGTACCATCAATCTCCAGCATCACATGATCAATATCCTGTTGACGCCCTGCGTCGATCCGATGGAGCACGGGTGCAATTCGTTCATTCACGTTCTTCACCGCTTTCAATACGCCCTTTCCCCCATATCGTTTCCCACCATCACGAAGCTCCAATGCCTCATGCGAACCAGTGGATGCACCAGACGGAACTTTCGCCTCTGCACTCGCACCAGATGACAGCGTAACACGACACGCAACGGTCGGATTTCCACGAGAATCCAAGACCTCACGGGCGACAACGGATGAAATTTTTGATGAAGAGAACATATCGCATTATCGAACCTCAAACGTCACAGACACGTCTGACACGACATCGAGTGTGCCTGATTGAATTTCTGGGGATGGAGCGGCTACGGCTGAATCCATCATTCCGAATGATTTTGCCATCATTGGAACCGGATATCCGCCTTGCGCGCTTTCAGAAAAAGTCACAACTTTGACGATATCCAATCCTAATTGCTTCGAAAGTGCTTCTGCTTTTTTACGCGCATCTGCAATCGCCTTTAATCGAGCGTCGTCTTTCAATGACGTTGGATCATCAATCGTAAAATTAATTCCACCAACCTGATTCGCACCAAGCTCTCCGGCCCTTGCAAGCACATCACCCGCCTTATCTAAATCGCGAACTTTAATCGTCAGCGTCTGCGACACGGTGTATCCCAATACGGTCTGCTTCCCGCTATTCCAATCAATGCGTGGCTGAATCGAATATTGCGATGTTTGAAGGTCTTCCTTTTTCACCCCAAGCGCTGTCATTGCGGATGCAATTGCATTCATTTTTTCCGTATTTTGCTTTTGAGCTTCTTTCACCGTTGCGCCATCAACGCGTACGCCCAAATCAATCTGTGCCAAGTCCGGCTTTGAAGTTACCTTGCCCTCACCCTGAATTGTGATCGTGTCACGGTCATGCGCAACTTTCCCGATGTAATTATATTCTTCAGATGCATTTCGTGCCTTCAATCCAACAAACACGATCAACGTCAACGCGAGTAACCCGATGACGCCTTGGAGATATTTATTTGGCTGCATATCAGTTGTGATCATATTATTTTTTAAATCGTTGTTCTGCTTTTCGAGTGATGCGTGCTAGTCGACTTCCAAACCATACGATGAGGACGGTTAACAACAATGCGTATAAGAATTTTGCAACGAGCGTGTTTGATGGACCGAAGATTGCCAAGAAGAAACTTTGAATCGCATCGTTCCACGCAAGTGCGGCGACGAAGGAAAAGGCTGCAGTCAAAAGATCATACGTTCGTCGAAGAACGGCTAAGCGAATATCCTCTTCCGTAGCTTCATGATCCGTTGCCGGGTGAAACGATGTCGCGTCTGTAGGTTTCATAGAAATATTATTTTGATTCAAGCGCAAGAATTCCAGGAAGTTTTCCCTTCTTTGCAACAAATTCAAGCATCGCTCCACCGCCGGTTGAGAGGTGATCAAACCATTCGGACATGCCGGATGAGAAGATCACTGGTAGCGTATCACCACCACCCGCAACACCGAATGCCGTCCCCTTGCTGCGCACAGCCATCGCACGCGCGATAACCAATGAGCCATGAGAAAATGATGGTATTTCCGTAACACCCACGGGACCATTCCACATAATCGTCTTTGCTTTCTTAATCAACTCTGCCCATTGTCGCATCGTTTCCGGTCCAATATCTCCAATAGTCTCCGTCTTTTTCACCTCATCGGTTGATGTTGCACGAACTTTAACACCATTCGCGATACTCGGTGCAACGACAACATCAACCGGCAATACGATCTTCTTTTCTTTCAACAACTTTTTCGCCATCGCGAGCCCTTCTTTTTCAACCATTGATTTTCCAACCTGCTTTCCTTGAGCAGCGAGCAGCGTGTTTGCCATCGCACCACCAATGCACACATGATCTGCGAATGTGAGAACGGACTGAATCAGGTCAATCTTTGTGGAAATTTTTGCTCCGCCGATAATGGCGACGAATGGGTGCTTTGGCTTTTGTAACAGATATTGAAGCGCCTGCACCTCGGTAACTAATGACGGTCCCGCAAAATGTGGCAACAACTTTGCGACGCCAACGACTGACGCATGAGCGCGATGACAAGCTGCAAAAGCATCGTTCATGAAGATGTCAGCTAGTGACGCAAATGCTTTACTCAATGGCATCGCGTTTTTTTCTTCACCAGCATAAAAACGAACATTTTCTAACACAAAGACACTCCCCGCTTCTGCATTCGCGATTCGTTCGCGTGCTGCAGCAAGACCTTTTGGCGTATCAAGCATTTCAGGAACAAACGCCATATCAATTCCGGAATGAGCACTCACCAACCGAGTAAGTCGTTTGAGGCTCAATGCAGGATCTTTACCTTTTGGACGACCAAGATGAGATGCGACAATCACAACCGCACCGCGATTGATAAGCTGTTTCAGCGTAACAATCGAGTGTTCAATCTTTATCGAGTCCTCACCATGCAACACTCCGGCCGGTACATTCCAGTCAACGCGTAAAAAGACTCGCTTTCCTTTAAGTGAGGTTCGCGCAGGAACCTGTGTAAGTTTCATGACTATAGAATACCATCAAATCCCTATCTCGACGACGATGATCTGCGGAGGGCACCCGAGGCGAGCGCGACCAGCAGCTTCGCCCAATCCATTCGAAATAATGCACGGAATACCATGAATACGCTTTTCGCCCTGATCCACCAATCGTCCTAACTTTGTCGGCAACCACAATGCACCAACCAGTGGTAGCCGTATCTGCCCACCATGCGTGTGTCCCGATAACACAAGATCCGTGTCACCTTCTTTCAGGTCCATCATAATATCCGGCTCATGAGAAAACGTGATATGCGGAATCTCTGGCGAGGTTCGAGGCGTCCATCGCGGATCGCCCATCCAGTGATCGTCTATTCCCGCAATTTCAATTCTCCGACCTTCACGAATAAGGACGGCGTGTTGATTGGTAAAATCTCGATACCCAAGTTGACTCAATGCTTCGCGTACCTCCTGCGGCCGATCCATCTCATCATGATTTCCAAGAACAAAGAACTTTCCCATGCGCGCCTCCAGCATTTTAAGTGGCTGAAGAAGGGCTAGAGACGCTGCATCAACACGATCAACAACAACGTCGCCGCCTAACACAAGCATATCTGGATGAAGCGCATGCACCTCTCTGGCAATACGCTCATACCAAGATGACGAACGAAGAGTGCCCGCATGCAGATCAGAGAGCCACACAAGACGAAAATGCGTTGCAGGTTGAACAACGAGATCATGTCGATACGTTGTAACCGTCAGACGCCGTGGCTCAATCAAAACACCATAGACAAGCATGCATTCACCTAGAAGTGCAAGAGCTCCCAGAACATCAAATACTCCTCCAGCCTGAAATGAAAACCAGGCAATGAGCAAACCAAAGACCCCAACGCAAACCAAGAGCGTATCAAATACCCTTGGATGCTCGTGGGTTGCTCGAAGATTCATTATCCTTTTTTGCTCAAACTCTTCCCTACCAAAATTGCCAACTCAGCCAACCGATGTGAGTATCCCCATTCGTTATCATACCAAGCCAAGATCTTCACCATGTCTCCATCAACGATTTGCGTGAATGGAAGATCGACAATACAGGAAGCTGGATTACCGACAAAATCGCTTGAAACAAGCTCTTCTTCCGTCACCGTTAGCACATCCTTCCATCGCGCTGACTTTGCTGCCGTTTTCAAAACCTTCTTGATCTCTTCAATCGTCGTCTTTCGTTTCAGCAAAAAGGTAAAATCAGATAATGAGACACATGGTGTTGGCACGCGGATAGAGATTCCATCAAACAATCCTTTCAATTCAGGAATCACTTCTGTTGTCGCCAATGCTGCACCCGTTGTTGTTGGAATAATATTTTGCGCAGCGCCTCTTGCACGACGAAGATCTCGATGCGGACCATCCTGCAATACCTGATCAGCTGTATACGAATGAATCGTCGTCATCATGGCTTTCTTCACACCGAACACCTCGTGCATAATCGCGGCAACCGGTGCAATACAATTCGTTGTGCAGCTTGCATTGTTAATCACCTTCGCTGTTTTTCCCGCACCTTTTTCATTCACGCCAATCACATGCGTTGGCACGTCACCACCTTTTGCAGGAGCTGAAAGGATCACGCGTTTTGCACCAGCGGTGATGTGTTGTGATGCGCCCTCTAAATCCGTGAACCGTCCGGTGCATTCTAACGCAACATCAACTCCTAGCGCACCCCATGGGAGCTTTGTCGGATCTTTTTCTGCAAAGACCGGAATCTTCACACCATCAACGATCAAATTCTTCTCATCAAACGTCACCGTCTTATCGTAGCCGTGATAGGTTGAGTCATGACGGAGCAGATGCGCCAACGTCTTCGTATCCGTTAAATCATTGATCCCAACAACCTTAAATCCCTCTTTTTCAAATCCGGCTTTAAACACATTTCGACCAATTCGTCCGAACCCGTTAATTGCAATATTTGGCATAGTTCATTCAGTATAACATTTCAAAAAACACACGACCATGTAGGCCGTGTGTTTTTGGAATGCTGATCTTAGAAAAATATTTTTGTTGATTGTACCTCTTTTTTCCATTCACCATTTTTCCTCACAAGAATATCATACTCAATGGTGCTTGCGTCTTTCCACCGTGCAGACATCATTCCCTCAAATGGCGTTCCCTTTCCGGTTGATTGACTGCGCGTATCAAATAGGACGATATGCTTCACCTGCTTCGTTGCAAGAATCTCTACACCGATACCAATTTTTCCTTTTACAATACTGTCATATCCCGCGTACTTCGTTCCATCTGCAGACAGAGAGCCGCGATCAAGTGCACCGCTCGGACTCACAGATCCGTTCAACGAAAGAGACGTGGTGCTTGTTGAATCTTTTGCTACCAAGGTTGCTAAGGTGTCTGTAATGGGTCGCGTAACCTGTTGCGAGTCAACCTGTTGTCGTAATGAATCCGCAAGCGTTGCTTCGAGTTGATCTAAACGAAGCATCGTTACCAATAACACCATCCAGACAGCAATAGACATGCACACCATCAACACCCACAGAATCGTTATTGATGATCCGTGATGTGCGATGGATTCACGTGTCTGATGAGTCATCGTCACCGGTGTTGAATGTGGTGATGATGCAGCATGTGACGTTGTACGACGACGAGGAGCGGAGGTGCGAGGAGGCATAGAGGAAAGGACTGGAAATTATGTCTCAACAGTATATCACACTTTTTTCTTACACGCTTTTTCCGTTTCTCCATTCACTAATTTTTTTATGATTTCCTTCAAGCAACACACTTGGTACACGCCATCCAAGATATTCTTCCGGTCGTGTGTACTGCGGATACTCACGCGTCGAACCATCACTCCATGATTCCATGGTCAGTGAATCAGCTGCACCCAAAACACCCGGGCGTAATCGCGCCACTGCGTCTGTCATCACGAGAGATGCAAGTTCACCACCGGTCAACACATAGGGACCGATAGACAATTCCTCATCCGCAAGATGTTCCGCGACGCGCTCGTCTATCCCCTCATATCGTCCGCATAAAAAAATGAGACGATCATACGTTGCAAGACGCTGCGCATCTTGCTGAGTAAATAATGTTCCTTTTGCACTTGTCAAAATAATTCGGGTCTTCGCCGATGCTTTCGTCTTCTCCCCTTTTTTTGTTCGAACACGAAGCGTAACTAATGCTTCATGAAATGGCTGCACTTTCATGACCATACCCGGCCCTCCACCAAACGGCGTATCGTCAACGGTCTTTCGCGCATCATGTGTCCAGGTTCGCAATTGATGTACATGCGTCTCTAGCAAATTTGCTTGCTGCGCACGACCAAGAATCGAAGCCGCAAGATACGGTTCGCATACTTCTGGAAATAGCGTCAATAGATCAACGCGAAGTTTTTTCTGTTTCATAGATTCAACCACTATCGTATTCCATAAACCACACAGATGAAAGTGAAACCCGCCCCTTGTTGGAGGCGGGCTTCACGTGTTCAGCACCTATTAGATCCCAAGATCTTCAAGGTCTGCATCTGTGACTAATCCAGCGTCACCATGCGTGCGGCTTGCAGGAATCGTCGCTCCCACTGCAGGAGCTGCAGCAACTTCTGCTCCACGGCGCTCTTGGTGCTCACGGCGCATCTCTTCAGGCTCGAAAATTTTCAAATTCACGCGAGCATTTTCTTTTGCACCCACGATCTTCAACAAAATGCGCAAGGCTCGAGCCGTTTGACCTTGGCGGCCAATGACATAGCCCATGTCATCCTGGTTGACGTACAGAGTAATCAAGACACCTCGTTCATCCACTGTGCGCTCAGCCTTCACGTCTTCCGGGTGGTTGACGATCGACTTTACGACGAACTCAATAAAATTCTGGTCTGTATACGTTTCTGCCATATCGGCGATGTAAAGAATATCAACGAGTCAACGGATTGGCCGTACAACTCGCGACAGAATGTAGCATCAAAAGCAAAAAATGACAAGAAAAAGAAAAACCCCGGCACTAGGCCGAGGCTTGTTTCTTGGCGATCTTCGCCTTGCGTCGAATGCTGATTTTTACCTTTCGCACCTTTTCTCCTTCAATAATCTTTTGATCGATCAAGAGATTTCGAACGGTGTCTGAGGTCTGCGCACCCTTGCTGATCCAGTAGTTGATGCGTTCAACATTGAATACGCTAGTTGATGGGTTTGTTCGTGGGTTGTATGTTCCGAGGTTCTCGAGGAATTTCCCCCAAGGATCGCGGGCCTTTTCTGACACGATCAAGCGGTATGACGGCTGTTTCTTCTTTCCGACGCGGCTTAAACGGATAGTTAACATGAAATAGGTAAAATAATTATCGTAGGGGCGCAAGGCTTGCGCCCGGCATTGTGGATCACAGACGGCTGACGACCGCCCTGATCCGGAGCACTGTGGGGAAAAGATAGCAGAAACCAGAAATTTTGACAAGATCCCGCAAATTCGCTATCCTCGCCCCCACGTGGAGAACCCTGAATTCAGGGTAAACCGGCCGTGCCACGTGATCACATCCGATGTGATTTTACGTGGCCTCTTCGTCTAACGGTTAGGACAGTGGCTTTTCAAGCCATTAACAGGGGTTCGACTCCCCTAGAGGCTACCAAAAAGGACTTCTCATTAGGAGAAGTCTTTTTTTGTGCAAAGACTAGCGACAATTCGGGGGTTCCAAAAGAATCACCATCGAATGTGAGCGGTTTTGCGAAAATCAGATGCTGGAGGTTGATGCGAGCCTCGTAATCGTCGGCCAAATCCATCCAGATCTTGGAAGCGTTACGGATAAAATGGAAACAATAGTTGAGAGCCTTTTCCATATCCAGCTCTTTCTGCCGCGCGTCTTGGAGTAGTAGACGTTTCTGATCGATGCGCTCGTTGACGAGGTGTTTTTGGGTCACGAACTCATCATCCGTATACTTGCCGTTGCGGTGGAAATCGAAGACCGTCTGACGTTCGTACTCGAGTTTCTCGATATCCTTCCGGACACGAGCGTTCGTCTCATCAAATTTCTTGTAGCGTTCCTGCCATGCATCGAGAACGACGGCTTTGAATAGCTTTTCATACTTCGTGTCCGGCTCGACGGTTTCCAAGAGTTGAACGAACTTCTGCTCAAATGCAACCTTCTGTATGGATTTGGAATGCGTACACTTCTTGCTGCCGTGGTGATAGTACGGATGACGTTTGCCTCTACGGCTCCGAGCAAAGCTTCCGGTTAGTGGCTGATTGCAGTGCTGGCAAACAACGAATCGCCGCAATGGGAAAGCAGGATTATTGAAAGCACGCGGCTTGCCTTTGAGATGTAGCCCACTTTTCACGTTTTGGCATTGAGCAAATAGCGCTTCATCGACAATGGATTCAAAATTGCCTTTCGCCATCTCCCCGAATGCCTTGATTCGGCCGCAATACACGGGGTTTGTGATGATTTTCTCGAGCGTCTGTTGAAGCGGATACTTCCCTTCGCGCGTGCGTAACCCGCGATCTCCCAAGAGTTGAGCCAGTGCCTTGAACGTATAGGTACCTTTTGCGTAGAGCTCAAACCCTAATCGAATAAGCGGCGCTCGATCAGGCTCAGGCATGATGTTCGTTTTCTTGCCCTTAACTGGCCTATGATAACCGAGCGGAGCTGACCAGCACCAAATACCTTCGCGCACACGAGCCTGCATCCCGCTTTTGCAGCGTTCACGGCGGTTATTATTATCAAATTCTGCGAATACGGAGAGCATTCCTTCCATGACTCTCCCCGTCGCACTTTCATCGAACGTTTCCGTGGCAGAACGGAGTTCAGTACCAGCGCGTTTCAGGAGACTTCGGACAACAACGTGGTCGTCCTGATTTCGAGCAAACCGATCAATTTTGTAAACAATGAAATGCTGGACGCGGCCTTTCTTCTGGGTGCAGAACGCGATCGCCTTGGTGAACTCCGTCCGGTCGGCCGTCTTTGCTGATTCACCCATTTCAATGAATACTTTGAGAACGGCTAAACCGTTCCGGTCGGCGTACTCCCTACAGAGCCGTTCTTGATTTTCCAAGCTGGTACCTTCCACCTGTTCCTTGGAAGAAACGCGGCAATAGATGATGCATGCTTTTTGGCTCGTTTCGGGCATAGCGCATCAGTTAAGCGACTTTGCCGCCTTCGGGGAGGAGAGTGGGCGCGTGAGCCAGTTTTGAGGCTTCGTGACGGCCAAGAGAGTCCAAAGCAACATTTGCCACGGCGTAGAGCTTGTCACGCAAAGCCAAAAGCTCCTCGTCGGGGAGATTGGCGAGATCAGGATCGATGCGGCGGCATTGCTCCAAGGTGAGCATGGAGCAAGCATAAAGATTGGCTCGCGCGGCAAGCTGGGGTTATTCACAGATGAAACAAAAGAGGGCTGCATACAGCCTATTTGTTTGCTTAGAATTGAGAGTTTGGCAAATTCCAATCCGTTCAAGTAGTGTTCATAGGAGCTTCGACCGAAGGCTTTACGTAGCGTCAAAATTATGCGAAAATTCAATAGTTATTATTGATTATGACGATGAAAAATACAGAG
Source organism: Patescibacteria group bacterium (assembly GCA_018063105.1). Lineage (GTDB taxonomy): Bacteria > Patescibacteriota > Patescibacteriia > 2-12-FULL-60-25 > 2-12-FULL-60-25 > JAGOQX01. The sequence goes on from JAGOQX010000019.1 coordinate 12,244, forward strand.
ATCACAAAATATCTCGTCCCGACTTTTTTAGGTCTAGCACCCATTCTATTTTTGATACTAGGTCTGAAATATCCGACCATCTCAACCCTTCTCGTATTTTTATACTGGGGACTTATCATTTATAAATTTGAAGCCGTGACCAAATTGGTCAGCGAAGTGGAACAGGGGAAAAATAAAATCGCTTCGTTAGAGGAACGCTATTCCCGATATAAAGAAACAAAAGAAATAAACCCCGCTATTTCAAGTTATTCGATTGCGCGAGAGGTACTTGAATACGATCACAAAAATCAGCTAACGAAGAAACAGGTCTTTACTGCAGCGCAACAGACACCGGAGACAACGGTCTTTTATTACGATGATCACGGACGTTGCATAGAGGAAACCCATACCGAGATGGAAGAGGATTGGGATGATGGTGAACTCAAGCTCTCTGAGACGAGAAATTTGAATGAATATGATGATTCAGGAAAGTTAGTCCGGGATGTAAGCTCTACGGATGGATATGGCAATGAAACGATCTATAAGTATGATGCAAATGACAGGTTGATTGAAATGCTCTTTCCGGGCAATGGAGTGAGGACTTCAAAAATGACCTACGAGTATCTTCCAAACGGCAAGTTGGCAAAGTTGATTCG
>JAGOQX010000050.1 GCA_018063105.1 Patescibacteria group bacterium
TGGAATAAACGGATTTGGACGGCCCAGATTCACAGGCTTGACCTCAATCGGACCCATGTCGCGCAAATGGAAGAACGTTTCGTTTTTTGAAACATCCAACTTTGTATTAAATTGAACCACCCCGCGCTTCGGTGGCGCTGGCGGAACAGGGACCGGTGCGAGGCTGGTCTGAATAAACCAATACGTTAACCCAATCACGCAAAATCCACCGAGCACCATGAGGATACGCGACAAGATTGGAGATGCTCCTGGAGAAATATTCATGGCGTTGGAGGAGAAACCGACTTCCCTTCCGTTGCTGATACGGTTCGAGCCGGTTTTGTGAAGGAATACGTTCGAAGCTGTAGCGTGTACGTTAAATCTGATCCAACTCCACTTGTCGTCATCCCCATCACATCAATTAATCGTAAACTCGTTTCAACATCAGTCAGAAATCGCTTCATGTCAAAATAATTCCGCGCATGAATCGCCAGCGTAATATCCATTGGCGCGATCAAATTAGCGGTTGTGGCTTTTGAATCTTTCACCGCTGAGCTCGTATGCGTCGGATTAAAGCTGATGCTATCAATCCGCAATTGATTTCGTGCCGCTGCCGCGCCGAACTGAACGAGCAGTTCCGGCATTCGCGTATCACGAGGCAGTGCTCGATTCACCTGATCAAGTGTTGTTAATGGAATAGACTGTGCTGCAGCAACAGACTGTTCCAAACTCGCAAAATATGAACGCTCTTGCTCGATCGTCGCCAATTGCATCTCTGTTTGCGCATTCGTCTCCTTGATTGATTCGATCAGCGGTCGCAACACGAGAAATGCAGCACCGATAAACGCGACAATCAAAAAGAGAAACGAAACAACATAATACTCACTAAAGAAACGTGAACCCACCGGTGCTTTTGAAGTCACCGGCGCTGCCACCTCCACCTGAGGCTCTGGTGTTTCTGATGGTGTGATGAGAACGGGTTCAGGCATACTAGTTGGCAGATGCGGAAGTCACTGGAACACTTCCGATTAATGCTGAGTCAGAAAGCCGAAGTTGCAATTGAAACTCTACGCGTGATGGAGAAAGCGATGCTGGCGTTTCATATTTTACCCCATATCCAGAAGCTTCGACCGATGTGATGAATGGTGCAGCTTGAAATGCAGCAACCTGTTCAGCCGCGGATTGAAATGAATCCGCAATCGTCACCAATACCACACGTCGATCCGGAGTTAAATTCATTGATTGATAATACACCGTTGGCAAGGTTGTCCGCTCGATTTCATCAAACAATTTGTTCGGGGAAATGTGTTGATCTAACAACGAACCCAACGCCTTTAACTGAGGTTCAAGGTCCTGAAAAGACAACCAGCTTTCTTGTTTATCCTTAATTTGTCGTCGAACATCCGAAAGCTGTGTATCCGCTTTTGCTAATTCCGCTTTTGCCGCATTCTCCTGAATGGACAGTGCATACGCCCCTCCACCAATCAGGATCGAGAAAAAGATGGCGACAAGGATCAGCGTAAAACGGCGTTTTGGAATATCGACCCGCATCAATCGCAAATCATCGTCTGAAACAAAACTCACACGCACCGGTTTTCGAATACGCGTAATAACCCGAACCCGCCGTGGAACTTTTTGAAACGGTGCGATACTTACACCAGACTTTACGGCTTTTTGAGGAGCTCCGGCTGGCGAAGGCGTCGCAGCTGCTTGTGTTGGTGCAGATACTGATATGACGGATGAAGTGTCTTTTGCAGTAAAAAATTGTGGCGGAAGTTTTGGCGCTGGAACAGGTTTTCCTGGCTGCAGTAATCGATGCTTCAAACCACTAAAAAACTCACCCATGCGATACATCGCCTTTGTGAGTGGTGGTTGGCCTGCGATGACCTGATCAACATCACCTTCATCAATTTCAATGACCTCAACATCATCGGCGTTATCTTCTGAAGGAACGTTAAAACGCAACTCTGAAGGCGAGGCTGTTTGTTGAACAACTTCCTTTTTTACCTGATCTTCTTTTGTTCGCAGCTCCTCTGGGAGAAGCGAGATGTTGTCTGGCATGGGAAAATGTTATTCGATGTCGCGCATGGCACACCCAATAGAAACGGCAAATTTTGGGCCAATCTCATCCAGGATGGGACGAAGATCCATTGGATACACAACGCGTGCCCAAGGATCACCCAAAAATGTATTGACGTTCATTGTTTGTGTTAAAAATTCTGGCAACCGAGGAAGCAATGCACCTCCACCACTCAAGATAATCTTATCAATGCGTTTCGTTTGACCATCTTCTGATTGTCCTTGATAGAGATTAAACGAATAACGGACCTCATCAAGAATTGGCTTCATGAGCATCTGCAGGATCGGGTTCAAATCACCAGCCTGTCCGATTGTTTGCATCGAACGAATATCTCGCTTCATGTTTTCTGCCTGTTCCTTTGTGACACCCAGAGTCTTTGAAATCATCTGTGTGATCGCTTCACCTCCCGTTGAAATAGAACGATTCAAAAATGGGATACCGCGCTCAATCACTGAGATATTTGTTCTCATGGCACCGATATCGATGATCATGATACTAGAACGATCTTTTCCAACTAACGCACGAATCAATGCAAATGCTTCTGTTTCAAGTGAAATTAATTCAAGACCGGACTTCTTCATCAAGTTCATGTATTTTGCCACAAGATCTTTTGGGGCACCGGTCAACAACACGCGCTGGACCTTCTTTCCTCCCTGCCCCGCTCCAGAATCAATATTTTTTGAATCAAGTGAAATCTCTTCCAACGGCACGGGGATCAGCTTTTTCGCCTGCAACTGAATTGCGTCCTTCAGCTCCTTCTCGTTTCCAGCCGCAACGCTGATAATGGATGAAAATACGGATGAGATCGGGAGTGCACAGATCGTAGACTTCGATGTGCATCGCGATTTTACAATCATTTTTTTAATAAACTCCGCAACCTGATCAATTTGTGTCGTAAATGCCTGTTCAACGGTTGCAGCCGGAAGCTCCGCGTAGGCATAGGTCACTAAACGCGCACGCCCTTTTTCGTTCAGTAACTCAACCAGCTTGATACCAGAAAGGCCAATATCAATACCGAGATAGCTTTGTTTTTTTGGATGCGGAGAGAACAGACCCATACATTAAAAAGCGTTTTTAGACGTAGGTAAAGACTGAGAAACCGACTGCATCCCCGGAGGCGGATTGGCTACAGCACGACCATCAAATATGACCGTTTCAGATGCTTTTAATGGATCCAGAGACTTCCGCGCAAGATTAAACTGATGTGCTGCCATCAATCCAAGAACCTGCAGCGGCTGATCGTTGGCCCCAAGCGTCCCAGTAT
>JAGOQX010000020.1 GCA_018063105.1 Patescibacteria group bacterium
GGACAAACGTCGCAGCAAGCTCGTCGCCAATGGCGGTGAAGGGGACAACGACGCGGCTGGTTGTTCCGTCGGTCGATGTGGTGATCTTGAACGTTCCGCGCCCTTTTGCGTCGTATTCGTTGACAGTTCCTATTATTCGGTGGCCAAATTTCATAGATACGCGTACCCTACCCTCAAATGAGCCATTCGTCGAGACCTTCCGAGCGATCCCTGGACGTCATTGTCCATAACATCCGCTCCGCGCAAAATGTCGGCTCCCTGTTTCGAACAGCCGATTCTCTTGGTATTTCTAAACTATGGCTGACCGGGTATACGCCAGTTCCGTCACATGTTCGTGTGGCGAAGACGGCGTTGGGTGCAGAGTCATCCGTTGAATGGGAGCAGGTGTTAGATGTGGAAGAGGTGATTCAACGCGCAAAAAAAGAGGGGAGACGTCTTGTTGGTTTGGAACTTGATCCTCGTGCCGTTCCGTTATCCGATTTTCATCCGCCAGTGAAGATGACGTTGTTGATCGGAAACGAGGTTGAAGGAATTACTCCATCGTTATTGTCATCTTGTGATGATGTCGTGAGCTTATCTCAACATGGAATCAAGGAATCTATGAATGTTGCGGTTGCGACCGGCATCGCAGCGTATTGGTTATTACACGTCGAATAAAAATGTATGCTCAAACTTTCTATTGTCATTCCAACAAAAAACGAAGCACCAATGTTGCCGTTGCTGCTTGATTCAATTAAAGCTCAGACCTTTAAAGAGTATGAGGTGATCGTTGCAGATGCACATTCAACAGATACAACCCGGCAGATTGCGGAAGCGTTTGGAGCTCGCGTTGTTGATGGCGGGATGCCCGGTCCAGGTCGTAACGCCGGTGCGCATGCGGCAGTTGGAGAGGTGATCTTGTTTCTTGATGCGGATGTGCAGCTAGCTTCTGTGAGATTTCTTGAAGCGTTGATTTCGGAAATGGATCGAAAAAAATTGGACGTTGCAACCTGTCGTGTGAAGCCTTTGAGCAGAAAGCCGATCGATCGTGCATTGCATGAGGTGTATAACGCATTTGCTGTGGCGACAGAAAAAATTCTTCCGCATGCTCCTGGCTTTTGTATTTTTATTCGTCGTGAAGCGCATGAGAAGATTCAAGGGTTTGATGAAACAGTGGTGTTTGCAGAAGACCATGAATACGTGCAACGAGCGCAAAAGTTTGGATATCGATTCGGCGTTTTACGGTCATATCCTATTGCTGTCTCTGTTCGTCGTCTTGAAAAAGAGGGGCGCTTGATGCTCGCGTTTAAATATATTTATGGAGAGGTTCACATGCTGACGAAGGGGAAATTTCACGAGCAACCGTTTGAATATCGGATGGGCGGAGAAGATGTTGATGGGACCGATACGTTAGATGCATTAAAGGATCGACAGGGGTAGTTTTGTTCGGTATCCTGCGACAGCATGATGAATTTTTTATCAAAACTGTGGCACGGTGAAACGCGTGGGTTAACCATGGCGGCGTTCATCGTCGGTGCTGCATCGTTAGCGTCTGCTGTTGTGGGTGTGTTGCGTGATCGCGTGCTCGCATCAACCTTTGGCGCCGGTCATGTGTTGGATGTGTATTATGCCGCATTTCGAGTTCCAGATTTGATTTACGGATTAGTCATCGTCGGGTCACTGTCTGCTGGCTTCATTCCGGTCTTTGCTGAATATCTTGAAACACGGCCAGAGCGTGAGGCGTGGCGGTTGGCGGAAAATGTTCTTTCTGTCGTTGGTGCCACCATGGCGTTTGGATGCGTGATTCTCGCGCTGTTAGCACCGGTCGTTGTGCCGCTGACGGTTCCTGGGTTTTCACCTGAGCAAACGGATTTAACGATCCGATTGTCGCGTATCATGTTCTTGTCGCCCTTCTTTTTGGGCATGTCTGCGGTGATGGGTGGAATCTTGCAAGCAACGCGTCGATTCATCGCATTCGCGCTCGCGCCGGTGATTTATAATCTTGGAATTATTTTTGGTGCATTGGTGTTGGTGCCTCGTATTGGCATGGACGGATTGGCTTGGGGGGTGGTGGTTGGTGCGTTGCTCCATTTTTCTATTCAGGCATCTGTCGCGCTTCGTCTCGGGTTGCGCCGTATTCCTCTGCCGTCGTTGAAAGAGGACGGTGTGTTGCGCATTTTACGATTAATGGCACCGCGGACAGCTGGGCTAGCTGTGAGTCAGTTGAATCTGGTGATTCTTCTCATGTTCGCGTCAACGCTCCCGGCAGGGTCTGTAGCTGTGTTTAATCTCGCAAATAATCTGCAGTCATTTCCCGTAAACATCATTGGTATTTCGTTTGCTGTTGCTGCATTCCCATTGTTGTCGCAATATGCTAGTCGAAAAGAGGCAGATGTATTTTCAGGTGTTCTTGTTGGAACGGTAAAACGAATTTTGTTTTTAATCTTGCCAGCAACCGCATTATTGTTCTTGTTGCGCGCGCAAGCGGTTCGTCTGGTCCTTGGTGCCGGTGAGTTTGATTGGAACGATACGATTCGTACGGCAACGGTGCTAGGCGTATTTTTATCCGCACTCGTTGCTCAGGCATTGGTACCATTATTTGCTCGAGCCTTTTATGCAGTTCAGAATACATGGACGCCGTTATGGATCGGACTTGCGTGTGAAGCGTGTAATATCGTTGGCGCGTATTTTTTGCGAACATCATTTGGGATTTCCGGATTAGCAATGTCGTTCGCTGCAGCCACATATCTCAATTTAGTGTTGCTCATTTGGCAATTCCGAAAACGGTATCGAACGTATGTTGCGGATCAATGGTTGAAATCCGGAGCCACTTCCTTGATTGCATCCGCTGCCATCATTGTTGCAGGATATCCAGTACGACAATATATCGGTTCAGTTTTTGAGTTGCGAACATTTTGGGAAGTTCTGTTGCAAGCTGGAGCTTCTGGTATTGTAGGTGTAGCCGCATTCATCATGGTCGCTCGATTATTGCATTCACCTGAACTAGAAGATTTTATCAATACCGCACGACGAAAATTTTTACGAAAAAAATTGATGATCGCAGGCGCAGACGAAGCGCAGCGGACGTAGGCTTTTTACGGCGGTGTGAGTGACAGATCCCCCTCCTTACGAAGGAGGGGTTAGGGGAGGTGCACGGAGCGCGGATCCACCTCCTCCATCTCCTCCTTCGTAAGGAGGAGGGTATTACTGTGGTATCATTTCCTCATATGACAAAGTCTTGGAATATCGTGTTGCCGTTATTAATGGTGTCGTTATTTGGATTTGGTTGCCTTCAAATTGGTCCGAGAATTGTAAAAGCGCCAGAGCCGCAATATGCAGAGCGGCCATCAACGGATCAAACCGTTGCGCTTGCGTATGTTCGATTAGATGGTTCGCAAGGAACGATCACACGCGGTTCCGCGACGTTGCCTGCACAGGATGGCGCTGAGCTTGTTTCCGGTGATCGGGTTCAGGTTTCGAGTGGTACGATGACCGTTGTATATCCAGAAAAAGGTGCATCACAGATTTCGACCGGTTCAGACATCACATTGTTATCTGATTCAAAAGGGGCTGGAAGTGTCTTTACAGAGATTCGGTTAGCGACGGGAAAAATCTGGACACGCTTTGAGCATGTGTTTGGAAGTGATGAGCAGTTCTCGGTTGCGGCTCAAGGAATTGTAGCAACGGTTCGCGGAACGGGGTTTGGTGTTTCCGTTGAAAAAGATGGTGTTGATGTGCAGGTTGCAGACCACGCCGTAGAAATAGTTCCAGAGCCGATGGCGAACAACATCGTCGCCCCAGTTCGCGTCTCTGTTGGCCAGGGTCTCCGGTTGAAAGCAAGTGAAATTATCGATATCACTCCAGTTGCGATGAAGGCGAAAGTTCGTCGTCTGACATCAGCGGAACGTCAAGCTGTTGGATTTGCGTTTGGAGCAGAAAAATTATCTGCAGAAGAATTGAAAAAGCCAACGCGAACATTTCAATTGTTGAATGTTGCTCCGGTAGTTCCAACGGTTGATGCACAACGTTTGCAATTACTGCGTGATCAGTTGATCCAACTCAAGGCCTCCGGTTTTGCCGCTCCAACTCGACAACTCCTCCCTGGAGAAACAGCGCCGATCCGGTTAGCACCGACAATGACGGGTCCAACGAGCACGGTGAGATAAGATCCTGTTGCCAAAACCGCGTTTTTCCTCCATGATAGGCGCACATGGAACAGTCTTTGATACGAAATTTCTGCATTATTGCCCATATTGACCATGGCAAGTCTACCTTGTCCGATCGGTTGCTTGAGGTTACGGGGACGATTGATAAGCGAAAAATGAAGGACCAGATGCTTGATACGATGGATTTGGAACGCGAGCGCGGCATCACGATTAAGTTGCAGCCGGCGCGTATGTCGTACAAGGCAAAGGATGGAAAAGAGTATCAGTTGAATTTGATTGATACACCGGGACACGTGGATTTTACGTACGAAGTTTCTCGTTCCCTTGCATCCGTTGAAGGCGCCATCTTGCTCGTTGATTCAACGCAGGGCGTTCAGGCGCAGACGATTGCAAATTTGTATTTGGCATTGGAACAGGATTTGGTGATTATCCCAGTGTTGAATAAAATTGATCTTCCGAATTCTGAAGTGGAACGTCGCGCAGAAGAGTTGATGAAATTGATTGGTTGCAAGCGCGAAGAAATTTTAAGCGCATCCGGAAAGACGGGCGAAGGCGTTGCCGAGATTTTAGAACGTGTTGTGCATGATGTTGCGCCGCCAAAAGGTGATGCGTCGAAACCGTTGCGTGCGGTTATTTTTGATTCAAAGTACGATGAGTATAAGGGTGTCGTCGCATACATCCGCATGGTTGATGGGCACTTGAAGAAGAATGAAAAAATTCATTTCTTGGCAACAGCATCGAACGGTGATGCTCTTGATGTTGGATACCTCAAACCGGACCCGATCAGTTCGCCGACGCTCGAGACGGGGGAGATTGGATATGTCGTCACGGGGTTGAAAGATATCGGTGCGGTTCGCGTCGGTGATACGATTGCGAGCGCAACGCAGTGGCAAGAAACGGAAATGCTACCGGGGTATAAAGACGTTCATCCAATGGTGTACGCCGGTATTTTTCCAAAAGAGGGAAATGAATACGTCCGATTGCGTGATGCGATGATGAAGTTGAAGCTGTCTGATGCCGCGTTGATTTTTGAACCTGAACATTCAACGGCTCTTGGGTTTGGTTTCCGTTGTGGATTGCTCGGCATGTTGCATTTGGAAATCGTTCAGGAGCGAATTCGCCGTGAGCACAACATGGACGTGATTGTGACAACGCCATCCGTGGCGTACGAGGTTACGCGAACAAATGGAGAAGAGGAGACGATTACATCGCCATTAGATTTTCCAGATCAGTCTGTCATTGATGAAACGCGTGAGCCGTGGGTTGCGGTTGATATCGTGTGTCCGTCCGATTACATCGGGAACGTGATGGCCCTTGTTCAAGATCGTCGTGGTTCATATAAAACAACAGAATATTTCGATGCTCAGCGCGCGGTGTTGCATTATGACATGCCACTCTCTTCCGTCATCGTCGATTTTCACGACAGATTGAAGAGTGCCTCATCCGGCTACGCATCGTTGAACTACGAATTCATCGGCTTCCGTCCTGCGCCGATTGTGCAGATGAACATCCTCGTCGCAGAAAAGCCAGTTCCTGCATTTACGACGTTGATTCATGAAAGTGAAGCGCAACGTCGTGGAAAAGAAATTGTGGAAGTGTTGAAAGATACATTGACACGACAGCAATTCGTTGTGAAAATACAGGCAGCGATCGGCGCGAAGGTGATCGCATCAGAAAAATTAACGGGATATCGAAAAGATGTTCTAGCGAAAATGTCCGGAGGTGATTACACGCGCAAATCGAAATTGTTGAAAAAGCAAAAGAAGGGGAAAGAGCGCATGTTGGAACACGGGACGGGAACGGTGGAAATTCCGCATGATGCATTTATCAAGGTGTTGCGACGAGGGGATCAATAAAACCCTCCCTCCTTACGAAGGAGGGAGTTGGAGGGAGGTGAACCCCCTGGTCGCGCACCTTTCCTAGCCTCTCCTTCGTAAGGAGAGGGACATGAAATACAAAACATATGCAACGAAAAAAAATTCAAATTCTTTGGAAAATCACCATGGGATTCATGGTCTTTACAATGATCTTTTTCTTGTTCGCTCCATTCGCCGGCAACTTTTGATTAGCGGCTGCCCGTATGCCACACTGCCGCCATGCAGAAAAAATGGCAACTTATCGAAGTACCTGATCGAGAGGAATTTTCAACAATCCCTTCGTTGTTATTTGCAAGTCGAAACCTCGTTGATCCGAATGAAATCGCCGCATTCGTGTCGCCTGATTGGGATTCTGGTATTCACGATCCTTTTTTATTTCGTCAGATGCCGGCCGCTGTTGAGCGAATATATCAAGCGCTCGATGCGGGCGAACACGTCACTGTTCACGGTGATTATGATGCGGATGGTGTGACCGGAAGTGCGGTGATGATCTCTGTCTTGAAATTTTTGATTGAGATGCGAGGCCCTCAGGAAAAGATGCCGGTGATTGATTTTTATATTCCACATCGCGACGAAGAGGGGTATGGCTTGCATCCAAAGACAATTGAGATGTTGCATGAACGCGGGACAACGTTGATTATCACCGTTGATTGTGGAATTTCTTGTGTTGCTGAAATTGCGCAGGCAAACGAGTTGGGAATTGAAACGATCGTGGTTGATCATCATCAATTTGGTGAAACGTTACCCGACGGTTATTTGATTCATCCGAAACTTCCTGGTGAGGCGTATCCATTTCCGCATCTTGCAGCTGTTGGCGTCGCGTTCAAATTCGCCTGCGCATTGCTCTCTGAGGGGCGCGGTCGTGGTCTTCCCATCGTCGTCGGTTGGGAAAAATGGTTGCTCGACTTCGTCTCCATCGCAACGGTCACAGATATGGTTCCGATGGTTGGGGAGAATCGCGTCCTTGAAACCTTTGGATTAAAAGTTTTAAACAAAACGCGACGACCAGGACTCCGGAAGCTGATTGAGCTGTCCGGATGTGAATTGGGAAAATTGACGACTGAGTCTGTTGGATTTGCACTCGGTCCTCGTATCAATGCGGCCGGTCGTATGGATCGGGCAACGGTTGCGTTGCAATTGATGCTCGCGGAAAGTGTGGAGGAGGCATCGATCTTGGGCGCACAGATTGAGAAGTTGAATCGACAACGGCAGGAGACGACAAAATCGATGATGCAGGATGCAGAATTGAAGCTAGCTGAAGCATCGCCATTCAACGTTCTCGTCTTATCATCTGAAACCTGGTCGCCATCGCTCGTCGGCATTGTCGCCGGGAGATTGCTTGAGGCGCATGGAAAACCATCTGTCATTATTGGAAAATTTGGTGATCGTTGGGTTGGATCCGGTCGATCATTTGCAAGCTATGACATCACAGAGGCAATGAAGCGATCAAGCGGAGAACTGCTTTCGCATGTCGGTGGTCATGTGCAAGCCTGCGGATTTTCTTTTTCTGGCGACGCGTCCTTGGATCTTGTAACCGCTCAATTACGAGCTGATGCGGCGGAACGTCTCTCTGCTGATTCGTGTGTTCCTGTCTTGATGATCGATGCAGAGGTTTCATTTGATGATTTGAGTTGGGAACTCGTCGAAACGCTGAATCAGTTTGAACCATTTGGCATGGAAAATCGTCGTCCAGTCTTTTTGACGCGCAAAGTCGAGGTCCTCGCATGTGACTTGATCGGGAGCACGCAGAATCATGTCCGATGCACACTTCGTCATCTGTCCGGTCGAAGTATGAAGTGTATTGGTTTCTCCTTTGGTCCGCGCATTTCAGAATTTGCTCTCGGCACGTACATCGACGTGGTGTATGATGTGAGCGTCAACGAGTGGAATGGACATCGAGAAATTCAATGTAAGTTGGTGGATGTTCGTCCGGCAGAGCTCTAGACGTTCGTCATGGTAGAGAAAAAAGTTACTTCAACAACTCGCGCCGTGTCCCGTGTTTTCTGGACACATATGAGGGGGTATAAAAAATATATCTTCATCATTTTAGTTGGTGTGATTGGTGCGGAATTGGCTGGTTTGGCATTGCCTTGGATCTATAAACTGTTCATTGATCGATTCACGTCAAAAGTATTATCTGTTGATGAGATTGTTCTTTCCGTTAAGTGGATATTAGCTTCAGTGTTGTTGATGCGTGGTGTTGCATGGATTGCAAATCGCACTGCTGGATTTGCTGTTCAGTACATGACCAGCCGTGTGATGACAGATATTGATCAATCATCATTACATTATGTATTGGGTCACTCCTATCAGTTTTTTTCCGATACATTCAGTGGATCGCTCGTGAAGCGAGTGAATCGTCTTTCTCGATCATATGAAACGATCACGGATTGTCTCGGGTTTGATCTCTTGCCCGTTGCGATACGTATTGTCGGTACCGTTGCCATCGTTTGGCTTAGGAGTCCATTGATCAGCGTGATCATTTTGATTTGGATTATTATTTTTTTGACGGCGAATTACGCATTCGCTTCTTGGAAATTGAGCATTGATGCAAAGCGTGCAGAACAAGATTCTAAAGTAACCGGTGTGCTTTCCGATATCGTGACAAACGCTGTGACAGTTAAACTGTTTAGTGGCGTAAAGGAGGAGGACGCACGATTTCGCAGCGTCACAGAGGAGCTTCGTCGCATGAGAAATATTGGTTGGAATCTTTCTGAAGTAAATGAAGCGATGCAGTGGTTATTTATGATTGCGATTGAGGGTATCGTGACGTATCAAGGAATTTTGCTTTGGCAGAAAGGCGTAATAACAGTTGGTGATTTTTTATTGTTCCAAGGGTATCTAACCGGTTTGTTCGGAGCGTTGCGTCCAATTGCTCGTATCCTCCGACGCATGTACGAAGCGCTCGCAGAAGCGAAAGAGATGGTGGATATTCTCGATATGCCGTATGAGATTAAGGACAAGCGAAAGGCGAAATTACTTGAGGTGAAGAAGGGGAAAATTGAATTTCAGAACGTCGTGTTCAACTATCACAAGACCCGTCGTGTTCTTGATGATTTTTCTCTTGCGATTAAACCTCGTGAAAAAGTTGCCCTTGTTGGATCGTCTGGTGCGGGAAAATCAACGGTCGTGAAGTTGCTGTTTCGGTTCTATGATTTGGATCGAGGAAATATCTTGATTGACGGTCAAAAGATTTCTGATGTGACGCAAGAAAGTCTCCGCAATGCCATCGCGCTCGTTCCGCAAGAACCAATTCTGTTTCATCGTACGCTTATGGAGAATATCCGGTATGGGAAACGTGATGCGACGGATGCGGAGGTGATGGAGGCGGCGCGGAAAGCGCATTGTGATGAATTTATTAGCCAGCTTCCGTTAGGATATGAGACGCATGTTGGTGAGCGCGGTGTGAAATTGTCTGGCGGTGAGCGTCAGCGTGTGGCAATTGCTCGTGCGATTCTGAAGAACGCACCAATCCTCGTACTTGACGAAGCAACATCATCACTTGATTCAGAGTCAGAGTCTTTGATTCAAGATGCACTGCATCAGCTCATGAAAGACAAGACCGTTATCGTCATCGCACATCGGTTGTCGACGATTATGCAGATGGATCGGATTGTTGTGATGGAGGATGGAGGAGTAGTTGATGCGGGGACACATGATGAGCTCTTGTCAAAGACCGGTATTTATCAGAAGCTATGGAACATTCAGGCGGGGGGCTTCGTTGGGGCGTCCTGATGCGAGCATACTCCATGTTCTGGCTGCGGAACTCGTTCAGCGCTTCGCTAGATCACTCAAACAGTCCTCGCTGGCGAACATAGAGTATGCTCGCATCAGGACGATTAAGAATTATATTTTTATGCATCTCATTATACAAACAGACGGGGGAGCTCGTGGAAATCCAGGACCGGCGGGAATTGGGGTGGTGATTAGTGATGCGAAGGGGAAGGTGCTGGAAGAGCATGCGAAGTATCTTGGAGTTACGACGAATAACCAGGCCGAATATCAGGCTGCGATTCTTGGATTGCAGCGCGCGGTTGCATTGGGTGCGAAGTCTGCAGAAGTTGTTGCAGACAGCGAATTACTTGTGCGTCAGGCGAATGGGGATTATAAAGTTCGAAATCCTGATTTGGCACGTCGATTTTTGGAATTAAAGAACCTCGAAACGCAGCTCGGTGGTCGAGTAACCTATCGTCATGTGCGTCGAGAACAGAATAAACACGCAGACAAATTATCGAACGATGCAATGGATGCTGGCCGGTAGGGGCGCAGGCGCTGCCTCGCCCTCCGATCGTCATCTGGTTGTGCTATACTATAGCCAATGACGCGTAAGATTCTTTCACCCGAACGAAGATCTACGAAACGCCGAAGGTTTAGTCGTCCTTCGTGGCTTTGGCGCTGGCATCATTTGATTTCTGTCTTTGTGTTATTTGTTGGTATTGGGATGGGATTGGCATCATTACAATTTGCTCCAACGAATCAGCGTGCGCATGCTTCTGCGTTGGAAAATGTGATGGGCTGGGCTTGGGCTGATTCGATTGGTTGGATTTCTTTGAATAGTGATAACGTTGGTGCCTGCAATCCGGGTCCATGCGGAAGTTATGGTGTGAATCTTGACCCTGTTTCACGACAGATTAATGGATTTGCGTGGTCCGATCATACGGGTTGGATCTGTTTCGGAACGTCGTGTGCCGCAGTACTGGACTGCAATGGAACTCCACCAGATGGATTACCGGTTTCTGCAAAATTAGACATGGGAAATGGAAGCGTTGCTGCGCATGGTTGGGCAAAAGTATGTGCTGAAAAAGATGACGGTTGGATTTCTTTGAACTGCGCCGAAGCGGGTCCGGGCGTTTGCGCGACCGTTGCTCCGTATTATCACGTTGTCTTTAATCCTTCGACCGGTGCGTTTAAAGATCCGCTAGATGCAGGCTCATCATTTGCTTGGAATGGAACGGGTCAGCAAACTGGACTCGGATATATTGATTTTCAATACGCGTATATTGGTGCAGAAAAAGATTTGGCAACATGTTCAGATGGAAAGGATAATGATGTAAATGGATTAATGGATTGCCAAGATCCGCAATGCGCGGCTTTTCCAGCGTGTATTGCCTTGCAGTGTGTGACAATTGCGGACTGCAGCAAGCCCGTGTGTCAAAGCTTGCCGTTGTGCAAAGAAGATGTAGCGAATCCGAACGGCCCAACGTGTGCTGACGGTATTGATAATGACAATAATGCTCTCACAGATTGTGAGGAGCCTGCCTGTCAGTCTTCCCCAATGTGCGTTGAAGATGCTGCAAATCAAAATCTCAATCAAAAAAATAATTTGCCGGTCTGTGGTGATGGCATTGATGATGATGGTGTGGGAGGGATAGATTGTGCTGATCCAAAGTGCGCGAATTTCGCTGCCTGTAAGTTTGTAGGTGAGGCTGCAACGATCCCTGGAGACCCTGATAAGAGCTGTAGCAATGGAGTTGATGACGACGGGAAAGACGGAAAGGATTGTGCGGATCCAGCCTGTTCGAACGTTCCCGTGTGTACCTCGTCCTGGATTCAGGCAAAGTTTGGTGATGTGTATGCAAAGGCGGGTATTAGTGCGCAAGGCACAAAATCAAGTGGAACGTATTGTTTGAGCTCAACCGGACAGATCTCCGGAATTTCAAGCGGAAGCAAGTGTACGGAAACGGCTGCTCCAAGTCTCTCGTTGCCATCATCAGAAACGAAATATCAGGGAACATTGGGAGCCCTTGATATTCCAGGAATTATCTCTGGTCGATACGGGAAGGTTGATAAAAATGGTATTATCCCTGCTTCATTAGGCGGAAAAGTGTATCATGTGAAGGGGAATTACACGCTGAATCCGATCATCTTTCAAAATGGATCTATTGAAACAGAACGTGGAAATGGGTTGCTATTTGTTGACGGGGGAGACCTGACGATTTCGGGTAATTTGTCCTATGCATCGCCGAATCTGTCTCGATACCTGCGTAACCTTGCTTCCTTCGGCGTGATTGTGACGAAGGATTCAAATGGTAACGGTGGAAATATCTTGATCCAGCCAGGAGTGACGTCTATCGTCGGTGCGTATTTTGCAGAAGGTATGATTGATACTGGGACGCTTGGGGCCAACGATCAGCCGCTGCAGATTCTTGGATTGATGGCAGCACATCAGTTTAAGCTTGAGCGTAAGTCTCTGGATCCATTAAAAGCATCTGAAACGGTCATATTTGATGGTCGTGCTGTAGCCAATCCGCCTCCGGGGATGCAGTCGGTTTCTCAGTCTTTACCTACGTCTAAAAACGCTTTTTAATGT
>JAGOQX010000021.1 GCA_018063105.1 Patescibacteria group bacterium
GTCAAGAGAGTTGGAAACACCCGAAGGCCCCGTTGAGGGGACGAAGGTGGAGCCAGCGATAGGGACGAAGTCGTAACAAGGCATCCGTAGCGGAAGCTGTGGATGGATCACCTCCTTTCTAGGGAGAAACACAAAACCGACGGAAGTCGGCATCAAATTCCCAAGGTCGTCGCGTAAAATGAGCTTTGGCTCATCACGCGATTAGGCCCGGTTCGTTCATGGTCACTTTTCTGAAGTTGAAGCTGGAGATATCCACAGCTTAAGAACAGAGAAGAAAGAACCCTCGCATCAAGCGAGGTGTTTTGTTTTTTTATAACATGTTGTCATTGCGGAAAAAGTGAAAACAAAAAATCCGCCATCAGGCGGATCGTTTGTATGGTGGACGGCAGAGGAGTCGAACCTCTGACCTTCACAATGTCAATGTGACGCTCTAACCAACTGAGCTAGCCGTCCAGGGCTAAGAATTTGTGACAGGAATGTACCGTATCGAAGGAAGTCTGTCAACGTGTTTATCCGGTGTGGTATACTCTACGTGTATTCACCAAATAAAAAACATCACAGCACTTTGTATGCCAGTTCTCAAAATAAAATCACCAGTACGTCGTGTGAGAAAAGCGATTGGCTCAGCCGTTCCTGAGGGGCCAATTGGTGGCATGGGTATGAACGAAGATCCAACATGTGGTCATTCAGCTTGTGGTCGAATGTGTAACGTTCGTCACGTTGGACCGACCTCACCGATTCGTGATCATCATATTGCTCATATCGCTCGTGGTGTTTCTAATGTATGGACTGCGTCAATCGTCGCCGGGTTGGCCGTTGTATTAACCGGAACGATTGCATACTCTGCTGTTCAGGCGGCGCCAGTTGAACGAGCATCGGCTTCACAGGCATCGACGAATGCAGCATTGGCAAAATTGAATTCACGTTTTGGAGAACTGAATACGAGATTAGATAATTTGGAAACGCGTTTGAAGGCGTTGAATGATCAATGTATTGTATCCGCGAAAGATGTAGAGCCGGTTGATGAAATGGTCATAGATGATGCGTCTTCAACTGATCCTGCTGCTGGTAATTAATCAACAGGTCAGTCGAGCAGGGGACTTCCGTTTTTTTGAAGGTTCGTGTATTATATTCACACGGTAAAAGGGTCATATCGGGCAGGTCTTCGGAGCGGGTTTTCTGGCGAGGATGCCGTTCCGGACCTCACCCAATGTGACCCTTGTGTGTGAATATAAAAAATCGCCTCGGCACATACCGAGGCGATTTTGTTTTTACATTCGTTAGTTTTTGCAGCACGCGCCGTCATCTTTGCATTCGCACGTTTCTGCTGTTTTCGATTTCATGAATTTTCGAACCGTATACATTCCTGGTCCTACAAGATAGATTGCGATAGCGATGCTAAGTAGCGCGAGGTCAACATCACCCATTGGTAATTTGAGATGCTTAGCTCCGGTGAATGCAACGATCATAACGATGCTGAGGAGCACGGAGAATACGTTCGTGAATAGACCGAATATCAATGCAAGGCCTCCGACAAATTCAGACAATGCTGCAGCATAAGCAAATACGATCGGCAGTGGGAAGCCCATGTTCGCAACCATTCCGGTGAATCCGGTCATGCCCGGTGCGCCGCCAAACAGTTTGCCGTATCCGTGGAGAACAAAGATCACACCCGCTGCGATACGGAGTACGAGCAGTGCGATATCTAGGCGATTTGTTTTTGAACAACAGTTTTTTTCACAGTTCATAGACGTATGAGAAAGAATAAATTGGTATGATTAGAGTAGCTTGATTCATGCAGAAAAGCGATGGAAACGTCAAGGGCGCAAAAAAATTATCCGGTAATTTGATATTGTCGGAATCGATAGAGGAGATCGCGAATCAGCGGTGCGGCTGTTGTTCGAATGCAGAAGAGTTTCGCATCAATGTATCCAGTTTTTCCGATGACTAATATATTGCCTTTAGATTGGTAATGAAATGGACGCAATGGTTTATTGTGATGCAATCTCATGATGTTTTCGCAGAGCGTTTGTGACATGAGCATCGCCGTTTGTGCATTCTTTGGAACGGTAACGTTCCGTTCAAGATACGCGGTACTATCACCGGCTGCAAAGATGTTTGGTGCAACGGAGAGGTTGTGATCAACCATAAGCCACCCGGCAGAATTCAATTGAACCGGTGGAACGATTGGGATGAGATTTGGTTGTAGGCCACCTGCCCAGATTGTGAGATCGGCCGGGATTTTTGGATGATGTGTGGTGACCAAATAGTCTTGCGTTATTTGCGTGACCGGTTCATTCACAATCACGTTGATCTGTTGCGCGCTACAGTCGCGGACAATGCTTTTGACAATTTGAAGAGGGAAGCCTGGGAGAATTTGAGGAGCGCCTTGAATTAATGTGTAGGTGCAAGGTATTGATGTTGCTCGTGCTTTCTGTTGTTGTTCAATATATTGTCGAACCGCAAAAATGCCCTCAATGCCGGTTGGTCCTGCGCCAACAACGCAGACGTTGATGGTGTTTTTTTCATCAAGCAATGTATCAATGCATTCATGAATTGCTGTGACATCTTCCATGGTTTTTAATCCGATCGAATGAGCTTGTGCGCCAGGAATTCCAAACCAGGAGGTCTGCGCTCCAGGGCTGATGACCAGCGTGTCATAGGCAAGAATTGTTTGAACGCCGCTCGGGAGATGCTTGCACGTCACCTCTTTTTTGTCTCTGTGAATTTCAAGAACGTCTGCATGAAGAAATGCAAATCCATCTCTGCGCGCAATCGTATCGATGGCAACGGAATAGGTTGCGAGGGCGTCTATGTTTGAACCGAGAACATCGATTAATCGAGGAGTGAAGAGAAAACGATCAGATGAACTGACAACGGTGATGCGTGCCGTTTTGCCAAATTTTTTTTGAAGGTTTCGTGCTGCGGTGATACCAACAAATCCACCGCCGATAATGAGGATGTTCATGCGTTTGATGGAATTGTAGCACACCTACTATTTTTTCACGGATTGTAATAGTTCCGTTAATCGTGCGATCACGTCCTTTGCTCCATCCATGATTTGGATTCCCGGCGTCAGCCTGAACGTTGCTTTTTCTTTTGTTCCAGTTGATCCAAATGATCGTGTTAATTCTTGTGCAGAGAATGGAGCGACCGCATGGACCGTGACGCTAACGCCCGCGGTGTGTGCGTCATTTGGTTCGTGAATCATCATGATGACTTTCGCGTCAGGTGAATAGCTCATGAGCTCTGAGATGATGCCATCAAGTTCCGTATCAGAACTTCCCGTCTCAATAAAATCTTGTCGAGGTAGTACGGTCCATACGAGACCGATTTCCGGAGTATGTTCAAGTCGAGAAAGAGCACGTCCCCAAAGTTTTAAGACAGGGACTGAGCGCGTACGCCATAGTCCATGAACAATTTCTTCACGCCGTGCACCCATCGTGATCAACTGTGACGCGGTCTGTAGTGTTTTTGGTGTGACGTTTGTGGTTCGGAAGGATTGCGTTTTTGCGATCATTCCGGTGAGAAGTGCTGTCGCAATATTTTCATCAATCAGATGGCGATTCCAACGTTCGAACATTCCAAACAGAACTTCGGAGCTTGAAACAGCAGTGAGGTCGACAAGATTAATTTGTCCCCAATGTTCGTTTGCTGGGTCACGATCAATAGTGATAATTGGTGTGCGATATAAAAAGTCGGCGTGTTGTTGGAAGATGGGTCCGAGTGACGCCATGTCTGGACAGTCAATCGCAATGACGAGGTTGTATCGATCCTCGCCATGTTTGAATGCGATGTCTTGAGGTGACCATTCACCAGATTTTGGGATCACCGTAATTCCAAGTTTTCCGTCTTTGATGTCATAGGATAATTCGGAGAGTGGCGTGCGAGTCACATCAAGACTTAGAAGGAATGCGCGCATGGCACCAACAGCCGGTTTGATCTCTTTGGTCTCGGGTAAAAATGTTGGAATCGACTTAACATCAATATTGGGAATCACGGCGTCAACTTGTTTATGCTGCTTCTTGAGATACGCTAAGAGTGCGGAGACGGATGCCTGTGTATCAACTCCTGCGTGTTCTTTTGTCACAATCAAAATACGATCGGCACGGCCGATTTGTTCAATTGCTTGCTGTTCTAGGGATAAAGCCATTCAATTTCGTCCGGAAATATCGTATCTCGGATGGGTCACTTTAGCTCGAGTTACGCAAGGGGTCAATGGGTTTTGGCTAGGTTGAGGGAAAAGATGTAAAGGATTGGTTGACAAGTTTTCGTTTTTATGCTATATTCGTTTCTCGAACATTGAAAAGAATAGAGCTTGAAAACGGCGTATTACGGCCAAGAAATTGGCCTTAGCCCGCCGTTTTCAATCAAAGGCAGGTTTGGTAATCCGCACGCTGTGCGGAACCCGGGCTAGTCTACGGCGCTCACAGGAAAGGCAGGTCACCATGGCCAGTCAGAACCTCGCTTCGCAGCTCACGGGCACGCAGATCATCGAGCTCGTCGGTCGCCTGGGTCGGTTCGGTCTCACGCCCGAGCTGGTCGCTAAGCTCGCCGGCGACGACGAGATGACGAAGGAGTGGGTGGGCAAGCTCGACGAGTTCCCGCCCCTCCGCCTCATCCACGGCGTGTTCAACACGACCGTCGACGTGCTCGTGGCCTTCAAGGCGCGTTGCGCGGCGAAGGGCATCGACTTCGGCAAGTTTTCGTGGGTCGGCTCCGAGCAGGCTCCCGATTTCGACCAGAACGATCCCGAGACGGTCGTCGTGCTCGACGCGACGCTCGACACGCTCCAGAACACGTTCGAGTTCGCCTGGGCGTGGACTGTCGACGGGCAGGACGACAAGTGGCGCTGGGACGGCATGCTCTCGGATGCGAAGAAGCTCCGTCTCCTCTCCGACGACCGCAAGGGCGACGTGGAGGGCGACGGACCCGAGTTCAAGCCGTACACGCTCCGCTGGGTCCGCATCAAGCTCGACACGAACGTCGGCAAGAAGCCCATCGACGTCCGCAACCCGAAGTCCCCCGGCTGCGCCCTGCTCTTCATGAGCGCGGAGCACCCGACCCGGATCAAGGCCACGGACTACGAGAAGCGCTTCGGCTTCTGGCTCCCCGGCCTGAAGTGCATGGCTCAGGACGAGAGCGCTTGGCAGAACGTGCCCTACGTCGACTTCAGCCGCGGCGCTCGGCAGGTGGAGCTCAACTCGAACCCGCACGACGACTCCGACGGCGACCTCTCCATTCCGTCCTTCCGGGAGTAACTCGGCTCTCGGCACTCGGACACTTGGAGCTCGGAGGAACCTTGGTCTTCGGACCTTGGTTCCTCCGGTCCCCTCTGGCCGGTATCTACAACGCGACGCTTCGTGCTTGTCCGCCCATGGCGGGAGGAAGCTCGTGTCTCTCGTAGATGCCGGCTTTTTCATTTCCAAAAATCTGCTACAATCCGTTTTGGAAAGTAGGCTCATGTATCGGCGTTTACAGCCTGTCAGCCTTTGGCTGAGATGCCGGTCGCCGAAATCTCTTATCCTCGCATATGCGTCAGAATCCTCGCGTCCACGGATGCGGAGAGCGTGACCCGTGAGCCGTAGATTTTTACGGGTCGTACGCCGCGAATGATGGGTACTCCGTGTTTTCTTTTGGAACAGGCCCCGATGGCCATCGGGGAGTTTGTCCCGCATAAAATTCAGGACTTGGATGCGTCTGAGTCCGGTGTCATGGAAGGAGAAAACACATTTTAGGCTCAGGACGAGAGCGCTTGGCAGAACGTGCCCTACGTCAACTTCAACCGCGACAATCGGCAGGTGAAGCTCAACTCGAACCCGCACGACAACTCCAACGACAACCTCTCCATTCCGTCCTTCCGGGACTCCCCATCACAAACCCCTGCCTCAATGGCAGGGGTTTGCTTTTATGAAACCGATTTTGACCACCCGCCTAGCATTCGTCCAACTTCTTGGAGCTGAGACTCCATTTGAAGATAGGCGGAATTGGAAATGCATTTGCAGTTTTTACAAAGTCGAATCAGCAGTTTAAGCGTGTCCAGCTTTACGCTTGCTTGTCGCAAGCTGATTGCTTTTTCTTTCACCTCGCTCGTTTGAGCCGCCGCTAAAGTCAGTTCGAGAATTTGTAAAAGGTATTCCGCACACTTCGTTCCGAGCACGTGACGCTGTGTTTTTGGAAACTTATTCAACACCTTATTCCAAAACGCATAGGCGACGTAAATAGAGCGAACGATGGGCACGTCACTGGGGTTGCGGGAATTTGCGTTGTTGATTCCGTGAGGGGGGGGGGTAACATAAAGGCCTTCGTAAAAAACTAGTTCTAAATGAGTAAAACTTTGTTTGAGCAAATCAGCTCAGTCGAAAATATTTTTGCAGCATGGGCAAGATTTAGCGACGGCAAACGCTCTAAGGCTGATGTGATGGCTTTTGAATCGCACCTAGAAGACAATCTGTTCTCTTTACGCGACAGCCTTCTTTCTGGCAAATACCGTCACGATCTGTATAAGCCGTTTACGATCTACGATTCGAAGCAACGTCTGATTCATAAGGCTACGGTGAAGGATAGAGTTGTGCATCAAGCCATCGTGAATGTCATTGAGTCTTTCTTCGAGAGGCGATTCATCCATGATAGTTATTCATGCCGCGTTGGTAAAGGCACACATGCAGCCGTCGAACGACTGAGAGTTTTTTTGCGCCAAGCGAGCCGCAATAATACACGAACCGTCTACGCTTTGAAATGCGACGTCAGAAAATTTTTCGCGTCGGTGAATCACGATGCGCTGCTTTCGTTGCTAGCTCGACAGATCAATGATCCGAAAACGATGGAACTACTTGAAAATATTATTGGGAGTTATTCAATCGGCAGTTGTCGTGGGATTCCTCTTGGCAACCTTACGAGTCAATTGTTCGCCAATATATATCTTCATGAACTCGATCGGCATGTGAAAAATTTCCTTCATCAAAAATACTATCTCCGTTACTGCGACGACTTCATTATTTTAAGTGAATCGAGGGAATATCTCGTTGGCGTGACGAAGAATGTCGACGATTTTTTGAATCAAACACTTTCTCTGCGGTTACATCCGAAGAAAGTTTTTATTCGTACCTGGATGCAGGGAATAGATTTTGTAGGATATGTTTTGTTTCCGCATGCGACGGTTGTTCGAATCAACACGGCGGGAAGGATGTTGCGTCGCGCGAACGAAGATAACATACATTCGTATCTTGGTGTTTGTAGCCATGCGGATGCGTTTGAGTTGGAACAGATTATCAGAACGACAAGTGTTAATCTGGATTTTTTCTAGATTTCTGTTGCAACTTTTGTGGCGAGCACGTAACATCTTTTCATTCTATGTCTAGCTTTGCCGTCATGTAGTTTTTGTCTATGCAGAAAAAACAAAACAACAACGCATACATTGATGGGGCAAATCTGCACATGGGAATAAAATCTCAAGGATGGGTGTTAGATTATAGACGTTTTCGCGTTTGGCTAAAGGAGAAGTACGCGGTCACGGAGGCGTATTTGTTTCTCGGCAATATTCCAAAATATAGAGATCGCTATAAAGAACTTCAGGAAGCTGGATACATTCTTGTATTTAAGGAAGTTGTGTATGATGGCGCGGGAAAGCCAAAGGGAAACTGTGATGCAGATCTCGTTCTATCAGCAACACAGGATTATTTTCTGCAGAAATTTGAGCAAGCTGTCATTGTTTCAAGCGATGGAGACTATGCGAGTCTGGTCAAAATGTTGATACAAAGAGGCGCGCTTCGTGTAATTCTATCTCCGTCTCAAGAAGGACATTGTTCAATTCTTTTAAAACGTACTGGGGCGATGATTACCTATCTTGGTCAAGCTCGTTCTTTGATTGAGGTCCGGAAAGAAAAAGCCCCCGGTACGGACGGAACCGTGCAGGGGTCTTTTTCGTAGTGATAATGGCATGATACACTAATGTATTCATCGTGTCAATCGACAGATAACGCATTTGCACGTAACATCTTCTCATTCTATGTCTAGCTTTGCTGATTTGCCAAAAGCCTATGATGCGTCCGGTGTGGAGGATGCGATGTACGCCGCCTGGGAAGCGTCTGGCGTGTTTAATCCAGATCAACTTCCGGGTGAGCGCACGGAACCGTACTGCATTGTGATGCCTCCGCCGAATCGGACCGGGACGTTGCATATGGGGCATGCGACGATGTTGGCGATTGAAGATTTGATGATTCGATTTCAACGCATGCGTGGAAAAAAGACGTTGTGGATTCCGGGAACAGATCACGCCGCGATTGCGACGCAGGTCAAAGTCGAACAACTGTTGGTGAAACAGGGGATGAAGGATCCGCGGACAGAGCTTGGACGTGAGAAGTTTTTAGATAAGGTGAAAGAATTTGCAGAAGAGTCTGGACGCACGATCAATAATCAAGTTCGCAAGATGGGGTCATCGTGTGACTGGTCACGTGAACGATATACGTTTGATGAAGCACGGAACGCATCGGTGAATGAAATGTTCAAGATGATGTTTGACGATGGAATTATTGAGCGTGGATATCGATTGGTGAATTGGGATCCACAATTTCAAACAACGTTGTCGGATGATGAGGTGTTAACAAAAGAGACGACGGCGAAGTTGTTGACGTTCAAATACGACGCAGATTTTCCAATCACCATTTCAACAACACGACCGGAAACAAAGTTTGGCGATGTGGCTGTTGCGGTGCATCCAACAGATGAGCGATATCAGAAGTATATTGGTCAAAGATTTGAACCGACGTTTTGCGGAAAGAAGTTGTACATCAAGATCATTGCTGACGAAGCCGTTGATCCGACATTTGGAACGGGTGCACTTGGTGTGACTCCTGCGCATTCCATGATTGATGCGGAGATGGCGGAACGTCATCAATTGGATACGATTCCGGTGATTGGAAAGAATGGAAAGATGATGGCAGAAGTTGGTGTGGAGTTTGATGGGCTGACGGTAAAACAGGCGCGCGTCAAAGTTGAGGAGGTGCTGGCGGCACAAGGATTGCTGGAGAAGGTTGAAGAGATCAAACAAAATCTTCCAGTGGCAGAACGCGGAGGTGCACCGGTGGAACAGTTGCCAATGCGTCAGTGGTTTATCCGCGTGAACAAACCGTTTGCCCTTCGCCAAGATACGTTGAATAAATGGAAGCGTGGTGAGATGGTGACGTTGAAACAACTCATGCGCGAGGCAGTTGAATCGAAGCAGACGAGGATCGTGCCGGAACGATTTGATAAAACATATTTCCATTGGATCGATAATTTGCGCGACTGGTGTATCTCGCGCCAAATTTGGTTTGGTCATCAGATTCCGGTGTGGTATCGCACGGAAGATGATCAGGAGGAGATGGTTGTGTCAGCTATTTCTCCTGGGCCAGAATGGACGCAAGATCCAGATACGCTCGACACATGGTTTTCTTCTGGGATGTGGACATTCTCCACGCTCGGTTGGCCGAATGTGGAGGAGTGGGAAAAGATGAAGGCCTATCATCCAACCGCAGTGCTTGAGACGGGCTACGATATTCTATTTTTCTGGGTTGCTCGCATGGTCTTGATGTCATCGTATGCGCTTGGAGAGGTTCCATTTAAGGACGTCTATCTCCACGGCCTTGTTCGTGATGAGCAGGGGAGAAAGATGTCAAAGTCGATCGGAAATATTATTGATCCGCTCGATGTTATTCCGAAATACGGAACGGATGCTGTGCGATTATCCCTCGTACTCGGAACAACGCCGGGAAATGACACGCGATTATCGGAAGATAAAATTGGTGGGTTCCGAAATTTCACGAACAAGCTCTGGAATATCTCGCGCTTTATTTTATCTGTCATCCCGACCAACGCGGAGGGATCCCTCCGAAGCGATTCCTCCGCTCCTCGCGGACTCGTCGGTCGGAATGACAAAAAATTGACGCTGGCTGACGAATGGATCCTCGCACGTCTCTCAAACGTCGTTGCGAGTGTCACAAAGAAAATTGAAGCATACGAACTCTCATCTGCCGGTGAAGAGCTGCGTGATTTTACGTGGGGAGATTTGGCGGACTGGTATTTGGAAATTGCAAAAATTGAAAAAGAGAAAGGTGCAATCTTGTCGCACATCTTGCGAACAATCCTCACGCTCTGGCATCCGTTCATGCCATTTGTCACGGAGCATATTTGGGGCATCGCAGGTTTTGAGGGGCAGTTAATTGTTGCACCGTGGCCGAAGATGGAACCTCAAAATGAGGTAGTTGGATTTGAACGTCTTCGTACGCTCGTTACAGATCTCCGTCGTCTTCGAAATGATAACGGCGTTGATACGAAAGCACGTGTCTCATTTGTCGTGTGGGGTCCTGCAACTGATATTGATTTGATAAAGCAGAATGTCCATTTTGCCGAACTCGCAAAAGCGAGTGAGGTTCGTTTTGAAGAACCGCCAGCATCAGAAAAAGAGCAATGGCGATTTGCCGTGTCTGGATCCTGTACGATCGGTGTCTTTTTCACTGAGACAAAAGATTTAGAAAAGGAAAAAGCGAATATTGAAAAAGAGTTGGAGGAGGTGCAGAAGTATATCGTGTCATTGAATGCGAAATTAGAGAACGCGGATTTTACATCACGAGCTCCAGCTCGAGTTGTTGATGAGTTGAAGGGGAAACTGGCGGATGCAGAAGCGAAAAAGGTGGCCCTTGAAGCTCGTCGATAGCATGCTCTTTCTGATCTTCAGGGGGTGTGTTAGGGTCTTGTCGCTGAAAGGAGGCATATGGAGATCCTTGTAAATAATCGATCTTGGGTGTTGATCGGTACCACGGTTCACGATGGTGATTTTGCAACGCCGACAGCCACAGCATTCGAGAGCGAGCTCCACAGATATGAATCGCGTATCTCTTTGTTCTGTCAGCATATGAGTCTGCGTTTGCCTCGAGCGATTCGTGTCGCGCGTTTGGCTCACAGCGATACGGTCGTTCCCGTTCAGTCAAGGGGTTCGTCACTTGAATTCATCGATAGCGTTGATGGCCTTGTGACAACTGAGCGTGGTGTTGCGCTGGTAGTAACGGGCGGAGATTGTCCGCCAGTCTTTCTTGCTTCTCAACGGCAGCCATGTATTGGTCTTGCGCATTCTGGACGAGTAGGAACGTTGGGAAATATTGCCGGCAAACTCGTGGAAGCGGTGCATCACGAAGCGCCGCACGCTCCGCTCAGTGCCTGGATCGGTCCCGGTATCTGTGGCAAGTGCTACAAGGTGAATCAAGAGATCGTTCGATCATTTTCTGCGTATCCGGAGGCTGAGTCGGTGCCGGGTTCAGAGCATTTGAATCTTCCCCGTGTCATTGAAGCACAGCTTCGTTCAGTGTTGCGGTACAGCACGATTACTCATGTTGGCGGCTGTACGATGGAACGGTCCGATTTGTGGTTTTCCTATCGGAGAGACGTCTTGGCTGGTCTAGCGCCGAAGCGTCCTCGGGTTCAGGCATTCATCGCGATGCTCCTTTAAGAATCAGTAACAATGAAACCTCGATTCGGCTCCGTGCGCGTTCACGGAGCCTTTTTTATTTGCTGGTTTGTCTCCTTCGGGACTTATGCTAGGATACTGCGTAGAACTATGAACAAGGTTTCAACGGATTCCAAAGCAATTGAGCGATTTGTATCCCGATCGGTCGAACATATTTATCCAACGCCGGAAAAACTGGGTGAGGTTTTGAAATCAGGAAAGCAAATTACGGTCTATCTCGGTATTGATCCGACCGGTCCGTCCTTGCACGTCGGTCATGCTATCGCGATTCGTAAGTTGGCGGAATTGCAACAACTTGGTCACAAGGTAATTTTATTGATCGGAGATTTCACCGCCATGATCGGTGATCCAACGGACAAGCTGGCGACACGCAAACCGTTGACGCGCGAAGAGGTGTTGGCAAATTGCAAGTCATATAAAGAGCAAGCATCATCAATGTTGAAATTCGATGGAGAGAATCCAGCGGAATTAAAATTTAATAGCGATTGGTTGGCAAAGATGAGTTTTGCAGATGTTGTTGAACTTGCCG
>JAGOQX010000007.1 GCA_018063105.1 Patescibacteria group bacterium
TATTTTCTACTTCTGCATTTACTTCTTGAATTGCATCCAGTAAGAAATGATCTAGATCGAGTGCGATTCCTTCTGGGCGTGCGTAATAGCCAAGTTGTTTTCTTTCAGCCTGGCGTAGTTGTTCATCCGCAGATGCTTGTCTGACTTCCTCGTGCTTGCGCACCGTTTGAATGTGTTTCGTTGCAAGCTCCGTTACAGCCTGCCAATTTTCAGGTTTTACAATGTACGCAGCTTTTGCTTTTGCCATGTGTGGATTATCGCGTAAAAAAAGCTGAAATGTTTTTAAAGCATCCAATACGATAGTCTGCGTCATCTCAACCGTTGCAAATTCCGGATTACGAGCGTTCTGTCTATTATCATGATTGATGACAGATCGTTTATCAAGTAAACGCTGATGAACGTTCGCTAGAACCTCTTGCTGAAATGTATCATACAGTTCAGATGTAGGAATCTTCATCGGATCTGCTAGAAAAGGTTGCAATTCCGGTGTTGATACCTGAGGTGAAGAAATGATTTCAATGATGGTTCGATCTTGAAGTGCTCGTTGGACTCCCGCGATGATATGGTGATCTTCCGGCGTATAACGCTTATCTTCATTGGCGAATTTGAGCCCATTCATGGTTTGAATACGTTTTAACGGAAAACGATATTCAGCACCACTCGGAAGTGGCAGCGTATAAATTATTTCTACATCCGGGACTGGACCGGGATCTTCAATTCCGGAACCGCAAACATATTTTAAAAAGTTAGGATCAATTCTTCCTCGAAGTTCGACCGTGGCCCCTGTGATCTTTTTTTGTTCAATTGCTGCTTGGTACTTTGCAATTTGATCGTGATGTCCATCGGTACTACCATACGGCATTCGTGGAAGAAATTTTGCTTCATACGCGTATAATCCGTCTTCACGCTGAATAAAGGCGTCAGGTAAAACAGGAGCTTTTGTTACGCGTTTTCCGTTGCGGGCTTCATAGGTAATATCCATTGCTGGGGGTTGGCCTACGTATACCTGTTCCAATCCTTGAGAGTGTAGAATATCCAGCCGTGAGACTTCAAAGAGCAGCCCTTCTAGTTTAGCTTTTTGACCCGCAGAATTTTTTTCATTTAAGGCAGATTTTAGTCCATTGATGATGCGCTCTTGCAGTGTAGGATCTTTTGTAGAAAAGAGCTCAGTAAGTTTGGCTGCTTTTTCATTTCCAATGACTGTTTCTGCTTTTAGAGAGTACTGTTGAAATTGCTTTTCTTGATCACGAATCTTTTTAGATTCTGAACGTTGTGCTGCAATTTCTGGAAAAATTCGTAACACTGCTCCGGAGGCACGCCCTAATCGAGCTTTTAAAGCAGGATCAACGGAGGCTAGAGTTTTCATGGTCTCGGCATCATTCAACAGCTCATCAATTCGTTTTTGTAGAGCTTGAACATCTTCAAAGAGCTGGGCATTTTCTTGTCCAAGTGTCTCTAGCTCCAGAGCTATTGTTTCAACAGTCGATTTTGTGTGAGTTTCGACGTGGGCATCTTCTATGCCTGTATCAGACGGTTTGCGTTGTTCAGGCATATTTCTTAGTTCTTTTCTACTGTTGCACGTATCAATGTAGTCTCAACTTCATCGACAAGAATCTGCATTTCTTTACGCAGCTGCTGCAAACGCTTCTTTAATTGTCTCGCAACTTGTAGTTCTGTAAGTGAAGTCGTCATATCTGGTTTACGAATATTTTACAGGGCAAACACAAAAGAATCTACTTCACTTACACGCTCGTCGAATTCTCGGTAGTATGAAGCTCTGTCGTGAGACTTGGGTTTATCGAATATGAGTGTTAATAAAAAAGATAAAAAAATAGGCTCCGATCGGAGCCTATTTTTTTATCTTTTTT
This sequence comes from Patescibacteria group bacterium, assembly GCA_018063105.1. Taxonomy (GTDB): domain Bacteria; phylum Patescibacteriota; class Patescibacteriia; order 2-12-FULL-60-25; family 2-12-FULL-60-25; genus JAGOQX01. The sequence goes on from JAGOQX010000007.1 coordinate 1,869, forward strand.
ATTTCGCTTTGTGAATTTCTTTCAAGCCGCGCTTTCCTGTGCGAACGTGTGTGATTACGTTGCGGCGGGCTTTGAACGTTCGGACGAGTTCGATCTTGTCGATCACCGGGGAGGCGATTGGGAAGATACGTTCGACTCCGATACCGTCTGACACCTTGCGGACGGTCATTGTGCGTGAAACGCTACCGCCGCTCACTTTGAGGACGAGGCCTTCAAACACCTGAATACGCTCTTTTTCTTCACCTTTAGTGTTCAACTCTTTGACTTTGAGGTGAACGCGAATCTGCATACCGGTGACGACATCGGCTGCTGCAATCGGTTGGTATTTGTTGGTTTCGGCCATACAATTTATGTGGCCGTAGCATACCTAATTGCAGGGAATCCGTCAATACCAGCCTGATTGGTTAGGCTTTTGAGGTTTTAGCCTGGATAGCATGAACCGCCTTTTCGTAGGCTTCCTCAATCTTCCCCTCCATATTCTTAATATACACGTCCGCAATTCCACGATGCGTCTCTTCCTCCGTTAGCTGTGCTGTCCGTCGTTTCATCTCTGCAGCCTCAGTCCCGCGTTTCTTCAGTCTATCGGTTAGTGCCTTCTTCGATGCATCCAAAAAAACGATGAAGGTATTTGGAATAACACGCTTCATCGTTTCTGCGCCTTGAACATCGAGCACCATCAAGATTGGTTTTTTTGTGTCCTTGAGGCGTTCGAATTCTGTCTTTGAGGAACCGTAGTAATTGCCGTAGACCTCAGCTGACTCGAAGAATCGATTCTTTTTCAGGTCTTGTTCAAAATCCTCGCGCGTCACAAACCAGTAGTCTTTCCCATTTTTTTCTCCAGGTCGTTTCGCCCGCGTGGTGCAGGTGACGAATCGTTGGAAGGGGAATGGCTTTCGCACCTTGAGCATGTCGAGGATGGTGGATTTTCCAGATCCTGACGGGCCGGTGAGGATAATGAGCAGAGGGTGTGGCATGGGTTTGAGATTAAGAAAGTTGGTTCATCACTGTCGCGAATTCTGGTGCTGGCGCAAGGTCGAATGCGTGCGGTGTTCCGGTTGTTGGATCATTGAATCGAAGATGGATACATTGCAACATGAGACGCGGAGCTTTGATGTTGCGATCTTCGGATCGGCGGATGTAGAGCGGATCACCGATGATTGGATGGCTGAACGCGAGCAGGTGAGCGCGAATTTGGTGTGTGCGTCCAGAGAAAATATCGAGCTCCATGAGCGAGGCATTGTGGAATCGTTTCACGGTTTTGAAGTGTGTCCATGCGGCTTTTCCGGCTTTTTCATTTTCCGGGATTGCAGCCATGCGCAACTTCGTGGTTGATCGTCCAATGCGGAATTTGATCTCACCTTCATCTTCGCGAACCTCACCGTAGACGAGCGCGATGTATCGTTTTTCAACGGAGTGTTCAGCAAACTGCTTCTTCAAGTTTTCAAATGCGATCTGTGTTCGCGCGATCACCATCAACCCGCTCGCTTCTTTGTCGAGGCGGTGCATGATACCTGGACGCGTTGGATCTTCGCCAATTTTTGCAATCGCTGGATCGTACGCAATGAGCGCGTCAACAAGTGTTGGTCCCTGTTCTTTTCCATCTGGATGCACAATGACCCCGGATGGCTTGTTGATAACGACCCAGTCTGGCGTTGCCTCAATCACTTCAAGCGGAGGAAGTGGTTGGTACGTCTTTTTTGTCTCTGCTTTTTGCTTTGTTGTTTTGACGGAATCTTCAAAATCAATGACATCACCCAATGAAAGAAAATGGTGGACGTTGACGACTTTGTTGTTCACTTTGCCTGCGCCGTGTTTCAGGAGTTTGGCAATGTGGCTTCGAGACTGTTCAGGAAGTTGTTCAGTAATAAAAACGTCCAGTCGGAGACGATTTGGTTCGCGGTCAATGGTCCAGTGGTGAAGCATAGGGGGATGATATCAGAAGGGGTGGATAGAACAACCCCGCCTTTCGCAAGAGGCGGGGGAGGAATCAGCGATGTGGTTATTTTTGTCGACGAGTCACGACTCCAAGAAGAAGGGTGATGCAAAGGAGGAATGACCGGATTGCTGGGTCTTGCATGCGTGGACGCTGGAAATCCTCCTCCGGACTAATCTGTGAGGGGAGATCAGGGTCAAGCTTGCGGAGCGCTGTTTCCAGCTTGGGCCATACTTCAGTTCGTTGTTTGTTGAGCCGTTTGTATCGAAGCGTTCGATTTGGATCGTTCGTCAGATACCAGAAGTTGGTCAGTTTGCTCCATGCCCGCACGATTTGCCTGTCGGTAGGCTTGCGAGACATCGACAGATGCTCGTTCTGAAAACGAGAATGGTTCACGAGGTAGACGACCAGAAGTGCGTCTACGATGTCTCGATCCTCGAGCAACTCAGGAGCGGCGATGAGCATCGGCCGGAGACACTCCAGGAGAAGCGGGGAAGTATAGGCGAAGGACTTCCACCGAGGCGGAATTGGTGCTGGTTTTGCTTTTACTACGCTCGGACCATTCATTGGGTACTCCTTTGCATGGTGCGTACACGCCAACGTGCCTGATTTTGGCTAATTTGTCAAGAAATAGAAAAACGGTCACCTTGCGATGACCGTTTTCTTTGACTAGACCAGTAATGCGACCATGAGCAACGCGATGATGTTCAAAATCTTGATCATCGGGTTGATGGCTGGGCCGGCTGTGTCCTTGTATGGATCGCCGACCGTGTCGCCTGTAACTGCTGCTTGGTGAGCAAATGATTTCTTGCCGCCGAAGTGGCCTGATTCAATGTATTTCTTTGCGTTGTCCCATGCGCCACCACCAGATGTCATAGAGATGGCAACGAAGAGACCTGTCACGATGGACCCGATCAAGACACCACCAAGGGCGACCGGACCGAGGGTAAAACCAACAATGATTGGAACGATGACTGGCAAGAGGGCTGGGACAACCATCTGCTTGATTGCCGCGCGGGTCACAATGTCGACCGTTGAAGCATAGTCAGGTTTTGCTGTTCCTTCCATGATGCCTTTGATTTCGCGGAACTGACGGCGTACTTCTTCCACAACAGCTCCTGCAGTTTTTCCAACAGCTTCCATGGCGTATGCAGCAAAGAGGTATGGGAGCAATCCACCAATAAAGAGACCTGCGATGAGTTTTGGATCTTCCAATGTGAACACGAGATGCTTTCCGCGTTCAACAAACTCTTGGGTGTATGAGGCAAACAACACGAGTGAGGCGAGACCGGCAGAAGCGATCGCATATCCTTTGGTCACGGCCTTTGTTGTGTTTCCGACAGCATCCAATGGGTCTGTGACGTTGCGAACGTTTTCTGGTAATCCTGCCATTTCTGCGATACCTCCTGCGTTGTCTGTGATTGGGCCAAATGCATCAATGGTCACGATAATGCCGGTGAGAGACAACATGCTCATTGCGGCGATGGCGATTCCGTAGAGACCGGCTAAGGAGTAGGCAGAAAGCATGGCTGCTGCAATGACGATCACCGGAAGTGCCGTTGATTTCATGCTCATCGCGAGACCAGCGATCACGTTTGTGCCGTGTCCTGTTTCAGAAGCCTTCGCAATACCTTGCACGGGAGCGTAGCTTGTTGAGGTGTAGTATTCGGTGATCATGACCATGAGGGCTGTCACGACGAGACCAACGAAGGCAGAAAGCGCGACGTTGGTTGCTGAGATAACGCTGCCTTCTGGGAAAAATGTTCCGGCAATCATCCAGAATGCTGCAGCTGCAAGCACGCCAGCAACGATCAATCCCTTATACAACGCACCCATGATGTTTTTCGGATTCTTCAATGTAATGAACATTGTTCCGACGATTGATGTGATGATTGAAACGCCACCCATCACAAGAGGGAAAATGACGACCATTTCGTTTCCTGGGAAGGAAAGTGCGCCAAGGATCATGGCTGCAACAGCGGTCACGGCATAGGTCTCAAAGAGATCAGCTGCCATACCGGCGCAATCACCAACGTTGTCACCCACGTTATCAGCGATGACGGCTGGGTTGCGAGGATCATCTTCCGGAATTCCGGCTTCCACTTTTCCAACAAGGTCTGCACCAACATCAGCCGCTTTTGTGAAAATGCCTCCACCTAAGCGTGCGAACACAGAGATGAGTGAACCACCAAAGCCGAGGGCGATGAGCGCTTTCAAATCATGGGTTGCTGCGTAAAAACCGGCAACGCCGAGAAGGCCAAGGCCTACGACGAAGAGACCGGTCACGGTTCCGCCTTTCACGGCCATGTCGAACGCCTCACGGATTCCTTTTTTCGCTGCTTCCGTGGTGCGAACGTTTGCACGAACGGAAATGTTCATGCCGATGTACCCGGTGACGGCAGATAAAATTGCACCGACCGCAAAGCCTAATGCTGAATTTCGGCCAAGTGTGCCCCAGATGATGACAAAGACAATGGCACCGATCACGCCAATCGTCTTATATTGACGGTTCAGATACGCTTTGGCGCCCTGTTCGATCGCGCTGGCGATCTCAATCATTTTTCCGTCACCCTTTGGTTGATTTAAAATCCAACGAATAAGATAAGCCCCCCATGCAAGGGATAAGAGCGCTGCAACTAAAGCAAAAATGAGGTAATTAGACATAATTTATGGTCGAATAGTACCAATGAAAGAGCGAAATCGTCAATGGCGTCAGATCATAACTCCTCCAACCTCCTCTTTTTTAAAGAGGAGGATTTTCTCTATTTTTTTCTCGATTTCGGATCTGAAAATAAAAAGAAGAACCCCCGCTTGAGACAAGAGGGGGCTGGGGGAGTTATGAGATCGGAGGTGGAACGTCAGGGGAGCAAATGCAGACGAAGGAGCTCGGGACGGGACGGATCGTTGAACTTCTCGAGGAAGCTGGAGAGCCGAGCGGCAAGTTGCACCTTGGCGTCGATGATCCCGGTGTAGCCAACCGGAGTCAGTAGCCTGGCGGCCGGCGAACCGAGGACGAGGCGCGACACCCTCGTGCTGTGCGGATACACGAGGATGATCGGTCGATTCGCGTGATACGCCATCTCGATTTCGATGCCGACGCCGGACGAAGGCTCGTCGACGCAGGCCACGACGAGGAGCGAACGCACGACGGCTTCACGATCGAGATCATCCACCTGCTCTGGCGTGAGTGACGCGGCGCGCGTCGGATCGCTCACGAGATGCGGGAGATAGGCTTTCAGTCCCTGATGAACGCAGGTATCGGCCAAAGCTTCGTACAGGTCGCGACGTTTCTCTCGTTGTTCCTCGTTCATGCACGTGAGCGAGCCGGAGATGTATACGAACGGCAGAGCATGGAACTCGGGGCGGGTTGTTCCGGGAGTGTGTGTGATCATGACGGCCTCCTTTAAGACCGCGGAAACTGTAGCAATTTCTGATCAGATATAAAAAAAATCGTCAACCTTGGTCGGTCCGGAAGGGATCGAACCTTCGACCGGGTGTGTATAAGACACCTGCTCTACCGCTGAGCTACGGACCGACCAAGAGTGATGATGGGCGAATGCACGTCGTTCACGAACGACGTGCCAAGTGTAGAATCTTTTCGCGGATGATTCAATGGTTTGGAGCATAGCACAGCGGAACTTGCCAAAATAGGCTATTTTTGGCATACTTTCTTCATATGAAAGCTATTGCTTGCCGCGGATTCGGCATTTATGACTGTAACGCGATAATGAAAGGGCGTAATTTGGATGAAGCGATCGATGCGACGATTAAGCATCGCGTGAGTATGCATGGTGAGAATGTAAAAGAGTTGCAGACACCGGAAAAGCGCGAAGAAATTGGATCAAAGGCAACGGATTTTGAAAAGTAGACAATGGCAGATATCGTTCACACCGAACATGAGATGCTGGTAGACCAGCTCTTTCGTCGTTCGTGTGAAATTTTAGGTATGTCGCATTTTGAATGGCGTCCGTTGCGTCGAAGGGTGCGCGGTCGCGGAAAATCTCGTACCATTGCGCTTGGGTATACAAAAATTGGAACAAATCTCATCACGTTGGACCTGTATACGCCTCGCACCATGGTCCCACGAAAGATTGATGCGATCTTGCGCGTGGTGTGTCATGAGTTAGCGCACCATCAAGCTCCTCCAAAAGTAATCCGTCGTTGGTTTCGAATCGTTCGTCGTATCCATCATCCGGAATTTTGGATGCAGTGCAAGCAGAATATTGCCTGCTTGCAACAAGATGATATATTGAAGGTCTATTTTACAGAATCCTAATCACTGAACTATGCCACTTCCAGTCATGCGTCCGTTTCGTGTCGTTTCCAATACACCACTTGCAGATGAAACATTTGAATTACGTTTAACGCCAAATGATGGCGCGCCACTATTTTCCTTTCAAGCTGGGCAGTGGGTGATGTTGCATCTATTGAATGAAGATGGGTCGTCTTGGGGGAAAGCAGCGTTCTCTATTTCAAATGCGCCATGTGAAGCGAAAGAGGAGATTGATTTGGCGATTAAAGTTCATGGTGATTACACAAAACGAGCGCAGACGTTAAAGGCGGGTGATGTCGTGAACGTGCAGGGACCATACGGTGCTTTCGTCTTGCGTCCTTCAACAGAACCGCTCGTTCTCTTTGCCGGAGGAATTGGAATCACACCAATGCGCAGCATGCTTCGCCAAGTTTTGTTGAGCGGGGAGTCTCGTCGTGTTGTGTTGTTCTACTCCAATCGAACAAGAAGCATGACCGCCTACGAGCAGGAACTTCGAGATCTCGCAAAAACACATCCCCAGTTTACTGTCGTATTTTTCGCAACCCAAGAACAAGCAGATGGATGGGACGGCATTTGCGGTCGAATCGATGGAGCAAGGGTTCAGAGTGTATTGACTGATGTTGTGAACAATGATTACTGCATGTGCGGTCCATCTCCATTTATGGACGCGATAAAAGATATGCTGTCGGGTTTGGGGGTAGATGTGAAGGCGAAGTTGCGGAAGGAACTTTTTTAAAGGAAATAGGCAGTGCCACGTGAACCCCATCGAACGGGGAGCCCCGTAAAGCGCACCAGGTGAATATTTCTCTTGCGCCACGGCGTAAAGCCGCGTGCGGCCACGCCGCTATACGCGGGGCACGTAAAAACCCCACTTGTAGATGGGGTTTTTACGTGGTGCCGAGGGCCAGGATTGAACTGGCGACGCAAGGATTTTCAGTCCTTCGCTCTACCACTGAGCTACCTCGGCGCGTCGTTCTCGAACGATGCGCCGGGGCGCAGTTCTCGATGTGGCGAAAGGATAGCGAATAATGGGCGCAAAAGCAAGTCCTTGCTCGGACTTGCCAAATATCATCTTTTTTTGTACCATATCGCCACATTTGAATACCCGTCTTTTGCTGGATAATCCGGCGGACGATCTCAATTGTATTTCATCATATATCGAGGGCGTGTAGCTCAGTTGGTTAGAGCGTTACACTGATAATGTAAAGGTCGATGGTTCGACTCCATCCACGCCCACCACGAAAAAACCCTCGCACAACGAGGGTTTTTTCGTGCCACGTGGCGCAAGGAGGATATTCACCTGGTGCGCTTTACGGGGCTGTGTGCGTGCGATGGTTCACGTGGCACAGCCGTTAGAGGGATTTTTTGTTTTTGACGAATAGGTGGAAATCAACTAAACTTTTTCTATATTCCGTGTATGTCCATAAAGCAAACGATATCAAAAAAGGCTACGATCCATTCTTATAATGTGATATTCGAACCACTGCTTGATGGTGGCTATAATGTTATTGTCCCGGCGATCTCAGAGATCTGTACGTTCGGTAAGACATTGCCAGAGGCGAAGATGATGGCGATGGATGCGATTCAGTGTTTTCTTGAAAGTGCGCGCAAAGATCATATCGCTCCGCCTCGTGATGTTCGTTTTTCTCCTAGAGTGACAAAGATGAAGGTTAGACTCCAGCCGGCATGACCAAGCTTCCAGTGCTTCGTGCTAAGGATATTATCGCTGCGCTTGGACGAGCTGGATTTATCATTCATCATCAACACGGAAGTCATGTACGACTTCGATGTGAAGGAAGTCCGACGCGGAACGTTACCGTGCCTGTTCACGCAGTAGATATTCCACAGGGGACGCTACGGAGGATTATCGAACAGGCCGGAATGACGCATGATGAATTTAGGAATTTATTATAAAAACTAAAAAAAAGAGCACCCGCGTGACGAGAGCGAGGGCTCGTCGTTACGCGGGTGGAGAAGTTACTTGGCTGCGGCATCAGCCTCGGTCGCCATTTGGATGATGGCACTGCAACTGCCGATGAGAATTGAGAGGATCAACATGATTCCGGAGACACCGAATTGGTGATACAGCGATCGCATCGCCTTCGCCATGATGGCGAGCCAGCCGGATGACATCAGACCAGAGATGATGACCGCGATTTTTCTTCGCATGGTGCCTCCTTTAGGCGAGAAGATTCATGCTCCGTAGAGCTTTTTCGGCCGCATGTCGAGAGCGCTCGAAGTCACGCCACTCAGGATTGTCACAGAAGTGCAGGAAGATCCACTGAATGTGTGAAAACATCTTCTGCGTTGCTTCCTGGGTTTCGATCGCATATGGTCCGCAGCAATCCGCGAAGATAACGACGACCGATGGTTTGATCTGCTCGACGACCTTTTCGATGAGCCACTTGCCGTTCTCATCTTTGTTGCCAAGTGGCATGCGCGGAAGTTCGTATTGGTTGATTTGGTCCTCTCTGCCAAAGGCACACGGGTCCATGAGGACCGCGTCGATCTTGATATCGTCCTTGAATCGAACCGTTCCTTCGGGTCGTGAACCATTCACCCACATCATGAACTGCTCCGCAGTCCACTTTTTGAAATGTTCCTGACTCATGATGCCCCCCTGAAAAGTACTCGGCTTTCCCTTGCCGTACGGGTCAGTGTGACGTATCAAGATAGAATAAAAAAAGTGGTTTTGTCAATTCTAATAGGTAGCAAAAACAAAAACACCTCGATTTCTCGAAGTGTTTTTGATGGTCGGGCTGGTGGGACTCGAACCCACGACCCTCTGCTCCCAAAGCAGATGCGCTAGCCCCCGCCAGAGGCGGGTCCGCCTTTGGCGGAAACTGCTCCAATAATCGCATCCCGTATTCGTCTTCCCATGCCCGTCTTATAAAACGCCTCTCGTTTCGCTGCATCCTCCTTGCAGCAATAGCTTTCATAATAGACTAGGGTGAACGGTCCATTCTGACTGGTCCAGTCATTCGATCCCTGATTGTGTTCAAGTGCTCGTTGCTTTGGATCTTTTTCCGTCATGCCAACATAATATTTGCCGTTAGTCGTGCTTTTGAGGAAGTAGACGGAATGCATCTATAAAGTATATAGAAACACAAAACTCTGGTCTATCCAGAGTTTTGATATGGTCGGGCTGGTGGGACTCGAACCCACGACCCTCTGCTCCCAAAGCAGATGCGCTAGCCCCCGCCAGAGGCGGGTCCGCCTTTGGCGGAAACTGCTCCAATAATCGCATCCCGTATTCGTCTTCCCATGCCCGTCTTATAAAACGCCTCTCGTTTCGCTGCATCCTCCTTGCAGCAATAGCTTTCATAATAGACTAGGGTGAACGGTCCATTCTGACTGGTCCAGTCATTCGATCCCTGATTGTGTTCAAGTGCTCGTTGCTTTGGATCTTTTTCCGTCATGCCAACATAATATTTGCCGTTAGTCGTGCTTTTGAGGAAGTAGACGGAATGCATCTATAAAGTATATAGAAACACAAAACTCTGGTCTATCCAGAGTTTTGATATGGTCGGGCTGGTGGGACTCGAACCCACGACCCTCTGCTCCCAAAGCAGATGCGCTAGCCAACTGCGCTACAGCCCGATGTGTGCTTTTTCTTTCTTTGGACTTGCTAGCCTCGCCCCTGGCGAATCCGCCTTTGGCGGAAACTGCGCTACAGCCCGTCGTTTCTTCTTTTCTTGTGCCGGAATAATACGAGATCGTAGGAAATTTGTCGAGGGGGTGGCGTTTTTGGCTATTCTCCCAAGCGTTTTCCTTTGTTTTCCGCTGTTACCGTCGGAATCCCATCTTTTTCTAATTCGTATGAACTCATGGACTGTATTAAGGATATCAACATATCGCGAGTGAAGACCTTTGGTTCTTCGCCACGAAATTGTACGCGTAGCCGCTCATCAGGGCCGAATGCTCCCAGTCGATGAATCATGGCTTCTTTGAGTTGCCCGGTAACGTTCACGCGGTCAATTGTTCCTTGGACCATCTCCGCGAATGCTTCATCATTCTCCTTTTCATACGCCACCGCATCAAATGTCGGGTCTGTTGAAACGATGGAAAATCCACCTTGATGACTCAGCGCCTCTGCCGTTGAGCGATCAAATGTCGCTAACATGTTTCGCAATGATCCCGCTGTGGTCTGCGTGGCGTGCGCTCCTTCATTTGGATACACAACCCAAACGAGCTGATGATCCTCATACGGCTCAAGTTTCGCAAGATATTGATCGCGTGATCGTTCGAGGCCTGTGCGCTCCTGCTCCATGAACTTTTCAGGCTCCTCACTCAACACGCTAATCCGATACGGCCATCCGCCCGCCCGCTCCTGACCGGGTGTTCCCATGAGCGCCAACTCGGCTCGCAATGCGCCGGCCGTGGTTTCGAAAGGTTCGTCATCAATGGTTACGGCAAGCGGCTGAGCATCTGGATAGGGGAGGAGGATCTCAAGGTTCTCGGCTTTTGCCTTCGCATATTCGCCTTTAACCAAAAGCGTCTCTTGTGTTGGTGGCTTAAAATCCGCGAATGTAGAGAGCGAGCTGAATGGATTGACCGGGATGATTTCATTTTTTGGCATACGCGATGATTGCCCCCATCATACCAAGGTATTGCCAATGCCCGAAACGTCCGCTACTATAACGCCACAAACACATCAAGCGGGTATCGTATAGTGGTTATTATGCGACCCTTCCAAGGTTGAGAGGCGGGTTCGATTCCCGCTACCCGCTCCATCGCGTTCAACGCGACCAGGTGAGACACATCGAGAAATCGATGTGTTTTGTATTGTGCGATGTCATTATAATGCTGTTCCATTTTTGTTCTATTCTTGATATGATGTATGTGTTACCCTAATTTAGTTATTTGAATCATTCTTATAACTCCACATATGGACAATTCCATCATCCCTACATCGCTACATAAGGATTTTGAATCCATCAAAAAGATGGATGAATATGGTTTTGAGTTTTGGGAAGCGCGAGAGTTGATGCCGTTGCTTGGATATGTGAAATGGCAAAAATTTCAGGAAGCCATAAAGCGCGCTCAAGCGACATGCGTTGCAACGAATCAGCCACTGGCTGACCATTTTACCGGCGCGGGTAAAAAGGTCGAAATTGGCTCAAAAACAACAAGAAAAGTGACTGATTATCATCTTTCCCGCTTTGCTTGCTATCTCATCGCACAGAATGGCGACCCGCGGAAGCCGGAGATTGCTTTTGCGCAAACGTATTTTGCCTCCATTTAGTCATTCAAAAAATTCTGATATCTAAATATATGGATAAAGCACTCACGCAGATTCAGCAGAGTCTGGAATCGATTAAAAAGGTTACGCAAGATCAGAACCCTGTTGAGTTTTGGTCGGCACGCGATCTGATGTTGATACTCGGTTATGTTAAATGGCAAAAGTTTCAGGAAGTTATAGAAAAAGCGAAAGATGCTTGTAGATTGAGCGATCAGCCTGTGGATAGCCACTTTTTACCGGCTCCGGTAAAAAGTTCTGGCGGTCGTCCAAAAGAGGACTATTTTCTTACGCGATATGCTTGTTATTTGATCGCGCAAAATGGTGATCCACGTAAACCGCAGATTGCACTGGCACAAACATATTTTGCGACACAGACACGCAGGCAAGAGTTATTGGTAGAGCGCGAAAAAGAAACACAGCGTCTTGAGGCGCGTGCAAAGTTGAAGGAAACTGAGGGAAAGATTGAATCCACCGTGTATCAACGTGGAATTAAACTCCAAGCGGAGTTTGCGACATTCAAAAATAAACATATTGAAGCGTTATATGGCGGTATTGGGGCACGTCAATTGAAAAATCGGCGCAACATACCAGCGGGGCGATCTCTTGCGGATTTTGATAGTCACGTGGAATTGAAAGCGAAAGATTTCGCGCTTGCTATGACGGATCATAACATTTCAGAGAAGAATATCCTGGGAAAGGAAGCGATGAGTGAGGAGGTTGTTAAGAACAGCAAAGAGACACGTCAAGCATTGCTGAATCGCGGCATCGTTCCGGAAGATATTCGCGCAGAAGAAGATTTGAAAGCGATCGAGGGACGGCGGAAGAAGGAAGAAAAGGAACTGGGTAAGGGGACTCGTCAGGAGTTGATTGGGGAATAATAGTTAGTGATCATTTTCGTGATGTCACGAAAATGGTGTAATGAAACGGATCGTCGAGCAATTATTAGTGAATGAAGTGCATTTTATGGCATCCATTCACTAAACTTTGGAGTGTTTGAACATTTGATGTAGCGCATTGTGCAGGATTGGTAGGTGAGTTAGAATGGCATTGTATTTATGGAAGAAGTCAAAATCCCTCCATTACTCACGCTTCGCGAGGCCAGCGAGATTTTGAAATGTCATCCGAACACGTTGCGTCTTTGGGATAAGAAGGGGATACTGAAGGCGGTACGGATTGGGGAACGCGGGGATCGACGGTATCGGAGAGAGGATATTTTGAAACTTATCGAAAAACAATAAAACATTACGATTGCTGATATAATGACGCTATTATGAGGATTCCAAAAATTATTGATAATCAGCGCAAGATATTTCTTGATGTAATTAAAGAACTCGCGCCAAAATACGAGGAGCTATCCATCGCAACCGGATATTGGGATCTTTTGGGTAGCGAGCTCGTTATCGAAGAACTGAAAAAAATTAAGAAAATTCGTTTGCTGATTGGACGTGAGCCGTTGATCCCACGTCATCAATTGACCCATCCGGAACCGGACTATCCGGATACTGACATTTTTCGCGACCTCGAAAGATTGACGCCGAATCCTGGGTTGCAACAGAGCGTACGTGATTTAAAGACGTTAATCCACGATGGTGTTTTAGAAGTTCGCGTATATCGAAAAGCATTTTTGCATGCCAAGTGTTACATTTTTGGTGGGTATGATTCAGAAGAGGCTGTCGGAATAATCGGATCTTCTAATTTTACAAAGAATGGTTTGACGCATAACACGGAACTGAATGCATTGGAATCAGATCATCGAATCGTAGTTTTCAAGCCTCAAACAAAAGAGCAAGAAGTCGGTCACCTATTTTGGTTTGACCAGCTTTGGAGTGATGAAACTACTGAAGAGTGGGACGGTAAGTTCACCGAACTTTTAGGGCAGTCTCCCGTTGGGGATGTTTTGTTTAGCCCTTATGAGATGTACATCAAAACGCTTTTTGAGCTTTATCAGGACGAGCTTGAGGATGAAGATATCGAGACGTCGATCAAGGGCGCTCATGAACTATTAGATTTCCAAAAAAAGAATGTTCAGGCGCTCATGCGGCGCTTAAATAAGTATAAAGTTGCGATGCTATCTGACTCCGTTGGTTTGGGGAAAACCTACACGGCGATTGAAGTAATTAAACAATATCTGGATAGCGATGATGGCAAGCGTCGCGTAGAGGTGATTTGTCCTAAGTCGCTCAGGCTCCAGTGGAGGAAAGAACTGAGTACACAGGGCATTAATGGACTTAATCCCATTGTCTTGCAAAACAGGAACGACATTGAAGAGGCGATGAAGATCGACCACATCGCGAGCGTCGCGTTGTTTGTCATTGATGAATCACATAACCTCAGAAAGACGAGTGGCAAGCGCTATGAACAATTGTTGGATTGGATGCGCGAAAATCCAAAGGCGCACATTCTGCTTTTAACCGCTACTCCAATCAATAATCAGTTGAACGACATCACTAACCAGGTGCTACTCGGAGCACGTGGCCGATCAGATATTTTTCGAATGACCGTAGTTGATTCCAAGACGAAGCAGAGTGTTCCGGTGGATTTCGCACAAGCGATACACAATCTTTTAAAGAAAATCAATCAAGATGTGAAGCGTGGAGCGGGCATCGATTACAACTATGTTCGCCAGATCATGACTCCGATTATCCGCACGTTCGTCGTAAGACGAACACGGCAGGGGATTGAAAAGGAGTATGGATTTTTAACCATCAATGGCAAGGAGGCTCGCTTTCCGAAAGCTATTCCAGAAAATGCAAAATATGATTTTAGTCATATTTTGGCCGAAAAAGTTCGAGAACCAATCGCGACGACTCTCCCATTAGAATCGATTTACTTGGCAGATCCAGCATCTCTTGTTGAGGACTGTAAAGATTTGAAGCACCCTCTCGATCAGCTCGACAATGTCCAGGCACACAAAACCCAAGAGGAGCTCGAGGAGGAGACCCCGATGTACTTTATTTTTCAGCTCATTTTGATGTTGGGATTCATGCCCTATCGCTGGCGCATGTATCAGACCAGGTATTACGGAAAGACTCAGAAACAAATTCATGAGCTCGGTTTAGATGCAGATGAGAGCAAGCACCTGCAACTACAGCTCGGTCTATATGGCATTCTTAGAACCGTTTTTCTGAAGAGAATGGAATCATCTGTCAGCTCGCTCAGAATTTCAATCGAAAATTATCAGAAAAAACTTCGACAGTTTGAGGGCGGTTTGAAGAAGGGTTACATCGTAAGCCTGAAAGACGCGGATGCTCTCCAGACATTGTTGGAATCAGATGAGGAAAATATTGATGCAGAGGAACACGATTCCGAGATGGAGGAGGCGATCCTAGACCAGATCAAGGATCATAATTATCAGGTAGATGCGTTAAGCGCGGATATAGTTAAGGAGCAAAAAATTCTCGATCTACTTTTAGCTCAAATCAAACTGCTCGAGCAGGACGATTCTAAAATAAAGGCGCTTGCCAAGCTTCTTCATGTTTTGCATTTCGCGGGAAAGAAGGTGCTTGTTTTCTCCTATTTCGCCGATACCATTGATTACTTGGAGAAGAACATCAAAAGGCACACATCTTTGATCACCGATGAAAATTCAGCGTTTGTCTCATCAAAGAATCGCGGCGACGCGGATTTATACGCTTCAAGATTTTCGCCGAAATCAAAAAGTCATACGTTCAAGCCTGGAGAGAAGGAGTTATCTTATTTGTTTTCTACAGATGTCCTATCGGAAGGACAGAATCTTCAGGACTGTGGGATCATTATTAACTATGATTTGCACTGGAACCCAGTCAGAATGATCCAGCGTAACGGTCGTGTTAATCGACTTGGTTCAGAGTTCGAATCCGTGTACGTTTATAACATGAGCCCTGAATCAAAACTTGAGAATTATCTCCGTTTGGTTCAGCGGCTTGAGGGCAAGATTGAGATGATCCGTAATACAATCGGTACTGATCAATCAGTACTGACCGAAAATCCAAATCCTATTGAGTTCACTGATACGTACGAAGATATTTACAGTAATGACGAACAGGCTCGTATTAAGGCTTTGCAGGATTTGGAGCAAACGACAGATTTTCTTCTCTCGGAAGACGAGTTCGTTTCAGACCTCAAGTTATTCCATCACTCGAGTGAGTACACGCAGGAATACAAGGATCTTGTCTACGGTATACCACAGGGAAAATGGGGAGCCTTTCCTGAAAGAAAACACCGTGGCGATAATCGCCCAGCGATTATGTCGCTCGCGCGTTTAAAGGCGGGTGCCGGGGTTGTTGGAATGCAATTTGCTTGCATGGAGACAAGTGGTAATAAATTCAGTGCCGTAACTCAATTGCAGGCATTGGAATGGCTCAAGACAAACGCTACCGACAATGAACGCGACAAGGACGGTATTAACGTCGATCGTGAAATGATCGTGGATAAAACAAAACGAAGCGTTGTTACATATCATGCGAGCGATGAGGAGGGAGCTCCTAGCGGTCAACAGGCTGGAATCCTCAAACTCATGTACGAGCAAGGGTATCCGTTCGATGAAATCGAAACAGTCAAAAAATCCTATTCAACGAAAAACGTTTTGGATGCCAAAAAGATCAGTCAGTTGGTCAGAAAAATAATCAAACTGAAAAAGGAGAATAAGCCTTATTTAACCGACTTAAAGGATCTAGTTGCTATAGCTGCCCGAACAAGCAAAGATGGAGAGATCTCGCCTTCCATCAAGGCAGATCAAGCTGATCTGATTCTTTTTTATGCCAGAGATAACCGTTAAATTGCCGGCACAGCTGGCCAGCCTCCAAACTCAGCTGACTGAGTTGCAAAAACAACCGAGCTTCGCAACTTGTGTTTCTGCAATACGATCAATCATTCAGTTGTTAGGAATTCCCGCCGATGGCGAGCTTGAGCTTTTTAATACACAAAAGATCAAAACAAACGCTCATTGGTTTAAGGAGGCTGATGGATTCGCGGATCGTCGTGCCTGCTACAAAATTGCAGACGGTAAACAGATTGGATTTAAGGTGTACTGGGTACAGAAATCAAGCAAGAGAGTGATCTCGGCTGCGGTCGCGTTTACTCCAAACTTTGAAGACGAACCATTCAACGTTCATGAGCCCGTTGGTGTCGACTTCATAATTCCCGGGGAAGCAAACCGAGTAATTATTGCTTTGAGCAATAATTACGTGATTCGAACTCTTGAGCTATCCGGTCCACTCTCCATCACTCAACAGGAGATTTTTACAAAATGGCTTCAACCGTTTGATTTTAATAACAAGAAGGAAGTCCACGAAACGCTCTGGCAGAGTTTCGATCTTTCGCCACTCAATAAACGCTTCTACGGTGGAATCAGCGAGTTCTTCAAGGAGCTTCGTCAATTCTTGTCAGAAGAAAAGAAGGTATTGGATCCGAAGCATGCGGCTTTGTTTACAAACCGTTTAATCGGTCGAATAATTTTTTGTTGGTTTTTGAGAAAGAAAGGAATAATTTCTGAAGACCAAGGCTATTTTGATATAGACAAAGCGGATGGCACGGCTTTTTATCGCAGCAAGTTGGAAACGTTGTTTTTTGGTGTTTTAAATGCGCCAATTCTAGATCGTACTGACACTCCAGACCGTAAAACCCCTTTTCTAAATGGTGGTCTTTTTGAGGCTAAGGAAGGGGATCTATATAAAAATGCGAAGCTAGAATTCCCAGCGGATTATTTTCATCGGTTCTTTATTTTTCTGAATCACTACAACTTTACTACCGATGAAAGCACGAGTAACTTTCAGCAGGTAGCTATCGATCCGGAAATGCTTGGCAGAATTTTTGAAAACTTGCTGGCCGAACAAACGGAAGAGAGTGGTGAACAGGCGCGGAAAGCCAAGGGCGCATTCTATACGCCGAGAGAGATCGTGGACTACATGTGTCGGGAATCGTTAAGAACTTATCTCGCAAATAAACTACCAGATGATTCAAAGCGAGCGCACCTTCTGGAATTATTATTTGATAAAAAAGAACACGAGTTTGATTACCGAAACTTCAGAGAGGACTTACGGCCATATAAAAATACCATTCTGGATGCTTTAGATAACCTAAAGATACTTGATCTTGCATGCGGCTCAGGGGCTTTTCCGATGGGCATGTTACAGCTTATTCTATCAGTTTATGAGCGCATGGAAGCTCGCTTCGATCCGTATAAACTTAAGTTGGATATCATCAAAAACAATATCCACGGAATTGATATCGAGCCCATGGCCGTCGAGATATCGCGTTTACGTGCCTGGCTCTCCATCATTGTTGACGAAGATATTCTGAACCATAACCAGGAGAACAATGGCTTAGACCCGCTTCCAAACCTTGATTTTAAATTTGTATGCGCGAACAGCTTAATCCAACTCGACCGTGTATATGGAATTTTTGATGACCCTGAAACGGAAACGAAGATGCAAGAAATTCGAAACCGTTATTTTAAAACAGAGAGCAACAAGGTAAAAGAAAAGATGCGGAGTGAATTTGATAAGCTCCTGAAGAAAGTTAACACCCTCGGAGCTTCAAAAAAACAACAACAGCTACTGACTTATCATCCATTTGATCAAGATACTCCATGCACATTCTTCGATAGCAGCTTCATGTTTGGAGTTGAAAACTTTGATGTAGTGATCGGAAATCCACCATACGTCCAGCTTCAAAGGTTCGCTCGTACGCAAACGCAAAGCGATCTCGAATCTCAAGGATTCGAAACATTTTCCGGAAACGGTGATCTATACTGCCTCTTTTATGAGCGGGGGCTTAAGTTGCTTAAAGATAAAGGCCTGCTTACCTTCATAACGAGCAACAAGTGGATGCGATCCGGTTACGGTGAAAAGTTGCGCAGGTATTTTATAGAACAATCTAATCCGCTCAAGCTTTTAGATTTTGGAGGGTTTAAGGTGTTTGAAAGTGCCACCGTGGATACTAATATCCTAATAACGCAAAAAACTAAAAATACTCACAAGCTTTCAGCTGTACATTTTAAAGATGATTTTAAGAAAGGTGATGACTTAGGTGAATATGTGTTAAAACAAGCGATCACCCTCGATCATCTTAACGATTCCGTGTGGTTTATAGGCGCAAATAATGAGCAGGCTTTGAAAGAAAAAATAGAAAAGCTTGGCAAGCCCATAAAAGACTGGGAAATTAAAATGTATCGTGGTGTAACGACTGGTCTGAACGAAGCTTTCATTGTTAGTAAAGCTACTAGAGATGAGCTTGTGAAGGATGATCCGAAGAGTGCAGATATAATAAAACCGGTGCTACGTGGACGAGATATCCGGAGATATAATTATGAATTTCAAAATTTATTCATGATCTGTACGTTTCCAGCTCTCAGGCTGGATATCGATAATTACCCTGCAATAAAAAAGTATTTTCTCAATTTTGGAAAAGAACGTTTGGAGCAGTCGGGGAAAATATTGAGCAGCAGTCTAAGGTCACGTAAAAAAACGAGGAATGAGTGGTTCGAAACGCAGGATCAAACGAATTATTACAAAGAATTTGAAAAAGAAAAGGTGGTATGGATTGAATTGGTCGACGATGGCCGTTTTGCTTATGTAGAACCTGGAGTCTACACAGAGGCAACCACATTCTTTATGACTTTTGAAAGACCACGATTCCTAACGGCAATCATGAACTCAGGGCTCATAAACTGGTACTTTGATGGAATTTGTGGCGAATCTGGGGTTGGAACAAATAGGTGGAAAAAAATCTACGTTGAACAAATTCCTCTGCCTGAGATCAATAGTGTCGAGAGGGAAGAAATCGCAGCAAGTATAGAAGCTGTAGTTGACCAAATCCTCTTAAGAAAGAAACATGATTCAAAAATAAACACCGAAGACCTCGAAACTCAAATCGACATCTTAGTCTACTCGATGTACGAATTAAACGAGGAAGAGATAGAAATAATAAAAAATACCAACTCATAAAAGTTGGCGCGACCACATTTCCAGAAAAAGTTAAGGAGGCAGAACGGGCTGCCTCCTTTTCATTCACTTGTTTCCTTTAACGAGTCACCTCGCCGCGCTCGATGCGTTGGCATCGATCGCACTTGCGAAGGTTTCCCGTTCCGGATCGCTTCTTATCCCGTTCGATGTTGTCACCGACGGAACAGTCGCGGAACCAGTGGTACACGTCACTGTCGATGCTGTGGTAGGCGAGACAGCGGGTTAAAATTGCGCTCATGTCTTTGAGAGAGGAGGGGTTTTGCGCTCGTTCACGCATCGACCCTCCGAGTTATCCTCGGTGTTGTCCCGAAGCGCAAATCTTCCCATTCGGTCGTTGGTATGGTTAAATATAACCACACTGTTTTGATCGTGGCCGTTGATGCGACCATGTGAAGATCAGCTGAATCTTGAGTGTTAACTCGGATAGCATAGACTGGCGAAAGCCAGTTTTTGTTTATCCACTTACTATCGTACAGCACCAGAAAATATCTTGCAAGACCCGTTCTTCGTGAAACGGTATACCGTCAAGACCTTGCCACAAGCCTTTACGCTCTTTTTTAAGAGAATTTCAAACTTGACAAAATATCCATAACGGTATACTTTATATTCACTATTTGATAGTTCTATATGTCTATCAAGTTATTCTTATGGAAACAGATAAATTACGTTTAGAGAAATTTGTTGGTTTTGGGGCTAAAATGAGCCGGAAAATTAGCGTCACGAAGAATTATAGCTTTGGGCTTCCTCCAACCTTCTTTGCTGAGAACGGCTTAGAGAGTTTTAATTTTGTTGAGATATATTTTGATTCGGAGGCCAAAGCTCTTGCATTGCACTTTCTCACTGAGAAGAGTGATGCCTGTTTCAAGCTCATCAAATATGGGGTTGGTGAAAAGCGAGGCGGGTCTTTCGTTGCAAAATCTTTTTTTACTCGATTTGATCTTGATCCAAATAAAGTCAGTGGAAAGTACGAACCGACTAAAACATCTAGGGACGGTATTGGTGATCTTTTTATTATTCAGTTGAAGGAGCACCCAGTAAGTGAACCGGTTCAGTCTCAGCAAGAGCAATTAACAAACCAATAAAGTTTATGGATGGCTCGCAGTACATGATTGGAGTCTGGATTACCGGCGTATTGTCTTTTGTGGTGATTTGGATTTATGCTTTGGTCTCATGGGGATTTCTGTTTGGTTTGATGTTTGGTTGGATCCCCGCATTGATTGGTGGCGCGATACCCGGCTTTTTGTGGCCACTCGTATTGCTTGCGGTACTCGGGATTATCTTCCTCATCATGAAGAAATAATATGATCAAAGATCCTGAAATCGACGAAGAGGTAAGAGAAATTATGACAGAACACGATCTTGATGAAGAAACCGCCGAAAAGGTGCAGGAGCTTGTGAATGATGGTGTTGATGAAGACGACGCGGTTGAGTTGGCGGAAGAAGGGGGACTGTGATGTCTTAAACAATTTAAGCGTAATATCCATATGCCGGAACAAAAAAGTCAGACAAGCCTAGTTGGTGCTTCAGGAGAGCATTTTGTGCTCTACCGACTTTTACGAATGGGCTATCTGGCTGCACTTGCGCCTCAAGGCGCACCAAATGCAGATATCATTTGTACAGATGTGGCTGGGGAGAAGACGGCGGTTATTCAGGTTAAAACACGGCGAGATATTGGTGCAGATAAGGGATGGCACATGAAGTCGAAGCATGAGTTGCTGAAAAGCAAGAAGATGTTTTATTGTTTCGTTGATTATCAAAAGGATGAAATGTTACCACCTACCGTGTTTATAGTTCCGAGTAATGTTGTAGCAGATGCATTAAAAGAAATGCATGAGGCTTGGTTTAGAGCGCCTGGAAAAAACGGAAAAGAGCATAAGGCAACTGAAATGAGGAGATTACTTCCTAACTATTCTCGTACGCTCAATATCTCTGGTGATTTATTGAAACGTTATGGAATAGATTGGATGGAGAAATATAGAGAAAATTGGAATTTGTTGGGTATTAATTGATTTTTTTAACAATTAGCGATGGAGACAAAGCTGGACAAAAACCAAAATCCGTGCTATCTTATAAATGTTCCTCAACAACCACAACACTGCAGCCCTCAGAAAATTGGGCCGTCATCGTCTCCCCGATATCCATCGGAGTAGGCAGCCAGGGAAATCTGCTGGGTGCCATATGAAGATTGACGACTAACCAAAGCGGTTGGGAGATTTCATTCAGTTTTATGCTGGATTTAATCTCTTAGCCGCTTTTTGTTTTTCAAAGGTCGAACGCAATAGCGAGAAAAATGATAGTGACGTCTTAATCAATTAATATAGAACATATATGAACATAAAGAATACCGAAAATAATGTAGAAGAAAAAGCAAAAAGTTTAGTCATGGAACGAATCACCGGTCACCGCAAAGGTCTTCCGGACGTTCCAACGTATACGCACTCATTCCGGGTGCATGAAATCATAACGTCGCATGCGGCTGATATTGGTGTGTCATCAGACGGCTGCCTCGCTGCGCTCCTTCACGATGTGGTGGAAGATGGTGGAGTGCGTTTTGAAGACTTGATTGCCGACGGTTTCTCTCAAAGAACCGTAGAGCTCGTAAGGCTTTGCACGCACGAGGAAACGGATCTAGGCAAAGAAGCGCGTTGGACACTGATGATCGCCAAGTTGACCATTGCGAATGATCGTGAGGCATGGGCAATTAAGTTGGCGGACCTGCTCGATAACTTGAAAGAATCAAGGTATCTAGCAGAAGATAAACGGCGTTTCATGATAGAAGTAAAGGCTCAACTCATGCTGCGTTTGACGGCAAACATGTTTGAATCGCATCAACTATGGCAAGACCTTCAGAAAGAAATGGAAATACAACGAGAGGCAACAGTTTCCAAGATGGAAACGGTTCAGATTTAATATGTCCACCACCCCAACCCCCTCCGAACCCGACGAAGAAGTCTCAACGATCATGTCCGAACACGATCTCGACGAAGAAACGGCTGAAAATGTGCAGGAACTTGTGAATGACGGAGTTGATGAGGACGAGGCGGTTGAATTGAATGCAGATGATGAATAATTAAAGTCTTAAGAATTAAGCAAATATGGAATCCCTCCACAATGTCTTTAAAAGAGTATTTGATCTAGACCTCCCCATAAGCGGTGGGGATGGTCAGTCTGTTGAGGATCCAATTATTATTGACGCAGATGAGGGTCCTGTTGCATTGGAATACCAGATTATCGAACTGATTCATCAGTTGGGTGGTAAAAAATATACGTTTGAGGGGCAAAGTTTGATTAGTCGAGGAGATAGAAAAATTGATAAACTTTCAATAGTGCTCGACGAAGATCAAGAACATATAAGAAGCTATTATTTTGACATCACAAAATCTTTCTCTCGTTTCTAGCTTCTCATGCAAACATCCGATCAAATTCCCCAAGCATCGTTATCAGTTTTTCCGCGTTTGGATCCCCGTTAAATTCTCTCATGGCTTGCACTCCGACCATACTGGTCTTAGGAAATTCTCCGTTGGATTCAATGATTTCTTTGACGCGCGGAATAAACACAAATTGGAGCCATTGTTGATACGCCATGGTATCCATTGCAAACGCTTCTTTGAAATTCCATTGCTCATCGCGAAGCGGTTCTGTTTGATAGAATCCGATCCGTTTCATTTCTTCTTCAATCGCTTGAATTTTTTTTGCAACTCCCCCATGTGTTGGCATAGTGTAATGAGTATTGCATGAGGTATGAGAGAAGAAAAATCCCCAACTGCCGTCAGTCGGGGATCATTGGAGGAGAAAGAATTCATGTGAGAGATGGTGGTTGAGGAGAAACACGCCGAGGCTGATGCTGGCGATGCGCATGTTGATTTCTTGTTGCGCTGTTTCCGCGATGAACTCGTCGAGTCTATCTGGACGTGGTACGAGAAAGAGTTCTCTGGTTGATGGATCGAACTTGCTGAGTCGCGCGATCCATCCCGCTCCTCGTTCTGGGCTAATGCGCGCGAACAGGCGCGGGGCCCAGCTTTCATCTGGCTTGTTGCCACCGGCGTAGGCGATGCGAACGACGACGGGTGGTTCGGTGGTGCCGGATTTGAGGAGTCGTACGGTTCCGATTCGCAAGAGTCGAATGGTTTCGATGATGAGCAGTGCCGGAGCCTCTTCCTCCGGTGTTTCTGGCATGATCAATTTCTGAGAGACTTCGGTAATCACTGGTGCGCGACTTCGAGCCATGTGTTGCACCTCAATTTCAAAAGAACGATCACCCCCAGAAGACACTATTTTCCCGGCCTTGTCAATCTGCTCAACTCTCCGTACCCTGCCTGTATGCGCATTGCGATCGACGCCCGAATGATGGGGCCAGAGAACACCCGTGGAATCGGGCGGTATGTTGAGGAACTTGTTCGCGCGATGTTGGACCGTGCGCCAGAGCATCGGTATGTGTTGATTGTCAGAACCTCGTTGCATCCATTCGTTTCCCGTCCATCCGTTGAAACCATCGTCGCCGACATTCCCTGGTATGGCTTGCGTGAGCAGTTCGAGCTTCCGCGCATCCTCCGTCAGATCCGTGCTGACGTGATCCATTTCCCGCACTGGAACGTCCCACTCTTTTTCCGCGGTCGATTCATCGTCACGATTCACGATCTACTTCTTCGTCATGTTCCGACGAGTTCCAAGATTTCAACTCGACATCCACTTATCGCAAAACTGAAACATCTGGGATTCCGATTTGTTCTTGCTCATGCAATTTCCGGTGCTGCAAAAATTTTGGTTCCGACGAACGCGACAAAAGATGATGTAGCAACATTGTATCCAAAGGCTGTGGAAAAGATTGTTGTGACAGGGGAGGGAATGTCGGAGGTGAAGGATGTTGTGACGGATGATCAAGAGCCTCGAGGTGAAAATGGCTATCTCTTGTATGTCGGTGCAGCGTATCCGCACAAAGGTGTTCAGGACTTATTATCTGCTTGGCCGTTGATCCACGAACGATATCCAAACTTGCAATTACAGATTGCGGGAGAGCTCGATATCTTCATGAAAACCTTGCGAGATCAGGCTATTTCATCAAAATTATCTCATGTTTCGTTTCTTGATCGTGTTTCTGATGCGCGACTTTCAGAATTATTTCAACACGCGACCGCGTTTATTTTTCCAACTCACTTTGAAGGATTTGGTCTCCCTCCACTCGAAGCAATTGCGCACGGTTGCCCCGTTCTCTGTTCTGATATTCCGGTGATGCGTGAAGTGTTGGGTGATGATGGTGCGATATTCTTCCGCGTCGGTGATTCAAATGCTATACTTACGGCTGTTCAGGAGGTGATGAGTGGACCAGAGGTTGCCCGCGAAAAAACAAAACGCTCGGCTTCGGTTTTGGCAGCTCGCCATTCTTGGCATCAGGCCGCTGAACGCACGATTTCTGTATACGGATCTGTTTCTTGATAGTCGCATTCCATGGGAGGAAGAATGTATACATCGCAAACACCGCGGAGACCGGAAACGGACTCGGCTGGGGCGGACTCTCTTGAGCGTCTGCTTTCTTTGGTTGTTGAGCAGGACGGAATGACGATCACAACGCCGCAGGGGAGTCGAAAACAACGAAAACAGGTCCAAACTTTTACATACCCGACAGCACAAGATGTTTCTTCGCCTGCAGAAATTTCCGTTGCAGATGAAATTCAGGCATTTGATGAGGCCGTTGTTCGTCACAGCATCACGCCACTGGTTCAGATTCGATCTCATGCGGTGAGCGTGCATCGAGGGGAGCATCAACAAAGTGCGTACGTTGTTTCGTTGCAATCCGTTTCGTTCCATCAAGAGGTTGAAGATTCTGAGCGCACAGAAACGGCAGATGCACTATTCTCACCGGCTTTGGCTGAGGCTGCACACGGCGTTCCATTTGAAACATACGCAACCGTGAGTACGGATTTGATGAGCGGGTTAGATTTGTGGTCATTTTCAGAACAATTTACACCAGACTCTTTTGAGAAGTGCTACGCGCAGTCATACGGAAATGTGCATCGTGTTCGTTCTGCACTGTATGGCGGCGCCTCTTTTTTCAAGAGTCTGTTTCAGCGCGTTGAGCATGCTGAACAGCAGGTTGTTCAGGACGTTGAGGCGACCTTGCACATCGTTGAAGTTCCTCGATTTTCGTTTGCGCGTGCCGTCGTTGGATTTGCAGCGCTCGCACTAGTCGTCACATTACCTGCAAATGCTGTCGCACTGTATCGTTCAGCATCAGCACAAAAAACAGCAGCAACCGATGCGTCGCAGGCTGCAATTAGCAGTGTGATGGCAGCGGCAAAATCCGGTTCTGTGCCGCAATCGGCTGATGCGTTGAAGCAAGCATCATCCCGATTCCGTCAGGCTGATGCGTTGTTGTCTGATGTGAGTGCATTGGCACTTGGAATCGCGTCCGTTGTTCCGACAAAATATCGGAGTGCACGAGCTCTGTTGGAAGTTGGCGACAAGTCGAGTGAGGCTGGTCGTTTGCTTGCATTAGGTCTCGACAAAGTATTCGCAGATCCGGATCGTCGATTGGATGAGCGGTTGGATTCAATGGGGGCATACGCTCGAACGTCATTAACGTTGCTGTCTGATGCAAGCAAGGCTGCCGCATCCGTTGATGTTAATGCTATACCGGCTGAACAACGTGCGCAGGTTACGTCTCTTCTTTCTAATCTCAATCAGTCCACGCAAGCTGTTCAAGAATTTTCAGCCTTAGCAGAGTCATTGTCTCAAATGGTTGGTCGCGATCATCTCAGAAAATATCTGGTTGTATTCCAAAATAATACGGAATTGCGTCCGACCGGTGGATTCATGGGGTCATTTGCCGAAGTCACCTTTGATCGAGGTGCAATTACGGGAATCCGTGTGCCGCCTGGTGGGACGTATGATTTGAAAGGTCAGCTCACGGAACGAATTGCGCCACCAAAACCATTGCAACTTATTTCACCGTTGTGGCAATTTCAGGATGCAAATTGGTCGCCGGATTTTCCTACGGCAGCAAAGCAGATTAAATGGTTTTGGAATAAATCAGGTCAATCAACGGTTGATGGGGTGATTGCAGTGAATGCATCAGTCATGGAAAAAATGCTGGCACTCACCGGTCCAATCGAAATGCCTGAATATGGAAAGACGATTGATAAAGATTCGTTCTTGTTAGAAACGCAAAAGGCGGTTGAGCTGGAATATGACAAGGTGAATAACACGCCAAAGAAATTTGTGGGGGATTTGGGGATGAAGATGTTGGAGAAAGTTAAAACAATGGATCGAATCGCCTGGCTCGGGATGATGCGCATTTTATCTGATTCACTTGAAACGAAAGATATCCAAGTTGCATTTTCAAATGAGGAAGACGAAGCACTTGCTGAACGATATGGGTGGAGCGGTCGCATCAAGCCAACGTTTGGTGATGCGCTTGCGTTGATTGAAACCAACGTCGCCGGACAGAAGACGGATGGAGTTGTGACGGAGTCAGCAACATTAAACGTGAATATCCAGGACGACGGATCTATTGAAGACACGCTCACGTTGAATCGAGCGCATCAGGGGAAAAAGGGTGAGCTCTTCAGCGGTGTTCGCAACGTTGTTTACCTCCGCGCCTATGTTCCAAAGGGGAGTACGTTGTTGCAAGGGACGGGTTTTGAAACACCTGATGCGAAACTGTTCAAAACACTGGATGACGATGTGCTGCCAGATGCGTCAACCGCAGCAATTGAATCAACTGAAAAACCATGGAGTCGCGATATCACGATCAGCGAAGAAGGGGACCGCACCGTGATTTCAGGATGGTTGCAGCTTGACCCGGGTGATTCTCAAACTGTGACATTGCGATATCGCTTGCCGATGACCGTTGAGGATATGATGTCGCACGTTGATGCTTCACCAGAACGTTCCGGGTCAGATCGGGCCAGCAAGGCGTACTTATTACTTTCAACCAGCCAATCCGGAAAAACGCAACGAGATTTCACGACAGCAATCCGATTCCCTGCATCATGGAATGTCTCCTGGAGTCGTCCAGAAGTTCCATCGAACGCACCGAGTACCTTGATTCAGTCCGGACCGTGGGATCGCGATCGTGTTGCCGTATTGTTATTTGCACCTCATGATAAAAATGCCGCTCTTCAAACGCCGTCAAACTGACGCATCACACAAAAAGCAACAAACGGAACGAGCTCATGAAAAAGAGGTCGAGCAAAGTTTGAATGCAATTTATGTGGACGAAAAGGGGGAGCTCCCTGATCTGACCGTTCTTGATCATCATCGTAGATCGCGCATCATCATGATCGCAGCGATCGTGTTTGGTGCAGTGATGTTGTTATGCCTCGTAGCCTGGGCAGCGATCATGTGGTTGTCGCCGTACAAGGGATTTGCCGGTCATGGATTACAGATCGCAATTGATGGACCGGCGCGCGTGTCTTTGGGCCAGGAGATGACCTATTTTGTGAACTGGCAAAACGTTCTCCGTGACCCCCTTGCTTCAGCTCAAATCCGTGTGAGTTTTCCAACAGATTTCATTGTGACGACGGTTGACCCAGTGCTGCCTTCTGCAGAAATGGACTGGCGACTCGGAACAATTCCAGCGCAAGGCAGAGGAACGATTACGATCAAAGGAGTGTTTACCGGTGCCCTTGGCACACAAACCGCAATTCAGGCCGTTGGGTTGTATCGTCCAGCCTCATTTAATAGTGACTTTGAGGAGGTCGGAATGTTGCCCCTTGATTACGCGGACACGATTTTGAAAGGTGAATTTTTGGTGCCAGTGAAAGTATTGCCGGGTGATGTTGTGAAAATCCAGTACAGGATTCAGAACACGGGTGATCAGCCGATGAAGGACATTGAGGCTCGGATGACATTGCCGGAGGGGTTTGTTCGAACGGCTTCTTCTACCGCAGAAGTTGAGGGACGAACGACGCGATCAAAATTGGGTGATCTTGCAGCTGGGGCATCAACAACGGTGACGGAGATCGGGACGTTCGCATCAGGTGTGTATGGTGAAGTGCCGCTACATGGTGAAGTTGGAAAAGTGACGACAGAAGGTGTGTTTCAAGCCACGCTCAAAACGGACGCAACGCTTGCGGTCTTGGCCGGTGATCTCTCATCAAAGATCGTCGTAAATGGCGCGGTGACAGATCGCTCAGTGAATTTTGGTGACACGCTCCATGTGGCAATTGGATATCAGAATACTTCAGCGGAAGAATTAAAAGATGTGGAAATTCGCTGGATCCTTTCTCCTATTTCATCATCAGTTTCAACGAGCTCGTTGTCATCGTTGTTGAATTGGAGTCAGCTTGACGACTCAGCTTCTGGAACACGAAGTCTCACATCCATCACATGGACCAAAAAACAGATCGGTGCTTTGGCTCGATTAACGCCGCAGCAGGATGGGATGATTGAGTTCTCTGTTCCGATCACAGCTGTTGCGACCAGTACGTCGGCTACCGGATTTCAGATCAGCGCAGAAACAACGATCGGGAGTATTGGAAAAACAGTTGTTCGTCGCATCATTCGAAGTGCGCCGATCACATTGAAATTTCGAACGGACGCTGATATCGCCGTTGAAGCCAGATATTTTTCTGAAGAAGGTGCTCCGCTCGGAAGTGGTCCGCTACCCCCAGTTGTTGGTCAGCCAACGATCTATCGCGTTGCATGGACATTGTCTAAGCACATCCATGAATTAAAAGGCGTGGAAGCGGTCGCGATTCTTCCAAAGAACGTCACATGGATTCAGAACGCGGTGATTGGTGCGGGAGAGGTGAAGTATGATGCAGCAACAAGAACGATCAAATGGACGTTGAACCGGTTGCCTGCAAATGTGAATGAAGCGAACGTTGCGTTTGATGTCCAATTAACACCATCTGAATTTGACGCAGGCCGATTTGCGGATTTGATCGGTGAGACACGATGCTCCATGACCGATGCGGCATTAAACGAGCCTGTCCTTCGTGTGAAGGGGGGATTGAATACAGACTTGATGAATGATGAGGGTGCGAAGAATAAAGGACTAGTGAAAAAACCATAACATCAGCAAGGGCGATCTATTGACGGAACCCCTATGTTTGGATACGATGAGTCCACATTTTGCGCCCCTAGCTCAGCTGGATAGAGTGCGTGGCTTCGAACCACGAGGTCGGGAGTTCGATTCTCTCGGGGCGCACCACGTAAAAACGACAGCTTACCCTGTCGTTTTTACGTGCCCCGTGGCGTAACCAGCTGCTATGCCGAGCTTTACGGGGCTACCTATTGATTTCGCTGTCGTTCACATGTCCCGTCGGTCGCGACCGACGGGACGTGGCACGGCCAGTTAGTGATTTTTTGATATTGACGTACAGCATAGATGAATGGCATCCTCCTGAACGAGGTGAGATATGTCGGGCGTATCCTTTTCGGTAGATTCCGTCGTTCGAATTACCGTCAGAGGGGAGCTTTCTGGGAAGCAGGATACTTCTTATGGTTTACGGAAACGATGCGACGATCCGTTGCTTCATCGACTCAATGAATTTCTTCACGAGCAGGGGATTATCCCAGTTCTAGTCAATAGTCGAAATGGATGCGGTATTCATATCGGCTACTACGAAGCCATTGATGCTGCGCGAATCCAAGCCTGGCTCATCGAACAGGGCATCACACAACTCTAACAGAAGCAGTTCATCGTTCTGCCGCTCGGACGTCCAGCAATGGCCGTCCTTTTTTTAAACCGCGCCCTTCCAACCCTTCGCCTCTAACCCTGCTTCAGCAGCAGCGACCTGTGCTTCTTGTTTTGATGTTCCGCGGCCAACGGCGACCATTTCTTTTTCTAAGAAAACACCAACGGTAAATTCTTTGTTGTGATCTGGTCCTTTTTCTTCAAGAACGCGATACGTTGGTGTGATACCTAAGAGCTCTTGGGATGTTTCCTGGAACTTGCTCTTTGGATCAACGTAGAGTTCGTTTTTCAAGATGTATTGCAAATGACTCAAGATGTGGTGGTTGATAAACTTTTCTGAAGCAGGCATGCCGCCGTCGAGATAGATTGCGCCAAGAATAGCTTCGATGGCGTTTGCCATGATGTACATGCGTGCCTTTGAATTTGCATCGCGTGCTTCACCTTTGGAGAGGAGCAAGAATTCCTCAAACTCCATTTGATTGGCAATTCCTGCTAACGTCTTTGCATTCACCAGAGCCGCGCGCCAGTTCGTGAGTTCTCCTTCTGCGTTCGCGAAATTTTTGAAGAGATGTTCTGTGACGATCAATTCCAACACCGCATCACCTAAAAATTCGAGACGTTCGTTATGCGTGTATGCGAAATCCGCATGTTCGTTTAAATACGAGCGATGCGTTAATGCTTGTAAAATCAATGCGCGATCCTTGAATGCGTAACCTAATCGTTCTTCAAGGATGGAAAGATCTTTGTTCGGGTGGTCGTTCATAGAAGTAAAATGATTCAGAACGACGCCAACGAAGCTCAAACGGATGGTTCCGTTTGCTTCGCCGAAGTCGTTTCGGTGGATTCGTCTTTAGCTTTATCTGATTCTTTGGTAATGCCTTTGGCAACCTGATCGCGAAATACAGCGCCTAAGACGCCGTTCACAAACTTTCCGGATGATTCACCTCCAAAGGTTTTTGCGAGTTCGATCGCTTCATTGATTGCAACCTTTGATGGAATGCTTGTATCGAATTTTAATTCGTACGTTCCGATGCGCAACACGTTACGATCAACGATCGTAATTTTTGGCAACGGCCAATCTGGTGCAAACTGCGTGATGGTTGCATCAATGCTTTCCTGTTGTTCAACAATTCCCTGAATGAGTTTTACCGCAAATTCTTTTTCATCTAACTGCGGAGCGAATTCTTCTAAGTTTCGAAGAATGATCTCATTTGGGTCTGCTTGGCGAGCGTGAAAATCCCACTCATACAGTGTTTGAAGGACGATGGCTCGCGCAAGATGTCGATTTGACATAGGAAAGGGCTATGGAAAGAACGAAATGAAACCAGTTTAGTGGTTGTGACCCGCGTGACTATCAACGGCAGCCGCTTTCTTTGTGGTCTTTTTGGCTACAGTCTTTTTTGCAACAGTTGGTTTTGCTTTCAAAAGCTTTTCAATCTTGTTGCGTTGACCCTTCACATGGATCTTGTGACCATTATACTCCGTCGCGCCAGGGGCTGCGATGTGTGGAAGGTGAAGCGCACCTGTTTTTTTGTCTTTTGCAATAACGGTCTTAGGTAAAGCAAAATGAGAAGCGCGGCGGCGCTTATCTGAGCTTGTTCGGCGATGTCCAGGAAGACTCATAAATAGGAAAAATCAAGTAATGATAGAAGAATTCTAGCAGAATTCGTGTATTTTTGCAAGGGGGGAGCTGGGCGGCAGATTCTGGCGGCTAAATCTTGTCATTTTTCGGCCGTTTTGATAGACTTGGCGCATTATGATGGAAAAAACATTGGTTCTCTTAAAGCCGGATGCAGTGCAGCGTGGTTTGACAGGGTCGATTATTGAGCGTTTAGAGCGCGTTGGCCTCAAAATTGTGGGGTTAAAGATGGTTTTGCCAACAGCAGACCAAGCGAATCGCCACTATGCGTTGACGGAAGAATGGATGCGCGCCGTGTATGAAAAGGCAAAAGCAAAATATGAGGCGTTGGGTCAAGCATTCCCATTTCCAGATCACGTTGCCTACGGAACATCTATTAAAAACGGTCTGATCGAGTTTTTAACCTCCGGTCCAGTCGTTGCTATGGTGTTGGAAGGGGAGCAGGCTGTTTCACTCGTTCGCAAGATCGTTGGTTCAACAGAACCGGCCTCCTCAGCGCCTGGAACAATTCGTGGAGACTACTCACTTGATACATACTCCTTGTCGAACGCCCAGAATCGCCCATTGCGAAACTTGATTCACGCTTCCGGAAACGTTGAAGAATCAGCGCAGGAAGTACCGATCTGGTTTACGGCTCAGGAACTTCTTTCTGTGCAGTCAGCCATTGATCCTGTTCAGTACGACGAAAAGCGTTTTCGCCCACAAGCGTAAGACTTGACGATAGACCAGTAAATCGATAGATTTGACTCTCCACTTCGGTGGAGAGTCTTTGTTTCCGCATGACGAGGAGGAGTGTCATGAGCGAGAACGATAGGTGTCAAGATGCTGATGAACTTGATGGTGGCTGGACGTTGGAGCTTGCTCCGCGTCCGCCATTGCAATGTGGTGAGGTAGCTCCTTCCCCGTCGCCACCTGTTCAGACGGACGGTGACGAGGAGGGTTCACGTGAGTGATTCTCAGGTTGTGCCTTTCATATTTGGATCGGAGTGTCCTCCGCCAAATGTGATCGATCCGCATCATGATGAATTGCTCATCCAGAAGTTTCCGACGCTGATTTCAATCCCACAGGATCCGAAAGAGCGTCAGCGGCTTCTGGATTACTCCATTTTGACGGGCAGGCAGATACGGTACGGCGAATTGATGCGCGAAATCCTTCGGGCGCAGTCACTTGCGAAGCGTACAACTTCCGGAACCTTTGAGGAGAAGGAAGATTCCTGTCGTGAAGCTGGGTGTCGTGCGCTCCATCGGTTCTATGCGGTGACGTATGATCTCTCGGAATCGAATTACGCCCGAGACATGGCGATGTTTGCGGACTCGATGCGGGCAGCAAGGCAAACAATTCGCGATTTGTTGACGATGTATTTCCATACGCATCATCACTTCAGCCTTGGGATGAGCTCTGAAGTTGATGCGGCTGGTGATCCCATTGATCTGTTGCGACTGTGTCGTACTCCTGGTCAGGACATCATCTCTCGCATTCGGCAGTTTGAAGCTCAACGCCAACTGACGCTCGCGCAAGTTGAATTCGAGCTGCGACTCAATCACAGTGCTCCGGAGCGACTAGATAAGGATCGTCTTCGGATCATCCGACTGCTCAAGGATCGATACTTCGAGCCGAACCAGAGCGATCAGCTTACAGTGATCGCTGAGCTGGATCCGGAAAACGGACATCGTGTGAAGTCGTACCGGGTGATTTCAAGAAATGATCCGGAGGCTTGCACGGCGCCAACGCGTACGAGAGCTGTGTTTCATCTGGACGTTCGCATGATTCGGGTGGGCGGTCGCAACATTTGGGTGTACTTCGATTCGCGTTCAAAGGAGCGCATTCCGACAAAGCTGATTTTGAAGCGAGAACGGTATCACGAGACGCTGACGGATTTGAACGGTGTGAAGCTCGTCTTCTTTGATCTTGAGAACGATCTGATGGATGGTGTGCGTCACATGCGCCAACGGGTCGTTCGTGCTCCGGGCTCCGTATCCGGTGAAGCGTCGAATGCGGTACGCGCGGGTGTTGTGAATCCGTTAAACAAGTACTCATCAGCAGAGTATCGTGCAACGAAGTATAACGTGCGTATCTACAATCGGATTGTGGAAATGCAGTTCATGTACCTACCTGATTGGATTAACGAGTGGCTTGCACAAGAGCGAGAGAATCACTCACTCTACAAGCTTCTCGGATACCTTGATCGGGTGTTTCCAGTGCTCTTTCCAACAGAGCTGTTCCATCTCGATTGGCGCGACAAAAAAGAGCGTCAAGCGTTGTGGGATTTGCAGATCGCAAAGCTCTAGCCCTTCTTCCCGCCTCATCGCATCCAACGCGAGGGGCGGGTTTTTCTTTTCTTGACGAATTTTTGTTCTCGTCGCATTCTTAAATTGTCCAGAGGGTCGGCGTGAGATTTCGGGCTAAATTTGGTTTTTGGACTACGATTTCGGTATTTGCTATGGCGTGCCTCTCGGGGCGTACCGATGCGAAGCGATGACGGTCCAGCAGCGTTCAGCTATGCATGTGCTTTAAAGATGGAGCGATCTATTTCTGTTGCGCAGCATAACGTTGTGCTCACTTATCCAAGAGCAGACCGAATATCTCTCCCGATTCCCCTGGGCGTTTTTTTGTTTTTCAGAGAGGCCTCTTGACGTCTTCAGGGTAAAACCCTTGTCTTTTTGGGGATATCTGCTTGTGCGCTTTTGGCAGATGACGTATTGTACAGGCACAATTATTCATAATCAGTTCATTTGTATGGGAAAGATGACAAAGTCACAATTGATGCGAGAGCTCGCCGACAAGACGGGTTTAGCAAAGAAAGACGTTGAAACATTGCTCGAAGCAATGACGGAGATGGCTTACAAATTGGTTAAGTCCAGCGGTGAATTCACCGTTCCAGGTCTTGGCAAATTGGTGAAGGTTCATCGCAAGTCACGTATGGGCCGCAACCCAGCAACGGGCGCAGAGATCCAGATCCCTGCAAAGACCGTCGTGAAGTTCCGCGTGGCCAAGGCTGCGAAGGACGCAGTGCTCTAGTCGTCCAATACAACGAAAAAATCCCTCCGTAGTGGAGGGATTTTTGTATGCAGAAATAAAGCTCATATAATTTCAGACATTTTATAGGAGGTGACGAACGGTAGACGATCAGTTACCATGGTGGCATGAAGATTATTGGTGCATTTGCTCCGGAACGACAGCCGAGTGAGAGCGGCGTAGAGGTTGTCCGCTTACGCGATGTTCGTGCAGAGCTGTTAACGCTTGGTGGCGCGATCGTGTTTGCCGTTTGCATGCTCCTCACGGTTTTTGCAGTGAGCATTAATCGGTTTGTGAGCATTACCCAAACGCAACATGTTATTCTGATTGCGTTGGTTGGCTTATGCTGGATCTATTTTTTTGATAGCATCACAGAGCGTCTTCGACTTGTTGATCAGTGTGTTGAATTTCGTTCATTGTTTAGTCGTCATCATGTTGTTCCGTTGGCGCAGCTTGAGGCGATGCTACTTGTGTATCAAGGATTCAACTTAGAACGTGGGATGGAGACGATTGAGTTTCGAAAACATGATGCAAAAACACAAACAGTTTCGCTAGGGCCTTGTTGGCAGCGATATAAACTTGAGGCGTTTGTGCATGCTGTTGAAGAAGCCCTTCAAGAACCACTCTCTTAATTCGTGTTGAGAACTAATGATCATATCGTGCGTATGGCAACCAAAAAAATAAAGAAAAATGGAACGTCTGTTGTGAGTGGGAATTTGAAGCGATATGTGCAATGGTTAAGTGAGCCGGGGAAGACCTGTCCGGCTGTTGTGACGCCTCAATTGTTTACCGATAGTCCGCAGTGGAGGGTCTTTCGCATCATGGCTGAGTTTATCGAAGGGTTTGAATTCTTATCAAAACTAAAACAGGAGGTATCGATATTTGGAAGCGCTCGCGTTCAGGAAACGGACGAACATTATCAAGAAGCAAAAAAGCTGGGATATTTATTGGGTACACGTGGATATGCTGTCTTGACCGGAGGCGGGCCTGGAATCATGGAAGCAGCAAACCGTGGAGCGTATGAAGCAAGAGGAGAGTCGATTGGGTTAAACATCCAACTGGCTCATGAGCAACGAACGAATCCATACGTCACGAAATCCATTGCATTTCATTATTTCTTCACACGGAAAGTCATGTTGTCCGCCTCAGCTCAAGCCTACGTGTACTTTCCAGGTGGGTTTGGCACAATGGACGAGATGACGGAAATGGTGACGCTCGTTCAAACGGGAAAGATCCCAAAAGAAGTTCCCATCATTTTGGTCGGCAAAGATTTTTGGGAGCCATTCGTTGATTGGGCGAATCGAGCGATGGTCGTAGAGCATGCGTTTGTTACCTCTGAGGAGGTGGGCATCTTGCATGTCGTTGATACTGCTGAAGAGGCGATGAAGATTATTCAAACAACACACGAACGATTATTCGGATAACGGAAACTCTGGCTATGAAACAAGATATTGGAAAAGCCTCGATTGCATTGCATCGCAAGCTCCGGGGAAAGATTTCAGTGACCTCAAAAAAAGCAATTAAACATCGCGCTGATTTGGCATTAGTCTACACGCCCGGTGTTGGCGCGGTTTCGATGGCTATTGCAAAAAAGCCATCTGAGGTGCGTGAATTAACATGGGTAGGAAATACAGTCGCTGTGGTTTCCGATGGCTCAGCAGTTCTTGGTTTGGGAAATATCGGACCAGCTGCCGCCTTGCCAGTCATGGAAGGGAAGTGCGCAATCTTCAAACAATTCGCAAAAGTGGACGCAGTACCGATCGTGCTCGCGACGCAAGACGTTGAACAGATTATTCAGACGGTTCAGGCGCTCGAGCCATCATTTGGCGCTATTCAGCTCGAAGACATTTCTGCTCCGCGTTGTTTTGAAATCGAGCGCTGGTTATCCGAGTCTCTTTCAATTCCGGTCATGCATGACGATCAACATGGAACCGCAATCGTGATTTTGGCAGGCATTATGAATGCGATGAAGGTGACAGGCCGACGTGATGTGAAAAAAGTAAAAATTGTATTAAACGGTGCGGGTGCAGCTGGGACTGCTGCAGCGCGATTGTTGAATGCGGCTGGATTTGTCAACGTGATCGCCTGTGATCGTGAGGGAGCGATCTGGAAGGGAAGACCTGGAATGAATGCACCAAAGCAGGATCTAGCAACGTTTACAAATCCAAATGCCTTGCACGGAACGTTGGCTGAGGTTGCTGCTGGTGCAGATGTCCTAGTTGGTATTTCTGCGGCAGGAGCTTTTACGCCTGAGCTCATTCGTTCAATGTCGCCACGAGCCATCGTATTTGCATTAGCAAATCCAACGCCTGAAATTGTACCTGACCTTGCGAAGAAAGCGGGAGCAGCTGTAACAGCAACTGGTCGCAGTGATTATGCAAATCAATTGAATAACGCGTTGGTATATCCAGGGCTATTCCGAGGGATGCTGGATCGACGGGTGAAAAAAGTTGATGAGGCAACAAAGGTGCGTGCAGCGAATGCGTTGGCCGGATTCATCAAGAAGCCGACTGCGGATCGAATCGTTCCATCGATTTTTGACAAAGGGTTGCATCAGGCAATCGCCCGAAGTGTGAAATAGAATACACAAAAAAACCGGCCTCATTTGAGAGGCCGGTTTTTTGTTGAAGGTTAGACCTTCGCTTTAGCTGTCTTCGCAGCTGCGACGCGAGCGACGCGGCGTGTTGCTTTCTTTTGCTTGAGGGTAGGGATTTCGCCTTTGAGCGTTTTGCTCATGCGTTTGATGGTTTTGAGGGTGCGTGCAGAGACGCGAACCTTTGTTCCACCGATGCGGACCGTCTGTAAATTCAAATCCTGCCGACGTTTTGTGGCAATGTTGGAGTGGCTTCGGGATTGGCCGAAACGTGGTCCGCGGCCTGTAAGTTGGTCAATTTTGGACATAATGGTTCTAGAAGATGGCGGAATCATACACAAATGCGCTATTCTTTGCAAGCCGAGACATCACAACCTATAAAAACCTATGCTTTCCGTCTTCTTTGATCAGCCTGCTATTTTCCTTGCCTGGGTATTGGCATTTCTTGTTGCCCTGTCTTTTCACGAGTTTTGCCATGCCTTAGCCGCAACATTGTTGGGTGACTCTACCCCTGGACGCATGGGGCGTCTTACTCTAAATCCGGTGGCTCATATCGATATGATTGGTTTGTTGGCCGTCCTATTTATTGGGTTCGGCTGGGGAAAGCCCGTCCAGTTTAATCCGTATAATTTGAAGTGGAAGAAGTGGGGGCCGACGGCCGTGGCATTTGCTGGGCCGCTGAGCAATCTCTTTTTAGGTACGTTGTCTGCGATTGGTCTCATGATTGCGGGTCCACGATTAGGTTGTTCAAATTTGTTAACCGGTTTTCTCTTTCTAAGCTTGAATATCAACATTGCCTTAATGGTCTTTAATCTATTTCCACTTCCGCCTCTGGACGGATCAAAGGCGTTACTTGCATCGTTGAGCCATCCGAAATATCAATCATTTCGAACGTTTATTGAACAGAAGGGGCAATTGATATTGTTAGGCGTTATCTTAGTGGATGCATTGTTTGGTCTTGGAATATTTGCGCGCGTTATTTCGTTTGCGTCCGGAATATTCATGTATTTCTTCCCAGCGGTCTGTGTATGATGAATCGTTGGATTGCTGCTATTCCTTCCGTTATTTCCGTTCAGCGTTTGGTGTCAGCGTTGATTGGAATGTCGTTGATGCTTATTTTTGTCATCGCGGTTGTCACTGGGGCAAAGACGCCAAGCGTGAATGAGGTGTTATTTGGAGTGTTTCCGGTGTTAGCATCTGCAGCAATCGTTGTAGTGTTTTGTTTAAAGATTTCTGTTCGTGAACGTTTTGCGCAGGCGCTTTCATATGCTGTTTCTGCCTGTGCTATTTCAGCGGGTATAGGTGCATTCGCAGCAATTCTTGGATTATGGAATGAAGGGGATTTGCTGACAGTCCTTACGCCGAGTCAAGCGTTTGCATCACTTGCATCTGCCGGCATCTGGCCGTTGTCGTATGGGCCTGAGGCGGCAATTCGTTTTGTTCCCATCGTTTGTGCTGTTGCCATTTTTCTTCGGATTCTTCGTGCGCGAGCATCGATGGCTCGGGCAGTTACTGTATCGGTGATTGCGTATCTTCTTCTGGGTCTGCTTATTCATTCGTTGACGTGGATCGGATTTATGTTGTCGGTGACACATCGATCAGGGATTGAGTCTCCTATCGATGTATTCCGATTACTCGTCTCTTCACAGTCTGACGGATATTGGGTGCGTCTTCAGAATGAGCGATTTTTTGCGTCCATGGGTCGCCAGGCAGAAGTTGGTTTAGCCGGGACGCGCGCTGGGATTCTGTATTTGTTTTCTGTGATCACGACATTTGGATTTTTAACGTACCGTTCATCTGCAGCCGTTGGATTACTGAAGCGATTGGTTTCCGCCCAATCTATCCGTTTGATATCGCTTGGTATTATTGGTATCGCCCTTGCTTCCAGTGTTCCGGGTCAACACTCCTCTGTGAGCGATGGTATTGCGATGCTCGTTTTTCTCTGTTCATTAGTGCTTTGGGTTGTGTGGTGGCGAAATATGCGCGATCTTGAAGATGTTGCTCAAGACGAACAAGAGCATGCAGATCGTCCATTGCCATCCGGAGCAATCGCCCCGCATGTCTTAGAAGATGTTTCATTTCTTGCTCTCGCATTTGCACTGTTTGGAGGCTTGCTCCTCGGTTGGCCCGTCTGTGTTGGTTTTGTATGCGCATCTCTTTCGGTGTGGGCGCTGTCTCGAGAGGGATTACAATGGAGAGATGGTGTTGTGACAAATCTTGTTGGAAGTATCGGTGTTGCCGTTTCACTTGGTTGGGCGGGTGTAGCGTTTGGTACTCGCGATGTCCTTGCGCCGAACTGGATGCTTCGAATCTTGTTAGCTACAGCAGTTGTTGTTGGTGCAACGTTCGCCGTTCGCCAAGTTCAGCTACTCCTTGAGTCACGATGGATGCAGGCAGTCCTCATTATCTCGGTGATGATGTTGGCTTTTATTGTTGCTGGACAGAGTGCATTTTGGTTATGTGCCTTACCAATCATCGCGCTATTATTGATCCTCATAAATAAACCTGGAAAGTGGTATCGATACGCGGCAAGAACGTTTGATCTCTTTCTCGTTGTCGTAATGTTCGTCGCTGTATTTATACCGTTTGTGATTCGGCATGCGTAGGACTTCGAACGTGCTAGGTATTTTGTATTTTTTCATACGATACTCGCTTGTTCGTGATATACTCCAGTTAAATTTCGAAATAATTTTTTATGCGCTTCGCATCTATGTCTGTAATAGTTCGTTTATCCTCCTTGTCCAAAGAGCGGACACGATGTAGAAAAGTCGGTTTGATGGTTGGTCTAATAAGTTGCTTGTTTTTCATCTCATCGGCTCACGCAACGCAGGCTGCAACCTGTACGTTTGATAATGGGGGTGGTGATAATCTGTATAGCAATGCATTGAACTGGGGTGGTGGGATTCCTTGTGGTGGGGTGCCGACAGCATTGGATGCAGCGGTTATTCCTGCTGGCCAAATTGCGATTTTGGATGCAGATGCAACAGTTACAAACGCAAATATTGGTGGAGCTTTGCAAATGGGTACCTATAATTTTACGACAACAGCCGGTTTATCATCATTTGGTGTGCCGGCTGGTGGATATGTGACCTCGACGAGTGGTACGCTCCATGTGCAGGGAGTTGCAAGTATTGATGGTACGGCAAGCACAACGAACGGTAATTTTTTGTTCGATAGTACGTTTACCGTTAATAACGGTGGTGTTTGGGATATTGCCGGTGGTAGTGCAACGGCCACCGGAAGACTGACGATTGCTAGCGGCGGAACCATGATTATGGGTGCAGGAGTTCTAGATGTAGGAAATGATTTTTTAAATAACGGAGGCACCTTCACAAAAGGTACTGGAACTGTTCGACCTACGTCAGGCGGAGCCCAGGCATTTCCATGTACCGTGGATTTCTATAATTTTACGTCTCTCAAGACGGGTGGAACGCTGACATTTCAGGCGAGCATCGGAGATAATACGATGACGATTTCGAATGGATTAACGATGAGCGGTCTTGATACGATGACGCTTGGTAATGCCTGTCGTTTGATCGTGACTCCAGCTTGGACCGTTCCTTCTGGTTCAACGTTTAACATCGCAACGCATTCCGTAACATCAACAGGCTCCTTGACCAATGCTGGAACATTTAATGCAGGATCTGGAACATTGGATTTGAATGGTAATTTCGTAAATACAGGAACGTTTGCTGCGCAGACGGGTACGGTTCGCGTGTATGGTACAGCGGATCAAGCATTGGCCGGTGTCCTTTATAACGATCTGACTTCATTGAAGTCATCCGGTACGGCTACTTTTGCAGCCAGCTCAACTGTATTGGGTGCGTTAACGATGAACGGGGGAACGCTCTCATCTGGTACGAGCAACATGACGGTTGTTGGTGCCTCATCGATTATTTCGGGTGCGACGGTTACGTCCACAAGCGGAACGCTGACGTTTACGGGCGCGGCTACTTCAACGGGTTCCATCGGATCAGTTTCAGGAAATATGTTGTTTAGCAGCACGCTCCAGAATAATGGCGTGCTTGATATCGGATCTGGAAATGCGACGACAACGGATGTTGTCACAAGTGCGGGAACGATCTACGGACGAACTGGTACGTTGCACGTTGTCTCAGACTTTGTTAATACCGGAACGTTTACAAAAGGTACGGGAACGGTTGAGGCTACCGGTGGCGTCGCGCACGTCCTTCCTGGTGTTGAATATTACAATCTTACGATCAACAAAACGGACGGAATCGCTGAAACATTTGCCTCAAATGCAACAACGACAAATGCGTTTACGTTAACCTCTGGTATTTTGTCTATTGGATCACAGTTCTTCTACGTACCGGGCACATTCTCTAATGCGGGCGGTCTTGTGACGCGTTCCACCGGAAACGTTGTTCATCCAATTGATACATTTGCATTTACAAATGTCGGTGGGACGACGGTTACCTCATATACGACGGAAGATACGATGTACATCAGAGCTGTTGATCCAGATCGAAACACATCGGGAACCACAACGCAGTCATTTAGTGTGACAGTCACTGCTGCAGGTGGTGGTGGAGATTCAAACGTTGTCACACTTACTGAAACGGGTGTCGCAACAGGTATTTTTACCGGATCAATTAAATTGGTGTACGCCGGTGTTCCTACTCTAGGAACCGGTCAGATGCAGATTAGCGGAAGCACAACAGGGAACACGAGCTATACAGATGCATTTGATTCAACGGATACGACGAGCACATCTGTTACGTTGACATACACTGCGACGACGAATAATAACGGCGGTAGCGGTGGAGGTGGGAGCAGCGCGGCAGGAAGCGGTTTGTCTCCTGTTGTCACAACATTTATGACAACGGCGATTGATCAGGCTCTCCTTGATAATTTAAAGAGAATTAGCGTTCAGATTCATGGTCTTGTGAAATTACCAAATGATGGTAATGCAGGAACGCAAGAGGACTCAGCTGTGTACTATGTGGGTGCAGATGGAAAGCGCCATGCCTTCCCGAATGTACAGACCTATGCAACGT
>JAGOQX010000022.1 GCA_018063105.1 Patescibacteria group bacterium
CCCCCATCGTAACGCCATAGAGGATGTGTGCCTTGTGCATCGTTGCGCGATTATGCGTGATAACAACGAACTGCGTACGATCTGCCAACGTTTCTAAAATCTCTGCATATTTTCGCGAGTTCGATTCATCAAGTGCGGCATCAACTTCGTCGAGAACGATGAACGGAGATGGATTCGTTGCCATGATGGCACAAATCAATGCGATGGACGTGAGCGCTCGTTCCCCACCAGACAAGAGAGCAATGGACTTTAATCGTTTTCCCGGAGGCGTTGCTTGAATATCGATTCCAACCGGGGCTGCGTCTGGGTCTGGTTGAGAAAGAATATTCCCCTCTTCATCCGTTTCAGGTTCTGGGGCAACCTCGATAAGCTCTGCTTCTCCGCCACCAAATAGCTTTTTAAAGTATGCCGAAAATTCACGCTTCAACAACTGAAACGCTGTAGCCGCACGCTCTTTAATGGTCTCGTCCAATTCTGCGATGATCGTGTCTAATGACGTCATCGCTTGCTTCAAATCTTCCGTCTGCACATTCAAGGCTTCGAAACGCGCTTTTGTTTCTTCATATTCCTTGACCGTCTCTGGATCAATGGAACCGATCCATTCAAGCTGAGAACGCAATCGCGTTAGACGCGATTGGAGGGAGTCGACGGGCACCTCCGATGGTTTTGTACTTGCTTCATTTGCGAGTGTCTCAAGTTGCGCTTCAATCGTCGGCGCGTTCACTCGAACATCTTGCAAGAATGAATCACGACGGGTTTCGATGCGGGCAAGCTGGACCGCGGCATCACTCACCTTTCGCTCTGCATCCTGTACACCATGACGAACGGTGGTGAGTTGATGTTGCAGCGTGAAGATATGCGCACGCTTCCCTTCCTCCGCCTTGTTCCATTCTTCTAGCCTTTGCTGCGCCTCCGCGATCTTCATGGTGACCTGAGCCATTTGCGTTGCAATCTCACGCACCTCTGCTTCCAGCTTCGGATCAGCTTCAACTACTTTCACCGGCTCTGGTGCTGGGCGCTGGAGACGAGATAACAAGTCCGCATTTGCCGTTCGTGTTTTCTCAATCAACGATTTGATCTGAGCAACGTCTGGTGATGCGACAGATACCGCCGCCCACAATGCGTCATGCAACACCTGAACATCTGAAATCGTTGAGATGATGCTGGATAATGGAAGCGGGGCCCATGGCTTTTCTGCGCGCGCCATTGCTACTTCACGTGAAGATTCCAATCGCAGTTGACGCTCTCGAATTCTGGTACGCTCTTCTCCTAGGGCGTCGAGCGATAATCGGAGTTCACGAAATCCTTCTGACGGAGGCGTAGCTCGCTCCAACTGATTCAACTCTGTTTCCAATTTTTCCGCTTCTGCAGCTCGTTTAATCTGCTCATCCTGATTCACCTTGATATTCGTCATCGCAACGTTCAATAACCGACGAATTTCTGCCCACGTTCCGCCATAATACGCCTGCGATAATTCTGCGAGTTCTGCTTCAATGCGATCACGCTCCATCAACCGCTTTGCCTGACGCTCAAGTGATGAGAGTCGTGGGCCAATCTCGTTTAATACTAACTCCGCCTGCTTCAAATTCTCCTTCGTCGCCGCAAGTTTATTCATCGCAGACTGACGTTTCAACTGAAACGGCTTCAAGCCAGCTGCTTCATCAAAAAATTCTTTTCGCTCGGCTGGAGACGCAACCAGCACCGCATCAACCATCCCCTGACCAATAACGCTGTACGTTCGCTGACCAATGCCACACTGCGCCAAGAGCAACGCAACATCTGCAAGACGCGCAGACTGTTTATTCACCTCATACTCTGATTGGCCATCACGATACAACCGACGAGTGATCACAATTTCAGACAGATCGATCTCTGACTTGTCATCATTTTCAAGCGTCATGCTAACCTCGGCAAATCCAGCACGTGGACGTTTGTCTGAACCAGAAAAAATAACATCTTCAGACTTTTTTCCACGAAGAAGCTTCATGCTCTGCTCCCCCATGACCCACCGAATTGCATCAGCAACATTTGATTTGCCCGATCCATTTGGCC
Source organism: Patescibacteria group bacterium (assembly GCA_018063105.1). Lineage (GTDB taxonomy): Bacteria > Patescibacteriota > Patescibacteriia > 2-12-FULL-60-25 > 2-12-FULL-60-25 > JAGOQX01. Next base: position 2,053 of record JAGOQX010000022.1, read on the forward strand.
CAACAACGCTCGTTAACCCTCGACGCTTTCCAGCATCTGGCACAAATTCAAGAACCGTCTTGTTCGCGAATGTCTTAAACCCCTGAAGCTCGAGTCGTCGGAGATACATAGTTCCGCTATAGAGTAACGGAAAGGAGGAAAATGAGGAAGATGATATACTGAAGAGGAATTTTTATTCATTTCTTTTTCTATGCCCCCATCTCCCACGCCAAAACAAACCCTGCCCGTTGCAACGAAGACGTCCGTCTCTACTCGCCTCGCCGTTGGTATTGCGATCGGCTTTATCGCTGGAGCGTTAGGCGGAAGCTACGGATTCGCTTTGCTCAGCAACAGAATTGCTCAACCTTCACCCATGGTGGGTGGTGCGCCAAACCAAGCTGCTAACAATGCAGCAGCTGTCTACGGGGGCAACGCGGCAAATGCAAACAACGCAGGGCTCGTTGGCGGAAACGCTGCAAATGCAAACAATCCAGCGGTCGTCAGTGGAAACGCTCAAGCTGTTTCAGGAAGCAACCCATCAGCACCAAATCCAACGTTCACAAAACTCTGCCAAGACGGTAAAACCGTACCAGCATCTTCTGGAGCATGTCTCTGTCCAAACGGATTGATCATGCCAACAAATGGCGTATGCGGAGGAACAACTGGCACAGGAACACCAGAAACACCATGCCCAACAGATATGAAAATGGGATCAGATGGCATGTGCCACCCAATTGCGACGGTTCCTTGTTTGGATAAATGCGCACTTGATTTAAAAGCATGTGCTGCAACGGGCGCTAGCGTGCAAATCTGTACCTTAAAGCTAGCAACCTGTACAAATCTCTGTCAGCCAAAAACAAAAATTCCACGCTGCCCAGATGGAACAGTTATGCCAGCTTCAGGCGTATGCCCAACACCAGGCGTGCCATGTCTGACCCTTTGTAACAACGCCTACACAAAATGTGCATACAGTGGAACCGGTAGTGCAGCAACACAGCAAAATATCTGTCTCTCACAATTAAATGTGTGTACCAATCAGTGCACGCAAGCAACAACACCGACGACGCCAACCACACCAACGGGCGGTACAGGCACGAGTGGCACGGGCGGCACAACGACACCATCACCAACAACAACCTGTCCAACAGGAAAAGTGATGACATCGAGTGGGATCTGCCAATAAGATCCTAGTGACAATACAAAACGCCCCGGAAATTCCGGGGCGTTTATTATCGTCGTACCCACTCTTTCACAATCTCTTCTACGTCTTCCTTCCGAACATGCGGCGTCTTTGCTCCGCCCTGCTCTCCGATGCGCTTCTCTGTTTGCTCCATTCCTTTTAACAACCGCTCCATGCGACGTTCCATATCAATGAGTTCGGGCTCTGGAACATCTGCTGCTAATTTTTTCATATGTGCGACTTCCAACTTCATAGCCTTATGCTCTTTTGCAAGTTGGGCAACACGAGACTTCACACGTTTCCCAGCTTCGTGAATCAACCCCATCCTTTGCTTCATCGCTCGCGTTGCTTCAATGGAAACTTTTGCTCCGGCCTCGTCAATCACGTCAATCGCTTTGTCCGGAAGGTATCGCCCCTTGATAAACTTTTTCGATAATTTCACGGCCGCTGCCAATGCATCGTCATCGTACGTGACTCCGTGATGTTTTCCGTAGACCTCGCGCAATGCACGCAAGATCGTTAATGATGCCGCCTCTGTTGGCTCGCTTACGATGACCGGTTGGAACCGACGATCAAGTGCATCATCTGGTTTTATTTTATCCGTATACTCTTTCCACGTTGTTGCACCAATAATTTGCAGCGCGCCACGGGAAAGTTCTGGTTTAATGATATCCGATAGATTGATCGCCCCCTCCGTTCCCTTCATCTGCTGAATCATGTGAACTTCATCGATAAACAAGATCACTGTTCCGGCCATTGCTTCGATGTCTTGCAACAGTTGCTTCAATCGTTCCTCAAATTCACCTCGATATTTTGTTCCAGAAACTAATGAACCTAAATCAAGCGCGTACAATCGCTGCTTTGCTAAACGTGCCGGGACGTCACCTGAAGCTAACCGTTGAGCGATTCCTTCAACGATGGCTGTTTTTCCAATGCCAGGCTCACCAATAAGTAACGGGTTATTTTTTGATCGTCGAGACAAGATATGAATAATCCGCTCAATCTCATCTTCACGTCCTACGACAGGATCCAATTTGCCGTCATGCGCCTGCTGTGTAACATCGCTCGCAAACGTCGTCAGCGTTGTTCCGGCTTTCACGGATGTTGTTTCTTTCTTCCCAAACTTCCAGTACAACAACGCCATGGCACCGACGCCGATAATCGTCATGCCCTGCAATAATTGGTCTTGTGAAATTGCCATGAATCACAGTATATCACGAAGGAGATGCCCAGCCCTCGCCCAGATTCAAAAGACGTGCTAGGATCTGAATATAGACCAAATATGAAAGTCCCCCACACGCGACGACTCGAAGAAGGCGGCGGAATGCAGCATTTTCGTGATGCATTAGCAGCTGTTTTAGCGCAACGGATTGAATTCCCTCGCGGCGTTCTTGTAACCGTCGTCAATGCAAAAATCACGAGCGATACACGCAACGCAAAAGGCGTGCTTTCTGTTCTTCCAGAAGACAAACAGACAGAAGTTCTCAAGATCCTCAAAGCATCAGAACATGACATCAAAGACGGCCTGGCGGAACGGCTCCGATTACGCCGCATCCCCAATCTTCACTGGTCATTTGATACAAACGAAGCATACGTCGGCACTATTGACGACGTGATCAACGAATTGAAGAAAAAAGGTGAGCTCTAGGCTACCGGTTGACGCGTGAGGCATTTTCGGATAGTGTTCTTGATTCCTCATGGCAGCCATCTCTTATCCGCCGTCATTCGGCAAATTTCACGAAGCGCTTCGCACGGCACAGCGCATTTTACTCGTGGCTCACAAAAAGCCGGACGGTGATACAACAGGCGCAAGTTCCAGTGTATTAAACTATCTTCTCCGCGAAGGAAAAGATGTGAACATTTTTTGCGCTGATCCGATTCCATCAACCTTTCAATACATCGACAACGTTCATCGATACACTACGAATCCAGCAGTGTTTGATGAAACATATGATCTCGTCATCGTCTTTGATTCTGGCGACCTTCGATACTGCGGTGTTCATGAACACATCCTTCGTTTGCCAAAAGGATACGTGCTGATGAACGTTGATCATCATCCAACGAATACTCGGTATGGAGATATCAACGTTGTTTTGCCAGAGGCAAGCTCAACCGCAGAAATTCTCTTTCAACTATTCGAAGCTGGATCCATTCAGATTGATCACCAGATGGCGACATCACTCTTAACCGGACTTTTGACCGACACATCAAACTTTTCCAATGCAGCAACGACGACAACCAGCATGGAAGCAGCAGGCAAACTCTTGGGGGCAGGCGCGCGATACACTGAAATTCTTAAACACGTTTGGCAAAACAAAAGTGTCGACTCTCTCAAAATCTGGGGAACACTGTTGTCTCGACTCAGCTACAACAAGCGATATGACGTGACGACAACGTACATGCTCGCGAGTGACGTCAGCGAATCTTCCGCCGATATCGTAGATGGTATGTCCAACTTTCTTCAGGGCGTCGTGGGAAACATCGACGCAATCCTCGTTCTCCGTGAGCTCCCCGGCAATTTCGTCAAAGGATCTTTCCGAAGCATCAACCGTGATGTCTCCGCCGTTGCAAAACTCCTGGGTGGAGGTGGGCACAAAAAGGCGGCTGGATTTACGGTCAAAGGACACATTGAAGTGACGGCAAATGGGCCAAGAATCGTTTAGCACTCACCAAGTTTGACTGCTAAACTTAAATACACTATGCTGTCTGAAGTGAACTACTACCCCATACAAATATGAATTTTCCAAACCAAATCACCTCTCAATTGAAGAACTCCTGGCTCGTGCCAACGGTTATTGAAAAATCACAAAATGGTGAACGTGCATACGACATCTACTCCCGATTGCTCAAAGATCGCATCATCATGCTCGGCTCTGCAATTGATGACGATATCGCAAACGTGATCGTTGCACAGATCCTATTCTTAGAAAGCCAAGACAAGACAAAGGACATCAAACTCTACATCAACTCCCCAGGCGGAAGCGTCTCAGCTGGCCTCGCAATCTATGACACGATGCAACATGTGAGCTGCGATGTCTCAACGATCTGTATCGGCATGGCAGCTTCAATGGGAGCGGTGTTGCTCGCCGGAGGAACAAAGGGCAAACGCCTCGCACTTCCGAATAGTGAGATTATGATTCACCAAGTTCTTGGTGGCGTTGAAGGGCAAGCATCCGACATCAAGATCCGCGCGGAACGCATTTTGAAAACAAAAGATCAGCTCAACAAGATTCTCGCGAAACACACCGGACAGAACATGCAGACCATTGAGCATGACACGGATCGAGACAATTTCATGGATCCAAAGCAGGCACTGAAGTACGGGATGATTGATAAAGTTCTCTAACAGAAGCAACAAAAAAACGAGCCAGCAGATGTTGGCTCGTTTTTTATATCTGATTTGTCTTCTACTTATTCGTGGACTCCATCGTCCTTCCCAATAAACGTCACACTTGAAACCAAGTCTCCCGTTTCTTTGAAGCGCATCACGCGAACACCTTGTGTATCTCGGCCGAGTGATGGGACGCTCTTGAATGGAACACGAAGCACGATGCCGTTCTTTGAGATCAAGATGAGATCAACTTCTTCTTCCGCAGAAGAGACGTATGCTGCAACGACTCCCCCGGTCTTCGCGTTAATCTTCATCGTGTGAATCCCAGATCCACCACGTCCTTGAATTTTATACTCTGTAAGATTGGTGCGTTTGCCCAATCCATTTTCTGCGATTGTGAAGAGATCGAGATGACCTTTTTTTACGAGCGCTGGCAATACCACATCCATTCCAACAACGTTGTCATTCTTCTTCAACTTGATACCACGAACACCTGCTGCGGTGCGACCCATTGGACGAACACCATTTTCTTTGAATCGAATCGCCTGTCCATTTTTTGTGACGAGCACAATGTCATCCGTTCCAGACGATGGCTTCACCCATTTCAGATCATCTCCTTCTTTCAAGTTGATTGCGATGAGACCTGAGCGTCTGACATTAGAGAATTCTTCGATGGCAGACTTCTTAATGGTTCCTTGATTCGTCACCATCACGAGGAATTTCGATCCTTCAACATCTGCCATTGGCAATGTTGTGGCAACTTTTTCTCCTGGCGCGAGCTGCAAGAAGTTCACAATCGCCTGGCCTTTTGACGTTCTGCTTCCCTGTGGCACGTCATACGCCTTCAACAAGAACACGCGGCCACGAGTGGTGAAGAACATGATGTCAGCATGAGTGGTTGTTGAGAACATGTGCTCAACCTGGTCCTCTTCACGCGCAGACATCCCCGCAACACCCTTACCTCCGCGGGCCTGTGTACGGAACGTGTCTGGTGGCAAGCGCTTGATGTACCCATCTGCAGTAAGCATCACGACCGTTGCTTCTTCCGGAATCAAATCTTCAACCGAGAATTCACCAACGGGAGTTTTGATAATTTGCGTACGTCGGTCATCACCGAATTTCTCTCGAAGATCAATAACCTCCTTCTTAATAATATCCAACATCTTCTTCACAGATTTCAAGATGGATTCCAATTCTTTAATCAACTCCATCTTCTCGTTGTATTCCTGTTCAACACGGAGACGTTCAAGGTTGGCCAGTTGCTGCAAGCGCATTTCCAAAATGGCCATGGTCTGCAACTCTGACAACTTGAACTTCTTCATCAAATTCACCTTTGCTTCATCCTTGTCCTTTGACTTCTTAATCGTTGCGATAACATCATCAATGTTGATCAATGCAATACGCAACCCCTCCAAGATGTGCGCGCGATCTTTTGCTTTTGCAAGATCATACTCCGTTCGTCGCTTCACAATAGACTGACGATGTTTCACGTATTCCTCCAAAATATTCTTCAACGTCAACACACGTGGTTGAATACCATCGACAAGCGCAAGCATGTTCACGTGGAACGTTTCCTGCAACTGTGTCATCTTGAACAACTGATTCAATACTTTCTTTGGATACGCATCTTTCTTCAATTCAATGACCACGCGAATGCCATCTTTATTTGATTCATCACGTAAATCCTTGATTCCTTCGATGCGCTTCTCTTGTACCAACTCTGCGATCTTTTCAATTAACGTTGCCTTATTCACCTGATACGGAATTTCCGTAACGAGGATACGGAACTGACCCACCTTATCTTCCACGATCTCGGTCTTGGCACGCATGACAATTCCGCCTTTACCCGTTGCATATGCTTGCTGCATCGCACTCACATCATACGCAATACCGCCGGTTGGAAAATCAGGGCCTTTAACAAGCTTCATCAGACCATCAACTGTAATCTCGGAATCTTCAATCAATGCAACGATCGCATCACAAATTTCTGACAAATTATGTGGCGGAATATTCGTCGCCATACCAACCGCAATACCGAGTGTTCCGTTCAACAGCAAGTTCGGTAATTTTGCTGGCAACACCGACGGTTCCTTTGTTGAACCATCATAGTTTGGCCGGAAGTTTACCGTTTCCTTTTCAATATCAAACATCAGCTCTTCTGCAATAGCCTGCAATTTTGCTTCTGTATAACGATAAGCAGCGGCACTATCACCGTCGATCGAACCAAAGTTTCCTTGACCTCGAATCAAGGTGTAGCGCAATGAAAAGTCTTGCGCCATGCGCACCAATGAATCGTAGACGGCTAAATCGCCATGCGGGTGATATTTACCCAGCACGTCTCCAACGACCGTGGCACACTTTTTAAATTTTGCAGAAGATCGTAAACCGGATTGCCACATGGAATATAGAATGCGGCGATGCACTGGCTTCAAGCCGTCGCGAACGTCCGGCAATGCACGATCAACGATCACGCTCATCGCATAATCAAGAAACGCTGTGCGCATTTCTTCAACGATGTCTTGCGATTGTTCTCCGCGGACCGGAAGGGGTTCAAGTTTTTTTGATTCTTTGTCGCTCATACAGGATAGTCATCAATGAGTGGAAGTGGTGGATGAAGAGGTTGAAACTGCAGCCGGAGGGGCGTGAAAGAGCTGACTTCGTGTGCTTGTCGAAACATCGGATGCCGTAGACGTTGCAGACAATAGCTCTGCCATTTGATCAAGCGTTTGCTGGCGTACCGCCGCTTCCTCTTTCAGCGTCTCAAGCTGCTTCACAGCCTTTGCCGCCTGATCTTTCACTGCTCGATCTTTTAATACCTGTTCAACACTTTGCTTCGTTGCCGTTATCGTCTCTGAAACCGCGTGGATTTCCGGCATTGGCGCTTTTACCGCTTTGAGCATGGACGGCGTAAATGCCCAGGCCCAACAGCCCACGACAACAGCGAACGTTGCAAAGACCCCCATCCACAAACTTGCCAACTGTACCGGGTCGCGTGTTCGTCGCATCTCCGCATGAGCCAAAATCAATTGGCGTTTTTCATTCGGAGAAATCGCCGGCGATGCTCGCTCCAACACCGGCTCACGACGAGATCGCGAGACTGGAGGAGATTCCGACACTCGACGAGTGCGGGCCGGCGCTTTTCGCGCAGTTGGTTTAGCTTGTTTCAAGGGCATAGGAAAAGTTAGGCGCGCTCGAGCACGACGACCAACAGATCTTCCGCAGGCAGGTCCTTCTTTGCAATTTTCAACTTATTCGCGTCTTGTCGCTTGCATCCACTCAGATTTTTACAGAAGGAATTCACATCAGCAAGCGGAGCTTTGATTCCTGGGATATCGAAGTTGATCGGAACAACGACGCGGGGCTCGATATCTGCAATGACCGCTGCGGCCATCTTTCCATCCATCACATCTCCCCCGCCAACTGGGATAACTAAGATATCAACGTTTCCCACGACTTCTAGCTCCATATCTGACAACTTGCGCTTGAGCTGACCAAGGAACACAACCGACATCCCTTCGACCATGCACTTGTAGATCATCTGGCGGTTCTTTGTTCCGCTATCAATCGCCGGGTCTTGAATGGCGTAGACGAACAAGTTCTTCACCTCAAACTCTCCAGGATCAGAGATGATAAACGGCGTTCCCTGGACCGCTTCGAGATTAAACTTCTTGCGATCTTGATGAGATAAAAGGAGCACATCTGGTGAAGCCGTTCGCGGAAACCGCAAACTCGCCTCATTTTCATACGGGTCCGTCATTAACGTCACGTCCTGATCTTCGATCTTTGCCTCAATGCGAATGGAGGAATATCCGTGCCAAAATAATTGCATAATTCAACATTTTCAGTGGTTTCTGAATGGCTAAAATGTACCATGGAGGGAGGCAGAAAACAACGGAAATGGCAACACCTTGTGCGTGTGATAGCATCATTTAATATGAGCCCATCCGCACATCCATCTTCACTCATCATCCTCGGCATTGACCCGGGCTTTGATCGCACCGGCTTCGGCCTCATCACACATTCCGGAATGGCACAGACATGGATGACACACGGCTGTATTCAAACCCACGCCGGGCTCACATTTGCCGAGCGCATCATCATCGTCAAACAAGAACTTAAAAAACTCCTCGACCTCCACAAACCGGATTGTGTAGCGGTCGAAGATCTTTTCTTTTCAAACAATGCAAAAACAGCGGTCAAAGTCGGCATGGCGCGTGGCGTTATTATTTTAACGATCGCAGAAGCAGGAATCCCAATCGTTGAGCTGACGCCAAATCAGGTGAAACAAGGGCTCACCGGATACGGCGCAGCGGATAAACGACAGGTTCAAGACATGGTGCAACGCAGCTTGAAACTAAAAGAACGCCCAACACCGGATGACGCGGCGGATGCACTAGCGATTGCCATGGTTGGAGCGTACGTGTACAAACAAAAGACTCTTTTGAAATAGTTACGCCAAATTCGAGGATACTTTTGATACATCATCATGTTCCTCCAGCTCATCAATCAACGCGGCGACCTCATTCGCGACTTCCTCCGTTGTCTCAACGAGTATTTTTGGAATCCACTCAAATTCCGTTGAATCAATTGGCAAGTGGAGTGATTGAACAGCATCCGTAACCTTTGCGAGATCATTTGGTAGACAACGAATCTCAACCGTCTCTTCCTGTTCCAAAATATCCGTTGCACCTGCATCAATCAGCGCGAGCTCAATATCATCGTGCTGATCAGCCGGGAGCACGCCCGTGATCATCACAACTCCAACTCGATCAAAGAGATACGTGACCGATCCGCTCAATGCTAGCGTCCCTCCGTGATCGGATAGAATATGCTTC
>JAGOQX010000023.1 GCA_018063105.1 Patescibacteria group bacterium
GGCCTGGGGCATCTGCATTTCTCACATGGATAACGCCTTGTTGTTTCTTGAGCCAGGCATGGAGTTTGTCGTGTAGCACCTGCGTTCCTTTCCCATGAATGATTCGAAGGACCTCGGTGCCTTCTGGGTGGTTTTGGTATAAAAAGTTGCCGACACGATATTTCGCGTCTTCAAATGAGTCGCCGTGTAGATCGATGGTTGGGACGTCTGCGCCAAGTTCCGCAGCGAGAATGGCAGCTTCATACGGGGCGGAGGGTTTTGGTTCTCTGGATGAGATGACCTCAGTGGTTCGGCGTTTCATGTGCTGGCAATGTACCGATTTTTCACGTAATCTACAAGAGATATGAATAAACGAAATCTCTCGTTTTTGTTTTCGGTGATCCTCTTGCCACTGATCGCCTATGCGCTCCATGCAAGAACGGCAACGTTGAAGGGAGTTGAAACGCAGATTGTTCAGACGGCGATTGAGCAGATTCAAGCATTGCCATCCGAGATGTCTACGTCTACACAAGCTTCTTCAACATCAACAAATGCGCAAATCGTTCGTGTGGTTGATGGTGATACGTTAGATGTTCGCATAGATGGTCAAACGACTGATCAAAAAATTCGATTACTCGGAATTAACACACCAGAGGTTGTTGATCCGCGAAAGCCTGTGGAGTGTTTTGGAAAAGAAGCATCTGCATACATGCACAAACTTGTTGACGGAAAACGTGTTCGTCTTGAGGGTGACCCGCAGGCGGATGAACGTGATAAGTATCAGCGATTGTTACGCAATGTATTTCTTGCGGATGGAACGGATGTGAATGCGTTGATGGTGAAGGAGGGGCATGCCTACGCGTATCTTTCGTTTCCGTTATCTCCATCTCGAAAAGCAGAGTTGAAACGACTTCAGTTGGATGCGCAAACGGCAAAGGTTGGCCTCTGGTCAACTGGTTCGTGTAATGGTAAAAAGTAACTCTTGTATGAAACTATTCAAATCCGTCTCCGTGTTCGCTCACCGACATATTCAGCAACTCCTCCTCTGGTCCGCATTATTGGGGTTGTTTGCATCAACGTACCTGTTGCTGGTCTATGTTTCTGGTGCGCCAATTGTCTGTGGGATTGTGTCTGGTTGTGATACGGTTCGTGCTTCTGCGTGGGCATATATATACGGTATTCCTCGTCCACTCTTCGGTGTCATCTTTTATCTGGGCATCATTTTCATGCTCATGCTCCGGACTGCTTGGCCGCGTTGGCGTCCGGTGATGACGGATCGCATTGCGCTGTTATTAGCCGTGGTTGGTGTGCTTGAGTCTGGACAACTGACGTTAGTTGAATGGTTAGACATTAAGGCATTTTGTATGTGGTGCTTAGTTTCTGCATTCGCAACCGTTCTTGTTCTGATCTGGTCATTTTTTATTCCGCATGAACGACCACAGGAAAAAGAACTGTTAGTTTCATTGAAACGGTTGTTTGTGGGATTTGCTATCGGATTAATCGTTGGAGCGCTTGGTCTGCGTATCTTGTGGGTGAACGGTGAAGGAAAAAAGAGCGCATCAACACCATCGTTGACCGCGTCTCAAATGCAGCTTCTTGTGCCGGACGGAATGCCGGTTGAGGGTCCAGCAACGTCTACGGTGACGGTTGTAGAATTTGTTGATTTTCAATGTCCATCGTGCAGAGAATTTCATCCAATCTTACAACGCATTCGAACAGAGTACGCTGGAAAAATCCGGTTCGTGCAGCGCATGTATCCGCTCACAGAGATTCATCCCTTTGCTCTTGAAGCGGCTGTTGCGTCCGTGTGTGCTGGGTTGCAGCATCGATATTTTGAATATACGGACAGTTTGATGACAAACCCAATGAAGATCACACATGCGGATTTATTACAGAAAGCGGACGTACTTGGGCTTGATCGTGCTGCATTTACGAATTGTTTGGTGAACCCTGAAGTGATGACAACGGTCAGTGCTGACAGAAAACAAGGGCAGGAATTTGGAATCAAAAGTACGCCAACAACTCTTGTAAATGCGACACTTCTTGAAGGCGTGCCAACGTATGAGGATTTGAAAAAGGTCATTGATGCGCAGCTAACCCGTTGACGTGATGTCGTTTTTTTGATTCAATCTCAACGCAAAAGCTAGAGTGAAGAAGGGAAGGTTTCGAATGGTTGGTCAAGAAGAGGTTCGTTCCGGGGTTCCTGCGGGCGTGATTGACATCGATGGTACGGCGATGCGTGGGCAGCTGTGCATTCTGTACATCGAGGAGTTGGTGAATCAGGGCCTTCTGCCTCGGATCATTCTGACGTCAATCAAGGATGTCCGGGAATCGTACGACAAGCGGAATGGTCCGTTTAGTCGATACATCGATGCATTCGTTGAGGCGTATAGCTCCGATGAGCGATTGAAGGGACTTCGTGTTTCGGATGCACGCATCGTAGCAAAGCATGTTGTCGAACAGTTTGGAAAACGCGTTCATGTGTTTCCTCGCGAGTTCGCATTGGCAGCGCATGACATCGGTATGCCAACCGGTATCATCTCTGGTTCTCCGAGTGAGGTGGTTGCGCAATTCGCGGCAACGTTGAAGATCGATCGTTTCCTTGGGACCGAATGGCCAGAGGTGAACGGGCGGTATACGGGCGGTAAGCAGATTCAGTGGTGCTTGGAAAAAGATGTTGCGATCCGTCATCTGGCGAAGCTCGGTGATTGGGATCTTTCTCGTTCAGTCGCGATCGGTGATTCTGGTGGCGACATTCGTATGCTCCTTTCTGTCGGTTATCCGATCTGCTTCAATCCCGAGCGCGTCCTGTTGCGAGTCGCTCGGGAAAAGAGATTTCCGATCGTGATTGAAAAGAAGAACGTTCATTTCGTCTTTCGTCCCGATGAGAATGGAGAGTTGAAAGAGGTCGGTCTCTCCAAGATTCTTCCGCCAGACATTTATGTGGCACTCGCTCAACGTCTGAGCTCGGTGAATTGGTAGAACTGCGTCTCTCGCGTCACGGCTTGTCCCCGTGGCGCTTTTTGTTTAAGGTTGGGCTATATGAAAATCGACATTGCTCAAAAAGACCCGCTGTTCTTGAGTTGTGACTTGCTGGTATTTGGAGTTTTTCAGCAAACAAAGCGATTAAATGGGGCATTAGCTTCAATGGATCTGCTTCTTGAAGGGGAGCTGGGAGCTCTGATCGAGAGCGATGAGTATGATGGGGTGTTGGGTCAGACGCTGGTTATTCCAACGCTTGGAAAAACGAAGGCGAAGAAAATAGCGTTAATCGGATTGGGTGATAGAAAAAAGTTTGATGAAGATGTGTTACGAAAACTGGGTGGTCATATCGTGAAGCTCGCAGAGCGTGAGCATGCATCTCATGTTGTTGCGACCATGGACGTTTTGTCCGGAGTTGGAGAGTTGTTTATTCGAACGTTGGCGCAATCGCTCGTTGAAGGTCTTCAGCTTTCCGCATATCGATTTCATACGTACCACGGCACATTGAAGAAGAAAGAGCAGATGAAAAAACAGATGACGCGCGTTTCATTGGTTGCGCAGAATGCACGGTCCTTCAAACAGATGAAGGAGGGCGTTGAGCGGGGATTGCTTCTTTCTGAGGCAGCCTGTTTTGCGCGTGACCTTGTGAACACGCCATCAGCGCACATGGCGCCTTCAGATTTAGTTGAGCGAGCGCGTGGTTTGGTTGGTCATGGAATCAAGATTAAGGTCATGGACCAAAAAGAAATGGAACGACTCGGGATGGGCGCAGCATTGGCCGTTGCTCGCGGTTCAGATCATCCGCCGTTTGGTGTTCATCTCTCGTATGTGCCACCGGGTGCCAAGAAAACTGTTGCGATTGTTGGAAAGGCTGTGACATTTGATTCCGGTGGTCTTTCATTGAAGCCGGCAGACAGCATGATGACCATGAAATGCGATATGGCCGGTGCAGCGAGCGTGCTCGGACTCTTTAAGGCATTGAGCGCATCTCATGTAAAAGTCGCTGTTCATGGAATTTTCTTAGCTGTGGAAAATATGCCAAGCGGAAGTGCCTATCGTCCGGGTGATGTAGTGACGGCTATGGATGGAACGACCATTGAAGTATTGAATACAGATGCAGAAGGTCGTGTGACCCTTGCAGATGCATTGTGCTATGCCAAGACGTTGGATCCAGACATGATCATTGATCTCGCAACCTTAACTGGCGCCTGTGTTGTTGCATTAGGTGAGGATGTCGCTGGGTTGCTAACGAATGATGACAAGCTCGGTGAACGATTACTGGAAGCAGCAGCAGAAACAGGGGAGCAGCTATGGGAACTGCCGCTCTTCGAACCATACGCAGAATTAATTAAATCAAAAATCGCAGACATCAAAAACATCGGAGGACGCGAAGGTGGCGCAATCACCGCAGCCCTATTCCTCAAGCCCTTCATCGGAGAAACCCCATGGGCACACCTAGACATCGCAGGACCGTCCTACATCGAAAAAGAAACCAGACCAGACATGCCATATGGTGGTTCAGGCTATGGTGTCAGATTATTGCTGAAATTCCTGCAAGACCTACGTTAGTTATTTGTTGTTTTTTGTACGTCGGGGGTTTGGGGGTTCGCCAGCCTGTCCGAGCGATCTAGCGTAGATCTTCCTTGGAAGATAAGAAGACGCGCCGATCACAGCGCTGAGCGAGTTCTGCCGAACCCCCAAAATTTTTATTTTGTTCCTTTTTTGTAATTCGACAAAAAAGGAAGAATAAAAGAATCTTCCATTTGCTTGGGGATAACTCCTTCCCCAAAATCTGTGCTATACTAGCAACCGTATGACGATCATTGTCTATTCAACACCAACTTGCCCTTATTGCAAACTGACAAAAGAATTTCTGAAAGAAAAAAATGTTTCTTTTCAAGAGATTGACGTTGCCGCAGATCCGGCTGCAGCAAATGAAATGGTAAAAAAGTCAGGCCAGATGGGTGTACCTGTCATCGACGTTGGTGGGCAAGTGATTGTGGGGTGGAATAAGAGCGCACTGGAAGAAGCTCTTGCGAAGAAAGTGAAGGCGTAAAAATATCAACAAAAAAAGCCGGGACACGTTGTTCCGGCTTTTGTGTTATTAGGCTTTTCCTAATGTCGCGGCTCCCGGTGTCCATTCCATTGGACAGAGCTCACCCGTCTGCAATGCCTTTACGACACGTAGTACTTCAGTGACCGATCGTCCGACAGACCCTGAACTGATGAGTGAGTACTTGATATCTCCCTCTGGATCAATGATGAAGAGTCCGCGTTCAGCTGATCCATCTTGTTCGTTTAAAACTTGATAGTCGCGTGATACCTTCTGCGTCGTGTCTGCGAGGATCGGATATTTCACATCTGCTAAATCTCGTTCGAACCACGCTTTGTGACTCCACTCAGAATCCGTTGATGCCGCGAGGACTTCGCAGTTGAGCGTCTTGAATTCCTCTTCATGCTGTGAGAACCCTTTGAGTTCAGTTGGGCAGATGAAAGTGAAGTCGCGTGGGTAAAAGAAGAAGACGAGCCATTTGCCTTTGTAGTCAGTTAAACTTACATCGACGAACTTTCCTTGGTGATAGGCTTTAATCCCGGCGAAATTTGGTGCTCTTGTTCCAACTTGAATCATAGAATTATTGAGTAGTGGTGAATAATTGATTTGCTTTTTCCCAGTTGATGTTTTTCCAGAAATCTGCGATGTAGGCTTTGCGATCGGATCCGTAATCAATGAAATAGGCATGTTCATACACATCGAGCACGATCACCGGCATGCATCCCCACACGCCGCCTTGGTTGTGTGCGTCACCGATGTATGTACGAAGTGCTTTTTCGTGCGTGTCCCATGCGAGAACGACCCATCCGCGTGCAGCCATTCCGCAGGCGCTGAAATAGGCGAGGAAGTTTTCAAGAGATCCATATTGTGCCACGAGCGCATCAACGAGTGGTCCGCTTGGTGTACCGTTGCCGCCTAGAATTTCGAAATACCATTCGTGAAGGTAGACGCCATTGGTAGCAAATGTTTCGCCGTCTTTTAATGCGCGAAGTTCGGAATACGATTGATTTGCGCTGGCGACATCTCCGCCATGCGATAGGACCTTTAACTTGTCGCCGATCTCATTTTTCTTTGCGACGTATCCTGCGTACAACTTGTCGTGATGAATAGAGATTGTTTTCTCTGAGATGCCTTGCAGTGATCCAGAAAATGGAAGTGGGAGTGGTTCAGTTGCCATAGAGTCTGAATAGGGTTTAGGTTACGTTTTCTGTGCGAGAGCTTTGCTTTTGCTCAGCACTGATGCTTTTTAAGATGTCCGCATTTTTCGGCATTCCATGTCGGTAGAAGATGATCGTACCGGATGGATTAATCACAATAACAGTACGTCGAATAACTTTAAAGCCTAGGAGCGAACGAACGGCACCATAGGTTGTTGATATCTTTTTATCTTTGTCAATGAGCAGTGGGAATGGAAAATTGTATTTTTGAGCGAATAGTCCGTGTGTATCGGCTCCGCCATGATTCACGCCGTAGACAACGGCATTCGCTTTTTCAAACTTTGTCCAATCGTCACGTACCGCACAAAGCTGCATGGTGCATCCAGGTGTCATGTCTCCAGGATAAAAGATCAGAACAACGAATGTGCCTCGGAGTGACTCTAGCGCCACGGTCTTACCAGTTTGATCTTTGAGGTTAAATAGAGGCGCAGTTGTATGAATTGCTGATGTTTGTGAAATAGCCATAGTCAAAATATATTTCTATTGATTTTATCCCTATTCCAGGCCAAGGGCAAGGGGTTGAATTGATCTGCATCAAAGCCTCGACGCACCCGGTGTTTTTCGCTATTCTATTGCTCATATGACATTGCCATCAACGAACGATCAAACAGTCGGAACCGTTACGCAAGGCCGTCGGTGGTGGCAGGTGTGTTGCCTTGGATGTTCCTTGATCATCGTCTTTTTTGTCATTATCGGTGCTGTTCTGACTCGTGTGATGACTGGGCCACCAATGCGAATGCTATCAACGTTGCCGGATCAATTTCCCGTTGGAATAACTCCGTTCCATCTGTCTGAAGCGAGTGGTATTCGGTATGCGCCTGGGAAGAGTAAGGGCGCAGCAATGGGAATGTTTTCTCTCCCGTTACGGTTCATGGGGAGTGTGATTGGTTTCGGATCTCCGGATCAGAAAGAATCAACGCAAATTTTTTCACAGGCTGTTGATGGGTATTCCGCGCAGCTGACGTCTATGGAGACTGTAACGATTGTATGGCAGCCTCTTCGTGCTCGTAAAGAGGAGGTTCTCAATTACTACATGCAGGTGTTTCAAAAGAATGCGATGACGGTGCAACGTGAATATCGAGAACAGGTACGCACGGATTTTATTCTTGCAACCGGGCCGGGTGTAGCTGTTCAGCTTGAACTGATGGATGATCCGGCGACCCCAGATGTGGATAACCTTGTCATGACAGTTGATTACTCTGCGCAGAAGTGATAGGAAGGGGGAGATATGAACTACTTCTCATCTTTTGCTGCGGTGTGTATTGGTATAACACTTGTTGGTGCTGGCTGTTCTTCTGTCGCTACACCGAAGACTGAATCATCTGCCCCCGTCGCTGCACCTGCTCAGGCAAAGTTTGACGGTATCTCGCCAAGCGAAGCTTCTCGAAAGATCAATTTGACAGCTTCGAATATTATTAAAATCAATCAACATTTCTCAAACCAAGGCGATGCGATGGCACGACAGTTGGGATGGGGACCGGACGTTGCATATGATGTGGTGATTCGTCGGTTTGCTCCGGGCTATCGAGCTGATGTGGAATGGAAGCGATTTACATCGGTCAAAGCTGGATTAGCAACGGCTTCATCGACGGGCATTGAAGATCGTCAATACGTAGGTTCTATTGTTGACGGAGCGTTGCAAGATGGGCACTCCATCTCTCTCCCAAGTTTATGGACTGAAGGTGAGCACAGTGCATTTGGATCCGGCATCTTGTGGTTGTCCACTGATGTGTACGAAAACATCGTCAAATCAAAGTTGAGTACATTGACGGTTGGTGTTCTGGATAAAAATCAATACAACGCAGTGAAGGGGAGTTCGATGTTTACAAAAACCATTGAGCAGATCGTGCGTGAATCGTTGCGGTCGGGGCAGAAGGATCTAACCCTGACGCAGGCTGACGCTCCAACGGTGATGTCTTTGAATGTGAATGGATCACCAGTGAACGTTGAAGTTATCGTGATGCATAACTGGTTCGCGGATATGGTTGTATTAAATAATCCGCAAAACCCGCTCGTATTGCGAGTGACAACCAAAAAAATTCCAGGCGTTGATGCTGATGGATTTTTTAACTACGAAGTTCGTGCGATTGAGGGAATCACCGAGTAGGTACGGGTTTTCGTCGAGGGAGCGGAGGCGGGATCAGGTTTTTTCTGGCTGAAGTATATTGAACTGTTTTTGGTTGTAGACCTTTTTGAGCGAGGACCGGGTACAAGCGTCGAAGATACAGAAGATCACGAATCGGTCGGATGAGCGCGATTTCTTGGTAGAGCTGTTTGGTGAGCGCATCCGGCGCATCCGGTCGTGGTTGTTCTCCTCGAATCGCATGATGTCGCTTCAAATCATGCCAAGAGGTGACGTTGATATTTTCAATGGTCTTGACCGAGACTTCTAGTGCCTCACCCGTAACACCGTTCCGCACGTCCGAAATCACGTGGTCAATAGCTGCAAGCTCTTCTTGAAGGTCTTCATGATGTTCGCGCGACGTTGTGGGGTCACTCGTTCGAATGAGTGTTTGTCGGTGGTATTCAGTTATGCTGCGTAATGTCTTGAGTCGTTGCAGAATATCGGATTCGGATTCATGTTGATATGTATTCCAAGAACCAGCACGAATCAGTCCTCGCATCTGTTGAATATCATCTGCGGATTGCATGATTCTGGCTTTGAGAAGATCATCGAGCAGCAGCGGTTCGTATTTCCATGGGTTGCATGAAAAAGCTTCGGAGCACGCCGTCTCTCTGGCAATTCGTTCGGCCGGCTTTTCATTTTCTCGAGGTTCTTCGAGATACTCAACAAGACTCTTCATGGAGTGAAGATGTTCAATTTCCGTGCCTTGAATGGTTTCTCTTGTTCGTCCCTCTGTAAGTCGTTGTTTTGCGATTTCAATCTCTCCCGCCGTTTGAGGTCCGCGCAGTCGTACCGGAAAAATACTACGTCGTTGTGGGCGTAACACCTTCTCTGTGTCAAAACGTACAAAGGGATTGGAGGGATTCATTCTGAAATATTAGACAAACCGTTCTGGCCATTTTGGATCGACTTTCACATCAAGTTCAAGGAATACTTTTGCATTGGTCACCTGCTCCAGTTCTTTGCGTGCGACCATGCTGATCTTTTTGATCATGGAAGCTTTTGATCCGATAATCATGCGCTTGTAACGTTCTTCCGTTGTCCATACGTCTGCTGTGACAAATCGTGATCCGTCATCGCGCACAATGAATTCGGTGATCGAGACTTTGATAGTATACGGAAGTTCCTGCTCAAGTGCCAGAAAGATCTTTTCTCGAATCAATTCTTCAAGCCATTGATTGTGTCCGATGTCCGTCAACTGCATTTCTGGATAGTGCGCAGGTCCTTCGGGGATGATCTCAAAGAGTGAATCAACGAGACGGTTCAGATTTTTTCGTTTCAGCGCGCTCATCTCAATCGTCTTTACCTGATTCACGTTTGTTTCGCGGAACGTCTGCATGACCTGGTCATCTTTTTTAGCATCAATTTTGTTGATCACATGAATGATCGGGATATGTGTGATGCGAAGTAGTGATTGAACGTATTCTTCCTCCGGACCAATAGCGCGTGTTGGATCTGTGACGTACACGATGGCATCAACGCCTTCAAGTGTTTCACGGACAAACTCGTTGAGCCGTTTGGAGAGCCGATCTTTTTTGCCAAGAAATACGCCCGGAGTATCAACGAACACGATCTGACCACGAGGATCATGCAAAATACCGCGCACCGGATGGCGCGTTGTTTGTGGCTTTGGAGTAACGATCGCAACCTTGGTGCCAATCAACGCGTTTAGCAGCGTAGATTTGCCGACATTCGATCGGCCGGCCAACATGACAAATCCGGATTTCATAGGGGAAGTATAGCAGAAAATTAACGTTTTTTCATCTTGACGATCACTTCGACGTGCGGCGTATGAGGAAATAGATCCAAGGCTTGAACATCCTCGACCTCGTAGAGCTCTTTGAACGTCTTCAGCTCCTCAACGAGTCGATGATAGTTGCATGAAACGTAGATAATCGTTTCAGGCTTTTTCTCCATTACCGTCTTCAGTACTTTTGGATGAAGCCCTGATCGTGGTGGGTCGAGGATGATGACGTCTGCATCAATGTCCTTCCAGGATAAGTCTTCAGCGGGACCAGAGGTGAACGTGCAACGATTGCTGACGTTGTTCGTCTCCGCGTTGTGTTTGGCAAGTTCGATGGCTTCGGCGTCGATTTCAAATCCCGAGACATGAACGTCGGTAAATTGTTTCGCGAGATAGATGCCGAAGAAGCCGAGGCCACAATACAGATCTAAGATTGTTTTTGATTTCTGTTGTTCATTTTGAATGTGAGTTGCTACGACGCGTTGCAGCTGCTCTGCCATCACCGTGTTGGTTTGGAAGAATGAATTCGGGTGAATTCTGTATCGAACGTCGTTCGCGATTTCTTCAAAGCATGGTTCGCCTTTTAGTGGTTCAAATGTTTGTGCGAGTGAAATGTCCGTCGTCAATTTTTGTTCGCCGATGAGAAGCGATGTGCAAAATGGCGATAAGCGATTGAGAAGATCTTCTCGAGCCGCAGATTGAATTCGTGCTGCATCGTGGACAACGACGATGATGATGCGTTGATTCGTGTGTTTGCCTTCGCGGATGACGACGTAGCGAATATCACCGTGATAAAACTTTGCGTCCCATGGTTGGAGATCTTGTGCGGTCATCCATTCACGAACGTGTTGGAGGATTGTTCCAGCGTCTTCGTTCAGAAGGAAGCAGGTTTTCACATCAACGTAGCGATTCCATGAACCGTATTCTTTTAATCCGATTTCGCTGTTCCATCCAATCGCGTAGTCCATGCGGTTGCGGTAGTAGGAGCGGAATGGTTTGTCGGACGGGCAGGGGACGACGGGTGCGATGGTTTGATCGTGACCAGCTTCGGTAAACGCTGATTGAATCATCTTGCGTTTGATATCGAGTTGCGCTTCGTATTTCAAGTGTTGCCACAAGCAACCGCCACAGGTTCCGGCGTGTGGGCATGGCGCCTCAACGCGATCCGAGCTTGGGGTTTGGATGGATTCTAGTCGAGCGACTTTCACTCCACTATCACGATGGACAAACGTCGCAGCAAGCTCGTCGCCAATGGCGGTGAAGGGGACAACGA
>JAGOQX010000024.1 GCA_018063105.1 Patescibacteria group bacterium
CACAATACGTTGCCGATGAGTCTGCTCGTCAGCGCTACTGGGCTAAGCACACGACCTTTTTTGCCTGTATCAAGTGTATGGATGGTCGCGTACTTTTTCCATCCATGACAAAAACCCCAATTGGGATCGTGAAGCCATTTCGAGCTATTGGAGGAAAGTTTTCTATTTGGTGGCCAAGTTTTTTGGGTCGTGTTCGTCACTGGATTGAAAAGGCGGTCAGTCTTGGAAGCCGAAGCTTTGTGTTTGTAACGTATCATTACAGCGCGAGTGATTCACATCTTGGATGTGCGGGATGGAAATATGATACGGCGACGGCACGAAAGCACGCAGAACAGTTACAGCAGGACTTGTCCTATGTATTCGGGGAACAGCTAACGGCTGTAGTTGCCGGTGTTGAAACAGATCGTGATATTTTAATCTTACACGGTCCAAATGGAGATGTGTCTGGAGAAACCTGCCAGGGGAAGACGGTAGAAGAGGTTCGTGAGCTTGTGCGGAGTGCATTTCCGAGTATGAATCCGCATGTCATTGAAGATGTGATCCCGTTTATGCGTGGAAATGCGGAGCGAGTACAGGAATTAACGACACAACCTCGAGAGCTGTTAGAAAAAGGTCATAATGAACGAGTGATTGCTCTGGGCCAGGGCTTTGACTGGTTAGCAAAGGAAAATCTCGCATTGATTATTAATGATGCAGATCCAAATTTGGCGAATTCAGTGAGTGTGGCCGCTTCCTTGATTGAAAAGAACCTTGCTCAAGCTCCGGTTGGGGATGATGCAACGATTTTTACCTGCATCCCGTATCAAGAGCCAGGCGTTGATTATCGCCAATCCGTGGCGCGCGCAAAGGGTCTCCGGGTGTTTGTTGAGGATGTGATTCGGAGAGACTATCCAACGTTGGCAGCATCTGGTCGGTTACATGCAATGTCTGCAGTGATGTGGGAACCAAACAAGAAAATTGAAGTGATCGAAAGAGATTAACCAATGAGTGATTTACTGGACGGATTAAACGATGCGCAACGAGAGGCTGTAACGCACGGTACAGGTCCATTGCTGATTGTTGCTGGGGCAGGGACCGGAAAGACCACGGTGCTGACTCGGAGGTACGTCCATTTGCTGTCTTCATTGGGTGTCACAACGGAGAACCTTTTAGCGTTAACCTTTACGGAAAAGGCGGCTGGGGAGATGGAGGATCGCGTTTTGCAGATGTTGCCGAATGGGACCTATGATTTTTGGATTTCAACATTCCATGGGTTTTGTCAGCGAGTCCTTGAGCGATACGCGTTAGAAATTGGGTTGCCGACAAAGTTCCGTCTGTTGAATGAAACAGATGCATGGTTACTGTTGAAGCGTCATCTTTCAGAGATGCCGTTGAATCAATATCGGCCATTAGGGAACCCGGTGAAGTTTTTATCAGAGCTGTTAAAACATTTTTCCCGAGCAAAAGACGAGGGGATTACGCCAGAGCAATATCTGGAGTTTGCTGCAACGGTTAAACTGGAGGGTGATGAGGAGTTTATTACCGGGGAGCGAGCACGCTTGAAGGAACTGGGTGAATGTTATTTTGCCTACCGTAAAATTCTGCGAGAGGAAGGGGCCTTAGATTTCGGAGACCTCATTTTAGAGACGCTCCGACTCCTCCGAGAGTCACCTAGAGTGTTAGCTGAACTCCGCGCGCAGTTCCGTTCCGTTTTCGTTGATGAGTTTCAGGATACGAACTGGGCGCAATATGAGTTGATTAAGCTTTTGATCGGACCGGAAAAGAATATCACCGTGGTTGGTGACGATGACCAGGCGATCTACAAGTTTCGTGGTGCCTCTCTCGCCAACATTTTGCAGTTTCGTGATGACTTTACGGATACCAAGACCATTTTACTCACAACAAATTATCGTTCGTTCCAGGATATCCTTGATCATGCGTATACATCGATCACGCAAAATAATCCCAATCGACTCGAGGTGCGTTTGCAGGATACGGGCTTATGCAAGGAGCTAACGAGTTCTCGAGGTTCTGGAGGGCAGGTGAACGTTGTGTGGTATGAAACGTTGGAGGACGAAGCAAAGGGCGTTGCAGAGCAGATTATCGCCGCACGAGCCGCTGATCCTGAGCTTCGGTGGGATGACATCGCAATTCTCTCTCGTTCAAATGATGGGACAGCTCCGTTTCTTGCCGCACTAGAACATTATAATATCCCATATCGTTTTTATGCTCTTCGCGGCTTGTATTCAGAACCGGTCGTTGTTGATGTGATGGCAATGTTGCAGGTCGTTGATGGGTCGCATGAGTCTGCGTTTACCTGGCGCTTCGTGAATTCACCGTGCTGTTCCTTCTCGCTATCTGAAATCGCGTTGTTGACGCAGCATGCTCAGAAAAAAGGAATCACCTTGTGGCAGGCTGTGTGCGCTGCCGTTGATAGCGTGGACGGTGTGGCTGGTCTTGAGTCTGAAGCAAAGGGACGGATCGGATCGCTCGTGACGACGATTCAAAAGCTGTCAGAGCTGGCACGACGAGAGAAGCCGCTGAAGGTACTGCAACACGCACTCCAGGATTTGGGATATCTCGCCGCACTCATGCACCTCCCGGAAGAAGAGCGTGGGGAGGCGATCCATATCTTGAATTCGTTTGTTGATCGAGTGAAGCGCTATGAGCAGTCAACGCAGGGGCCGTTACTCCATGGGTTTTTAGATGAGCTTCGGATAGAGATTGAAAGCGGGGAGGAAGGGGCCATGCATTTGGATCCAGACGCGGGACCGGATTTGGTAAAGGTTTTAACGATTCATGCATCAAAGGGACTAGAGTTCAAAAAAGTGTTCATTGTCTCAATGGTGGACCAGCGGTTCCCTACACGTGTTCGGACGGACGCGATCCCATTACCGGATGGGTTGGTGAATGAACGTCTCACAGAGGGCAACATGCACTTGGAGGAAGAGCGCCGGCTGTTTTATGTGGCCATGACCAGGGCGAAAGATTCGCTCACACTGACAGGCGCAGAGCAGTATGGTGGAACGAGAAAGAAAAAACCGTCAGTCTTTTTGACCGAGGGCGGGTTAGATATTCCTCCGCCACGAACGCGCGCATCAACGAATTTTGAACTACCGCAGGCTCAGGCAGAGCAGGACATGCGATCAGCTGAGGAGCAACAGGCTTTTCCGCTGAAGCGTCGTTTCTCATTTACGCAACTCGCAGCATTTCGGAAATGCCCATTGCAGTACAAGTTCGCCCATATCTACAAGTTACCGATTTTAGGGTCATTTCAAAAAAGCTTTGGGCAATCCATGCATTATGCGCTTGAGCAGATTCTCGCGTTGCATACTGAACGGATGAAAGTTGAGGGTGCTTCTGGGTTTCAGGTGACGCTTGAAGAGTCCTTAGAAATCTTTGAAGCTGTATGGATTGATGAGTGGTATGAGTCCAGATCGCGTCATGATGAGTATCAACAAGAGGGGCGAAAGGGAATTGCGACGTTGCACGAGCAGTGGACAGCAGAGCCTCCGCTAGTTGCCCTGTTGGAGCAACCATTTGAATGGAGAATTGGTGAGCGCTCATTGCGTGGCGCTGTTGATCGTATCGATAACCTTCCAACCGGTGGGTGCATCATTTATGACTACAAGACCGGGGAGGGGAAGGAGACGGATGAATTGAAGACAGAGGATAAGGAGCAGCTTTGGTTGTATCAGTGCGCCATGGAAGAGCGCGGGCTTGATATCCGACAGCTTGCCTATGTCTACGTTCGGACTGGGCAACGGGCATACGTTGATATTCTGCAGGGAGAGAAACGTGAGGCGTTTAAGCAGACGGTTTCTGACCGAATGGATGAGATTCTTCGTTCTATCTTCCCACCTGCACCATCTTCATTCCTTTGCCGATATTGTGATTTTCGATTAGTCTGTGAGCATCGAAAGCTATGAGTTTTCAATCAATGCGTCATATCTTGACCGGCGTCGTGAAGCATCACGTTCGTTCGGATGATCTTCAGGTTGCGCGTGTGTTTGAAATCGCGACACTGGTACTCCGGAAGCTGTGGGGAGATGAGCGTGCTCAGATGGTTGTATTAAAATCCTTTCATGAAGGGGTTCTGAAGTTTGAAACGACCTCTGCTGCGGCAAAACAGCAGTTAACGGTAGATGGTGTTCGTTTGAAGAATGAGATGAATCGACAGCTAGGCGCTGCTGTTATCGCGCAGCTACGCATTGAGAGCAAAGGTTTTTAATCTCATGGTATAATGCAAGCGCACATGAGTTTTCGCGCTTATCTTCTCTTCATGGGAGTCTCAACGATTATCGCCTGGCTGGCGTGGGTTGTATTGTTGCTGAACATTGATCCCACTCAAGCTAGTCTGTTTGTGTTTATTATTTTTTATTTCACATTAGCCGTTGGTTTAATTGGCACGATTTCTCTCCTCAGCATGGCGTATCGTGTTTTGGTTGTGAAGCAACATGATCTGATCATTCGTCAGGTTCGTGTGGCGTTTCGTCATGCGGTACTCCTTTCCTCCCTTGCAGTTATTTCGTTGGCATTGTCAGCAAGTGGGCTATTTCATTGGTGGGTACTCGTTGTACTCATTGTAGGCGCATCGATGATTGAGTATGTTAGTTTATTGATTCAAAGCTCACGACGTAGTTAGGTCGCCACGTTTCATGTTATCAACTTGCGGAACGGTTGCTCGCTGCATAAGATAGGAGCCGATATGCGGGCTTCATTATTTGGTCGATTCTCAAAAGATCTAGGAATAGATCTTGGTACGGCAAATACATTGGTTTTTGTAAA
Organism: Patescibacteria group bacterium; assembly: GCA_018063105.1. Classification (GTDB taxonomy): domain Bacteria; phylum Patescibacteriota; class Patescibacteriia; order 2-12-FULL-60-25; family 2-12-FULL-60-25; genus JAGOQX01. The sequence goes on from JAGOQX010000024.1 coordinate 4,768, forward strand.
AGGAAAAGGTGTTGTTACACAGGAGCCATCTGTTGTTGCAGTGAATATCCGAAATGGTCAGATCCTCGCCGTTGGTCATGAGGCGAGAGAGATGATTGGAAAGACGCCTCCACACATTCAGGTCACTCGTCCATTGCAGCGTGGGATTATTGCGGATTTTGAAGTGACGGAAAAGATGTTGCGGTATTTTATTGAAAAGATTCACCGAGAGAGTTCAGCGTTTATCCCTCGTCCTCGCGTAGTCATCGGCGTCCCTCTTGATGTTACTGAAGTTGAGCGAAAGGCTGTAGCAGATGCGGTCATGTCCGCAGGAGCGCGTGAAGTGTTTGTTGTTGAGGAGCCATTAGCTGCGGCCGTTGGAATCGGATTGCCCATTTCGGATGCTATTGGAAATATGCTCATTGATTTTGGTGGAGGTACCACTGAAATTGCTGTGATGTCTTTAAACGGTGTTGTCACGGCAAAGTCTATTCCGATTGCTGGCGATGAGTTGAATCGAAATGTGATTCAATATGCCCGAGACGTATTTAATATCCTGGTTGGAGAACGCGTGGCTGAAGATATCAAGATGGCCATTGGTTCAGCGGTCCCGTTGGCCGAACGTCTAGACATTCCGCTTCGAGGACGCGATCTGTTGTCAGGCTTGCCTCGCGAATTGATGGTGAATGATGGGCAGATTCGAGAAGCGCTTTCACGATCTGTTAAAATTATTGTTGAACATATTAAGTCTATTCTCGAAATTACGCCGCCTGAATTAGTCGCAGATATTTATCGAAGAGGTATTGTGATGACGGGTGGCGGTGCATTGCTGAAAGGCATCGATCAGGCCATTACCGAAGGAACCGGATTGCCGGTTAAAATTGCCGAGGACCCATTAACCGCAGTCGTGCGTGGGTGCGGTATCTTGCTTGATACGCCAAAGTTGTTGTCAGACGTTGCGCTCCCTGCGGCTGACCGCATGTCCTAGGTATGGCACTACGCCGTCGACTTCCTGTTTCTACGTTGATCGCGATCTTCGTATTTGCGTTTGGTATTTTGTGGATTGCCGGAGGTCTCGCATTGATTCAACGAGGCGTACGGACCGCGTTATTGCCCGTAGCGCGATTATTCTCATCGGTTGGCGCGTACGTTGGTGAACGAACCTCACAGGGTCAAACTGTGAGCTCATTGAAAGAGCAGGTGAGCTCGCTTGAAGGGAGGCTTGCGAGTGTGTCCGTGGACTATGTTCATTTGAAGGCGCTGGAAGAAGAAAACAAATCATTAAAAAACATTTCCGGTTTTTTAACGGAAAACAGATATGACCACGTGAGTGCGCAGGTGATTGCACGGCACATTGATAATCATCATGCAGAGATTATGATTGATCGTGGATTGTTGGATGGGTTGGAGAATGGAATGGCCGTGATTGCAGAGGGCGGGGTGTTTGTAGGAAAAATTGTTTCGATCCGAGAGCATATTGCGACCGTCATGCTTACGACGGATGAACAGAGCAGGCTGGCGGCATCTGTTTCTGGAGCAAATCGATTGTCCGGAATGGTTCAGGGGGAGGGGAATGGGGTCGCAAAGATGACGCTCATCCCGCATTCAGAGGCTATAGAACCAAACACGGTGATTGTCACGGCCGGCACAGAAGAAAAGATCCCTCCAAATCTGGCGATTGGACTTGTTGATCATGTAGATGGAACGCCAATTGATCCGTTTAAAACAGCAACGCTTCAGCCCTTGGTTCAAACGTATCACCTTGATCTCGTTGTTGTCCTTCGACCCGCTGCGTTACGGCCAGGCACATAACATATGACTGCAAGAACGGCTATTGGGTGGATAAGTGCGGGAATTGTGTTGGGATTGTACGAATCAACCATCGCAACGTTTCTATCGCCTACGATGGGTGGTATTGATCTTGTGTTGCTCACCGTTGTGTATCTCACATTCCGACAGCGTATCTATCAATCTGCCGCTGTCGCCATTGCGGCTGGTACGGTAATCGATATGTTCTCTCCAGATGCTCCAGAGATCGCTTGGTTAAAATATCTCGTCATTATCCTCGTCCTTTTTTTCGTGTCAAAGCAGTTTTTGACAAACTATTCCATCTATTCGGTGATCGCGCTGATGGGAGTTGGGCAGATCGTTGCATGGATCTGGCGTGCGAGCTTGAGTGTGATATTTGCCTCGCTTAGCCTCCATCTCGAGGATGGGAGTACGTGGAGTCAGTTTTTGCGTGTAGGAGCGATTGATGTGGTATGCATTGGAGGCATCTTTGTCATTGATGCCCTTCTTTCAAAACGCTTCGTGCATTTTCGAAGGTCTTCCGCATAGAGCTATGTCTTCAAAGCCGCCTTTCACGGATTTATTCGGATGGTCTTCTAAAGGCCTTGGATTAAGTGTGAAAGGAAGGGATGCGGGGATGATCGCGCACGAGGACATGTTTGGGGAGGACGCTGTGATTTTGAAGGAGGAACGAATGTTCGTAGGTCCAGCCTTACCATCAAAACGTTTTGTATTTGCTTGGTGTGTGATTGGCGCATGTATTGCCTTGTTGCTAGGCAGGGCGTTTTGGATGCAAATTGTTCAAGGCGCTGCGTATCAAGAGCGAGCAGAAAATAATCGGTTACGACATGATGTATTGATTGCAAGACGGGGAGTGATTCGTGATCGAACGGGGGTCGTGCTCGCGGAAAATGTCCCCGCTTTTGATGTCCGTGCAGTTCCTTGGTTGCTCCCGAAAGATCTTCAGGCGCGTGAGGATGTGTTAGCGCGGGTTGGAAGAGAGATCGGACGAAATGTTAGTGATCTGGAAGCTGCGATCGCCTCATCAACGGACCCTGCGCAAGAGATGACGCTGGCTCGTGATATTTCGTATGAGAGGGCTGTGGCTGCGAACATTTTATTGGGAGATGATCCTGCGATCCATATTTTTATTGGTAGCAAGCGAAAATATACATTCTCACCTCAAATACAAAGTTTGTCGCATATCTTGGGATATGTGGGGGGAGTGTCACCAAAAGATCTTGTTGAGGGTGGTGCGTATCGTCAAACAGATGTCATTGGAAAAACGGGGGTTGAAGCAACGGCTGAAGACCTGCTGAAGGGGAAGCATGGGGAGCGTGTGTATGAGGTAGACGCAACAAACAAGGTAACCTCGCTTGTGTCTAACAGTGTATCGGTTGATGGGCAGGATGTTCGATTAACCATTGACCTCCGATTGCAGCAAGCGATGGATAAGGCGTTGGTTGATGGGATGGCGAAGGCGCATATTGATAAAGGGGCTGCGATCGCAATGGATCCAAGAGATGGATCGATTTTGGCAATTGCGTCATTGCCGGCATACGATAATAATCTATTCTCTGGGTCAGTTTCTACAACAGGATATAAGGCGTTACTAGATAATCCATCACATCCGCTACTGGCTCGGGCCTGGGCAGGTATTTATCCTTCTGGATCAACGGTGAAGCCTGTCGTTGCGACCGGGGCATTGATGGAGAAGATTGTTACACCAAATACGAGCGTCTATTCTAGCGGAGGAATTAAACTGGGGCAGACGTTCTTTCCAGACTGGAAAGCCGGAGGGCATGGCGCTACGAATGTTCGCCGAGCGATCGCTTGGTCAGTGAACACCTTCTTTTACACGATTGGTGGTGGGTATGAAGCGTTTATTGGTTTAGGCGTTGATCGCCTAACGGATTGGATGCGACGATTTGGTTTAGGTGCAAAGACGGGGCTAGATCTTCCGGGTGAGAATGCGGGATTTGTCCCGTCAAAGGAATGGAAAGAAAACATTCGACATGAGCATTGGTATGTTGGAGATACGTATAACCTTTCTATCGGACAGGGCGATCTGTTGGTGACCCCGCTGCAAGTGGCGGCATTCACGTCTGCTGTAGCGAATGGGGGAGTTATCGTCACCCCGCACGTCATCCAAGGTCATGAACAACAAACGGTGAATTCATCCTCCACATCAGTAGCTAGCGCAGAAGCTCTAACAACCGTTCGTCTCGGAATGAGGGATACTGTTGTCTACGGATCGGGGAGAGCACTCTCCACCTTTCCAATCCCTGTGGCAGGGAAGACGGGTACGGCTCAATGGCGAAACGATAAACCAAATCATGCGTGGTTTACCTCTTTTGCTCCATTCGATAAACCAGAAATTGTTGTGACCGTCTTTTTAGAAGAAGGTGTAGAAGGATCACCATCAGCCTTACCCGTAGCCAGGCAGATTTTAGATGCATGGCTCCTGGGGAGAAAATAAGTTTTGACACTCCAAGAAGCCCCTGGTATGCTTTCATCCAATGATTGATAGGCGCGTGCTTCCGGATGATTCCTGGGGTACGCGTGTTTCTTTCGTGATATCCCCCAAAACCTATGGCAAATCGAATGACCTATGTCAGCACAGAAGGGCTTGAAAAACTCAAGGCCGAGTTGCATGACCTTAAAACGGTGAAACGCCGTGAACTTGCTGATCGTATTGAATCTGCAAAGGCTCTTGGTGATCTGTCAGAAAATGCGGAATATCACGAAGCGAAAGATAATCTTGCATTTGTTGAGGGGCGCATTCAACAGATTAATGACATGCTTCAGAATGTGTCTATCATTGATCCGTCTGCAACAACGGGGGTGATTCGAATTGGTTCTACGCTTGTTGCAGAGGCGAATGGGAAGCAACGAACGTTTAAAATCGTTGGATCTAACGAAGCTGATCCGGCTGCTGGGCTTGTTTCTAACGAATCACCGCTTGGCGATGCATTTCAGGGTCACTCCGTAGGCGATCATGTTGAAGTACAGACCCCTGCTGGCACAACCATCTACACCGTTATTTCGATTTCGTAGATCCGGTTGGTCGGGGCTTGACGTTTACCATTGACCTCCTTTCGTGCATTCGGTACCCTCGCTGAAGATATGAATGATGAAGCGTTGGTCCGAAAAGAAAAGTTGCAATCGTTTCGCGATGCAGGTGTAGACGCCTACCCGGCAAAAAGCGAACGCACGGCAATGATCAGTGTTGCTCATGAGGCATTTGATGTCTGGGCAGAAGAACAGAAAACCGTGACGCTCTGCGGTCGAGTGATGACCACGCGCGTTCACGGTGGTTTGTTATTCGCTGATCTGCGTGACGCAAGCGGAAAATTGCAGATTTTGTTGAAGCTGGACGATATCGGGGCAGAGCTGTTCGAAACTTTCCGCGATCGGATTGACCCGGCTGATTTTGTTCAGGTCACCGGTATTCTGTTTACCACACAACGCGGGGAGAAGACGTTGGCTGTTTCCGCCTGGAAGGTTTTGACCAAGGCGTTGTTGCCACTCCCTGATAAGTTTCACGGATTGAGCGATCAGGAGATCAGATATCGCTACCGTGAACTTGATCTCGTCTCAAATCCAGAATCATTAGAACGGTTTCGCAAGCGCTCTCAAATTGTTCGTGAGTTCCGTGCAGCGTTGGACGCCGAGGGATTTGATGAGGTTGAGACGCCAATGCTTCAGCCTATTGCCGGGGGAGCGACAGCTCGTCCGTTCGTTACGCATCACAACGCATTAGACCTAGATCTCTACCTTCGTATTGCGCCTGAGTTGTACTTGAAGCGCTTAGTCGTCGGTGGATTTGAAAAAGTGTACGAAATTGGTCGTCAGTTCCGGAATGAAGGAATCGATTGGTCCCACAATCCCGAATTTACATCCATCGAGTTTTACTGGGCCTATCAAAACTATGAAGGGTTAATGGATTTTACGGAACGTCTTTTGACGCGTGTCCTTCGAGCTGTGAACAATGATCTCGTTGTCATTCGTTTCCGAGAGCAGGACATTGATTTCTCGCCATCCTGGCCACGTGTTCGATTCGCGGATGCAATCAAGGCGGCGTGTGGCATTGATATCGTTGGAATGCCTCAGGACCAGTTAATCGTCAAGATGAAAGAATTGAACATTGATACGGGCGATAAGACATGGAATCTCGGGAAGCTCTATGATGAGTTGTACAAGGAGGTCGTTCGAAAGAAACAGATGCAGCCGATGTTTATCACAGATTATCCGATTGAAATGGAGCCGTTAGCAAAGAAGTGTGACTATGACCCTCGATTTGTTCAGCGCTTTCAGTTGATTGCCGGTGGATTGGAACTGTTGAAAGCCTATTCCGAGTTAAATGATCCAATTGATCAACTTGCTCGCTTTAACCTGCAGCAAGAGATGCGAGAAGCAGGGGATGATGAGGCTCAGTCCATTGATATGACGTTTGTTCGATCCCTTGAGCACGGAATGCCTCCGACCGCTGGCTGGGGAATGGGTATTGATCGATTCACATGATGGTGACCGATGCTCCAAGCGTCAAAGAAG
>JAGOQX010000025.1 GCA_018063105.1 Patescibacteria group bacterium
TGCCAAGGCGTCCCCAATGCAGGCAAAACCCAACGATCAAGACCGAACCAACCCGCTGTTCGCCAAGAAAGGATGAGGAAGAGCTGTATCAAACCCATGATCGGATTGACACTGACCGTTCCGGCAAATAAATAATTTGCGTTCATAAAGGCTCCAAAAAACGCAGAGATACCAGTAAATAGACCGAGGATCAATGCGATACCGATCAAGATTTCTCCGTAGACGACTAGATAGGAAAAAATAGTGGCGCCTGGTAAACCGAAGTTTTGAATAAACGATGCATACCAGCCTGAGACATCTGGATGTGCTCCCGATGTCTTTTGTAATGCACCCATCAAAAATCCTTTCACCGCTGCGCCAGCCGCTGGCCCGGTCCAAGCTGGGTTAAACAACTTCTCCCATCCTGCGACCAACCACTCATATCCAATATAAACCCGTGCGATCAGCCATACCCAGGCAAAACGCGTATCTGCAAATACCAAACGAGAAAGTGGTGGCTCGGAAAGAACGATATTTTTCATAGATTAAAAGTATACTACGCTTCCGCAAATGAGAAAATGAATTTTATTGTGCCATATACGCTGCTTCATACTTCTCCCGAAGTTCTTTTTCAATTTGATCTTCAATTTCTTTTCGTGCCTCTCGAATCTTTATAGCAGCAGCCCTCTCTTCTTCTGTAGCAGTTTTGAAGTCAATAGCGGAAGATTCCAATCCCTTCAAGCGCTCAGCCAAGAGCAGTTTCTTTTCCTCTAAAATACGATCTTCAATCCACGCTTCACGCTTTCCTGTCATGATATTTTTTACGGGACTTAGATCCGTGTGTTTGTCAGCCGGCATGGAGCCAAGGATGTCTAACGAGGCTAAAGCCGTTGAAAGTTTAAACTCAAGCGTTGAATATGTCCCAAAGGCCTGACGATATCGTTTTGCACATTCCTTCGGCGCAAGTTCACCATCAAATTTTTGGAGCGGAATGATATGGTCTTCCACGACGGTCAACAAAACAGACTTTGCCTCTGGATCGATATCCATGGTTCGTAGAATATCCGCCGACATTTTCTCATGCCCTTGAAATCCAACGCCTACCTTGAACTTCTCATACACACCCGCACTTGAATATTTTTCTCGTAATGCGTCATATGCTGCGTGCAGTGCTTTTTTCGCATCAATAACTCCCATCTGTGCCGCTTCAAGCTGTTTTTGCAATTCAGCATCAGGCTTTTTCTCTAAAGCTTTTTTATTCTTTTCGATCGTTTTCTTCAGTTCTTTTTCTGATGTACCATTGGTTCTCAACGATGCTAAAAGCTCTGCATCTTCAGGTGATACATCCTCTGGAACACTCATCTCCGTCAGATTAATTGTGCGATTTTTTGTTGTTTTTGCAATATCGTGAAACAGTACCGCGGCTCTCAACATATTCGGATATGTTTTGAACGTTTCGACGATACTTGGATTCAGCTCGCGAATCGCTTCTTGAACCGTATCTGGCAACTTCTTCATTCGATCTGGTGAAGATTGACCCGATGCTGCATGCAACGCATCAAATATCAGTCGATAATGACTGCGCACCGTCTCACCCTCTGTATGGTATGCAGACACCTGCCCTGTTTCCATAGCATCACGAAGACCACCTTTTTTTGATGCCCCTGCTATCCGCTGCTTTTCTGTTGTTCTCCCTAGGTTTTCTTCAATTTTCATATATTTTTTGTTTTTGTTTTTTCAATGAGCTATTTTTCTGCTCTATTTTTCAATTCCGTTGCCAACAATTTCACTGCTAAATCTTCGTTATGAAATGCAAGATAATATCCAGCGTTAATGCGCTTTAACTCGCCAACACGTTCTTTCAATGGCTGTTCGAGCTGATCCGCTTTGGTGTAAACAAGTCGCCCTCGTTTGGCATCCTCTGAATCAACTTCAACGCGATCCATTGATTGCGTGTCTGGATTATACAGTTCCGCAAATGCTGGAACCATACCAATTGATTGAATCGTTTCAGGCGAAAAACTTTCTGTTCCGATGAAATACATTGTTTTCGGATTACTATCTTCGCCGGTTTTAGAAATTCCACCAGTGTAACCCTCTGCAGCTAAACCAATAAAAATATCACCTTGTGCAATCGGCACCTTCACGCCGTCGACATCAAGAACTTTTTTGTCCTTCATGCGATACACACGGGATTCTAGATGATTTTTGAATAGTTCTTCAGCCTTTGCCGCATCATTACCACCAAGAACGTTCAGTTCAGAAACAACTCGCGAACGATCATTTAAATAATCCGTAGGCGTCATCCCATTTGCATCCGGCTTTTCCTCACAGACGCCTGCGAGAGAAAGATAAAAACGCGATTCAGGTGAATTACCACCATTTTTCAATTTTTCAGCATTTTTCCATGGTCCTTGCGTATGAAGTTCAGAAATAAAACCTTCCACGGCTTCAACCGTTGTTCCAAGCCGTGTCGCGATAGATTCAGCTAATGCTCTTGTTTCCGGAACAGCAAGCATCCCCGAAGGGTCTAATCCATGATTCACTCGCCCTTCAAGTTGATAGAGTTTATGCGCTTCGCCATAAGCTTTTAATGCAGCAACATCTGCATCAAATTGGATTTTTTGTTCTGGAGATAGCTCTAAAATAGACGATGCGACGTTTTCTTGGTTCATATGTTTTTTGTTTTTGTTTTATCGAACTTAATATAATCATAATAGCAGAAAAAAACGGTTTTGTCAACGTCAGATTTCATCAGAAAATGATCAAAAAATGATGGTTGTATTGACATTGTACCTACACAAGTCTATTCTATGTCTATATGCCAACGCTTCAAATTCGTATTGATGAAAAAACAAAACGTGATGGAAAGAAGGTGCTTGATGCACTTGGGTTAGACATGAGCTCTGCGGTCAAGATCTTTCTAAAACGGCTCATTGCTCAACAAGGAATTCCGTTTCCAGTCGTCACGACTAATGGATTAACCATCAATCAGGAACTAGAAATATTAACGGATGCGGAAGAAGCGAGACGCGGTGTGAATGTGAGCAAAGCAATGAACGCAAAAGAGGCGATCACCTATTTGGAACATCTCACATGAACATTCGATATCATCGGAAGTTCGAAAAGCAGTATGTCAAACTTCCTGAAAAGACAAGAAAGATCGTCAAAACAAAAATCAAACGTTTTATTGATAATCCAAACCATCCATCACTCCAAAATCATCAGCTTCAAGGAGTGATGAGTGCGCTACGCGCTTTTTCCATCACGGATGACATTCGAATCATCTTTCAAGAATTCGAAAACTACACATTCGTTATCTTTCTTAAAATCGGAACGCACGACCAAGTGTACGAATAGTATTTTCTATCTATACGTTCTTCCTCATCGTATTTGTTGAACGAAAAATAAAACGTGCATTTTTTAAAATTACCAAAATGATACACTACTTTCATGAAATTCAACGGGACCGCTGTTATCACCTTTCTAGCCTTAACATTCACGGTCTTCTGCTTCGGGTACGGCGCTTGGACGTATTGGCAGAAAAGCGCACCTATTACTGCGGCTCTCTTTGTGTTATGTGCGATCCTTTTTCTCTTTGCCGCTGTTAAAATTGCACTAACTCAAGGAATAACTGTGCCGACAAGGGAAGATGACGAAAAGCTCAAGCGGAATGGCAAGCTCGTGCTCTCGCAATTCAAAGCCATTGATCGACGATGGAGCGTTCAGGTAAACGGCCAGTCACCTATCATCATCTATTCAGAAGGAACGGATCCAGCAACAAAGCAACCAAGAATCTTTGAAAGCAAAGACCTATGGCTTTCCGGCGGAGATGCATCGCAATATCAAAATCCAGCGTTCAAGGCATGGCAAACACTCCAAAACGTAGATCCAACCAAAATATTTCTCATCCCCATCTACATCGATAAAATGAATCCAACGCGCTATTTCATGGATCTGGCAGGAGTTGAGGAGAAGAAAAAAAACGAGCAAGTGTAGAACTTGCTCGAACAGAGAACGATGCAATATTTACGTTATTTGACGTGCATCAGCTGCAACACAATCCATCGAACATCATCTGACGTTTCGACCTCACGGTCTGGTGGAGTTTCAAGCGTCACGATAGATGATGATTGCGAGACGTATCGACGCACACCTCGAAGCGCCACCTCGTCAACGAAGTTGGTCACCGTCGTCTCCGCAACACCGAGACGACGATTTGCCGCGTGAATCACCGTTCCTGTGCCAGTCGCAATACCAACATGACCCACGCCCTGCGACGGATCAGTCCCATACCAATTCCGACGTCCAGTCACAAAGATCACATCACCTGCAACAAGATCCGAAAGGTCAGTCCGCATTCCACATTCGATCTGTTGAATCGACCTGCGTGGAAGCCAAATACCTCGTTGCGCGTACACCCACTTCACCAATGAGGAACAATCAACAACGGTAGGAGCGTTGGCCAGACGTGCTCCGCGACAATATTCAGATACCCCGATGAGGGCGCGAAGAGACTGTACGATATCGACCACCACCACACGGAATCCCAGAGGCTGAAGAAGAGCTAGCGCCTCGTCCTGCGATATTGGCAAGCTCAATTCAGAGAAATCAACTGCGCAGCGAAGACCTACGGCACGAAACATACGCGCCCCCTTTGCTCCATCAAAACCTGAAGTAACCGTAGATTGACAGGTACAAAACCAAACGTCAAAAGATGTATACTGCTCTCGATATGAGATATTTTTTTAGACTCCTCTCCGAATCCTACATCATCGTGATGACTGCTGCCCTCCTGCTCGGGCTTTTCCTCCCCGCAGCGAGCTATCTGATTCCATGGAACACGTTGATTTTACAGGCGATTTTCTTTCTTTCCTGTTTAAAAATCGACCTCACCCAAGTGAGCAGTTCTCTCAAAGATTGGAAGTTTCTGATGCTTGCGAATGTTGTGATGCTGATCGGATTTCCCGTTGCCGTCTGGTTGCTCATCAATCCAATCGCGCCAGACATGGGACTCGCGCTCTTCCTTCTTGCTGCGATGCCCGTTGGAATGACGGCGCCATTACTCGTTGAAGTTGTTGGCGGAAAGCAAACGATCGCGATGGTTCTCACGATTACAACGTCACTATTGGCGCCGATCACGATTCCACTTCTCACAAAAACACTGTACGGCGCGTCCATCTCCGTCGACGCTTTGGGAATGTTCAAACAACTCGCGCTCGTCATCTTTCTCCCCTTCATCATCGCGATGATCGTACGCAAAACGATGCCAAAAATCATCGCTACGACCAAATTGATGACAAAGCCAATCTCCATCATTTTGCTCGGCCTGCTCATCGCCGGTGCCGTAGCAAAACAATCAGATCAAATCCTCAGCCTTTCACAAGATTGGTGGAAATTGCTTATTGCCATCGCGAGTCTCTATCTCTTTTTCCTCGCATTGCACATCGTTGGCTATGTTATCTTCTGGTGGAAGAAACATGACGACAAAAGCACCGCGTCTGTTTCTCTCACGTACATGAATTTTACGCTTGCGATCTTTTTAGCCTCCAAATTCTTTCCAAAACCTGAGATTTTGTTGCCTCTCGTGCTTTCTATTCTTCCTTGGACAACGCTGTTACCGTTCTGGAAACGCATCTCAGACAGGCTCAAATAACGAAACCACACAACAGAAAGGTCAGAACAATATCCTCGTGGACCAACGAGGATATTTTTGCTCGTTTTTCTGCTATACTTACGACATTCTCCAGCTATATGTCTCCAAAGCAAAAACAAAAGGAATCAGAAAAAGTTGAAACAAAACAGGATGGACAAACAATCCAAACTGTTATCGCAGAAAGCATTCAACGAACACGCGAAATGAAGCTGGTTCCTGGCATGGAGGTATTTGATAAACCTGCGTCAATTACCGAGCTCGTCAACATGATCGTGTACAAGGCGTGGGAAGCAAAAGCGTCTGATATTCATATTGATCCGATGCAAGATTCCGTGCTCGTACGCTATCGCATCGACGGTATTGCGTATGACATCGTTTCACTTCCAAAAGAAGAACAGCCGCTGCTTATCACACGCATCAAAGTGCTTTCCGGATTACGAACGGATGAGCATTTGATGGCACAGGACGGTAGATTTCGCATTCATGTTGATACGGTGGACATCGACCTTCGCGTCTCCATCATCCCAACCTACAACGGCGAAGACGTTGTGATGCGTTTGCTTGTCGGCGAAGCGCGCTTGATTAGCCTTGAACAGCTTGGATTTTCAGAAAAAGATCTCGCTACAATCCACCGCTACATTGAAAAACCATACGGCATGATATTGGCAACCGGACCAACAGGATCAGGAAAAACAACGAGCTTGTACTCCATTTTGCAGATCTTGAACTCACGAGAAGTTTCCATTATCACCATTGAAGATCCGATCGAATATACGGTTCCAGGCATTACGCAAATTCAGGTGAACGTGCAAACAAACCTCACGTTTGCTGCAGGTCTTCGATCTATTGTGCGCCAAGATCCAAACATCATTCTCGTCGGAGAAATCCGCGACAATGAAACAGCCTCCATTGCCGTGAACGCTGCAATGACCGGCCATTTGCTCCTCTCAACCTTGCACACGAACGACGCCGCAACAACACTCCCCCGCTTGCTCGACATGGGCATTGAACCATTCTTGATTGCATCTACCGTCAACATTGCGATCGGCCAACGTCTGGTCCGAAAACTCTGCTCAGATTGCAAAAAAGAGGTTGCCTTCACCCAAGAAGAACGAGATACATTGAAAAATGACGTTCCGGCAGAACAACTGAATGCGGTGAAAAAAGTATTTCAGGCAGAAGGTTGCGCAAAATGTAATCACACTGGATTTGTAAAACGCGTTGGTATTTACGAAGTCCTTGAAGTGACCGAACCCGTGCGTCAGCTCATCATGCACCGAGCCAGCGCAGATGAAATTCGAGAAGCTGCCATTAAAAGTGGAATGACAACGATGTTGCAGGATGGTTTTTCAAAAGTTGCCAGCGGCCTCACCTCATTAGCCGAACTTCTCCGCGTCGTCCACTAACCTCTCCGTATGACCAAAAAACCAGCCGCCACAAAATCTACACCAGTCCTCAGAACGGTAAAAAATCAAAAGAAACCGCTTTTTCTTTCACTGAAAACAAAAGAAAAGGTTATCTTTGTCCGCCATCTGGCTGTGATGATGGATGCTGGCATTCCGTTACACGAAGCTCTCGCGGTCTTAAACGATCAAATCGCGAGCCCGTCGCTTCAATATGTGTTAACGATTGCTATTGCTGACATGGCTGATGGACTTCCGCTGCACACCAGTATCGCGAAGTTTCCAAAATTGTTTGATACGTTTTTCATCAACGCCATGATTGTCGGTGAATCATCAGGCACGCTCTCCGCTACGTTGAAATATTTAGCTTCACAAATGGAGAAAGCTCAGGACCTCCATGGAAAGGTTCGTTCCGCATTGATCTATCCGGTCATCGTGTTTGTCGGAGCGCTCGGCATTGCCGTCTATTTGGCTTTTTTCATGTTGCCAAAAATCTTACCTCTGTTTATTTCCCTCAAAGTAAAACTTCCTGCAACAACGCGCGCCCTCTTATTCATGAGTGAATGGATCACAACATATTGGCCAATCGCGATCGGTGTTGTCGCTACGCTCATTATTGGAAGCTGGGCATTATATCGCCTGAAAGCAGTCAAATTCGCCATTGCCCAACTTGTTCTTCGCCTCCCTGTGTTTGGTGAACTCATTCAAAATCTTCAAATTGCGAAATTTTCCCGCATCTTGGGCACACTACTGAATAGCGGCGTCACGATTGTGAATGCCATCAATATCACCGCGGAATCAACGGATAATCCGGTATACAAGAAAGAACTTGAAAAAATCTCAAAGTCTATGGAACGCGGTGAAACGGTGAGCAGCGAGCTACAACAGTATCCAGCTCTTTTCTCTCGCACATCCGTCAGCATGATCAGCATCGGAGAGCGAACAGGAAAACTTTCTGACAGCTTATTGTCATTAGCAGAATTCACAGAGCGCGAAGTCGACACTATGACGCAAGACCTTTCAACACTCATTGAGCCGCTCACCCTGTTAATCGTTGGTGCACTCGTCGGATTCGTTGCCCTCTCCATCGTCACGCCGATTTACCAGATCACTCAGGGTATCCATCGCTAAAATCAACACTCATGCGCTCTTCCCGCGGTTTCACGATTGTAGAACTCCTCATTGTCATTGGAGTTTTTGCACTATTTGCTGGAATCGCAACGATCGTTGGAACTCGATCGCTTCGCAATACGGAATTCGATCGTGTTCGAGAAACCATTCGTATGGAGCTCTCCTCTGCGCAAGCAGACACGATCGGAGGGACACTGGATAGCGCATGGGGTGTTGCCGTGTTTCCAAATGCTGTGACACGATTTCGCGGATCTACGTACGCGACTCGTGTCCCTGCATTTGATCGCACGACCACGTTTGGGAATGCGGTCATTATTGGTGGCGCGTCTGAAGTTGATTTCACTCGTCCATTCGGACTTCCAGCTTCAGCCACATCCATCACCTACACCGACGGTGTGTATTCGGCCACAACGACCGTAAGCACTGCTGGCGCAATCGACGTTCAATAACACCATGTTCCACAACAACCAAACACTCATCCGCTTCCACAAAACGGTTGCGGGGTTCTCGTTAATCGAAGCAATGCTCGCTATCGCGTTTATCGCGCTATTCAGCTCTTCGGTTTTTATGTACTTCGGTACACAGCTCTACAGCGCCACGGACGCGAATCAATCGCTCATCGCGCTCGAACGTGCGAAGGAGGGCCTTGAAGCAGCGCGCTCAATTCGCGATACAGGCTGGAGCAATCTCGCGGTAGGCACACACGGACTTGCGTTGACGAGTGGAACTTGGGGATTTCAATCAACCTCAGATACTCTTGATGGAACAACGCGAACCATTGCTGTCACCAGCCTCTCCACGAATGAAAAACAGATTGTATCGACCGTAACCTGGAGCCCAACACCGGCAACAACACGTACAGAGACACTAGCGACGAACATCTCAAACTGGCGAAACATCGTTGCACCAACTGGCGACGTCGTTCCGCATCTCACTGGTAACTGGAACAATCCGCAAACACTTGGAACCATTGATCTAGGTGCAGGCATTGAAGCAACAGGTGTGGCGGTCAAAAATAAAATCGTATACATCAGTGGCACTGCATCCAATTCTGGAAAATCAGACTTTTTTGTCATTAATGCACTGGATGGCGCTAACCCAACAATTGCAGCGAGCCTCAATACGGGTCCGGGCCTAAATGATGTTGTAGTGACCAGCACCTTTGCCTACGTCGCGAGCGCTGACAGTTCAAATCAACTTCAAATATTAAACATCAGTGCAACAGCAACTCCTACAGTCATTAAGAGTTTTACACTAACCGGCAACAACGAGGAGGCGATGAGCATCGCTGTCACGGGGACGCTCGCAATCATCGGAACAGAAGCTGATTCGAATAAGGAGCTCTATATTGTAGACATCTCAAATCCATCTAGCCCTGTCATTAAAAGCTCTGTGGAAATCGGCGGCGACGTGAACCGGATCATCGTACGAGAGCAAACGGTCTATCTTGCAACATCAAGCAGCACCAGCGAATTTTTCGCCATCAATATTTCAAATCCAAATGTTCCGACTATCTCAAGCAAAGTGAATCTTGTGGGGACGAACCCAGCAACGGGGATCTACGTCAGCCCAGACGATCATCGAGCCTATATCACGAGAGATCAAGCAGGTGGAACCTCTCCGGAAGTCCTCATCTATGACGTAACAGCACCTTCATCCCCCATCCTTCTCGGCTCCTCTGAATTTGCCGCAAGTATCCCCTCCGTATTTGTTGCTGACAGCCTACTCTTTCTTGGAACAAATACTAGTAATTTAGAGTTCCAACTTTTCACATCAACGGATCCCACCAACCTCGTGTATGTCAGCGGTCTCAATTTTCCGCAATACATGAATGACATGGCATTTGAAGATAACGTTCTATACGTCGCACTTCGATCTAATGATGCTCTGCGAATCATCACCTCCCAATAATCTATGACCATCCACCACCGTCACGGATTCACCCTGGTTGAGACGCTCATCTACATCGTCCTCATTGGAATCATCATGCCTTCTGTTCTGTATATGACCTACACGGCCTTCACCGTTCGAAGCGAAGTTCGAGCTATGGCCATTCTCAATGAAAACGTTCGGTTTGCAACGAATCGGATCAGCGCACTTGTGAACACAGCTTCCTCGATCACATCACCAACACTCACAACCGCAAGCAGTACGCTCACACTTTCCATGACAACTGTGTCGGAAGACCCAACGACAATCTACCTCTCAAATGGCGTACTCACCATGAAGCAAGGAACAAGTACCGCGACCGCATTCACCTCTTCTGAAGTCGCGTTTTCACAGTTCGCGTTAACCAGAGTTAGCAGTACAAAACCCATGATCCAGATCGTACTCACCGGAGCCCTCCGCAATGCTGCGAGCACCTTTCCGACACTGACCGTCACAACAACCGCGTCCGTTCGACGCTAAGACCGTATGAAGATCACTACAACAACCGCACCAGGACAAGCATTACTCCTCACCGTACTCATCCTTGGATTTGCCGCGCTCAACTTCGTTCTCATCGGACTAGCCACAGCAACACAATCCGCAACATCTGCGGCAACGTTTGAACAAAAAGCATCGGCATCAGCGGCTGCAACGGGCTGCGTTGAACAGGCGATGGAACGACTTGGGCTCAGTTCAAGCT
>JAGOQX010000051.1 GCA_018063105.1 Patescibacteria group bacterium
GAGCTTGCTCAACGAATCGCTGGTTCTGAGCGCCGTGTTGTTTCTGTCCTTGAACGGTTGAATGCGTATGTGTCGGAAAATATAGTGTACGGGAACCCGATTCCGGGGTTATACAGTGACGAACAGGCATTGAGCGAGCGGGTTGTAGACTGCGGAGGTTTTGCATCATTGTATTGTTCATTAGCGATTTCGCTAGGAATCCCAAGTCGGATTGTGAGCGGTTTTTGGGCTGGCTATGAAAACAATGGGATGCATGCTTGGGCTGAAAGTTTATTACCAAGTGGGGTATGGATTCCGGTTGATCCATCCGTAGAGAATTTACGGCAACGAGGAGCAACTCGAAAGTCTGGACGATTTGGATATCTTGGAAGCGACCGAATCGTCCTTAGTCGTGGTTGTGATATTACCGTTGAGGTTTTTGATACAAAAATCAAAGCAGATATTTTACAAAATCCGATTGTAGTTCCTGCATTAGGTTCGTCGTCCGTGGAGACATCTTTTGGTTTTACGACGCAAGTACGTTGAATGATATGTCCCGTGTCATCGTCACAAGTCTCGCACCCAACACGCAATCAGATGATGTGTGGTTAGCTCTCCGTCTCATTTGTTCGCCGTGGAAGTGGGGCCGTGGATCATCAGCTCAGAATCTTGAAAAAAGTTTGTGTGAATTTCTTCCAACTGCGCACGCATTTTCATTTGATAGTGGACGTACCTGTTTATTGACCCTCCTCGCGTCTCTGGGTTTGCAAAAAGATGACGAGGTGTTGGTACAGGCTTTTACCTGCGTGGCCGTTCCTGGGCCAGTTTTATGGGCTGAAATGAAGCCTGTGTACGTTGATTGTGATCTTATTACGTATGGAATGGATCCAGAGGACTTGGAGCAGAAAATTACATCGAAAAGCAAAGTGCTCATCATTCAGCACACACTTGGAAGACCAGCTCAGATTGAACGATTAGTTGAGATAGCGAAACGTCACCGTATTATCGTTATCGAAGATTGCGCACATGCGCTTGGTGCGAGCGTGAATGGAAAACATGTTGGAACATTTGGTGATGCTGCATTCTTCAGTTTTGGTCGCGACAAAGTTATCTCATCCGTCTTCGGTGGCATGCTTGTTACGTCGTCTGATGATCTCGCGAAGAAGATTCAGGAGCGCTCGCGTTCATATCCGTATCCTCGTTCCGGATGGATTCTTCAGCAGCTCCTGCATCTCGTCATTGCAACCGCTGCTCGTGAGACCTACGGGTTTGGGATCACCGGAAAGGTGATTATTGAGATGGCTAAACGGCTGCATCTGGTTTCTAAAGCTGTGCTCCCAGTTGAGAGACAAGGAGGTCGTCCGCCGTTCGTTGGAAAGCGGTACGCGAACGCACCTGCTTCCCTCGCGATGCATCAATTCAAAAAATTGAATACATTTACTGTTCATCGAATGAAGATTGCGAAGATCTACGAGCAGGCTTTTCTGAGCGCCGGTCTATCGTCAGCAGAGCGTTGGACGGATGGGATGGTTCCACTTCGATACTCGATTCGAGTAAAAAACCGACGGGCAATTCTTAAGGCCGCTCGAGCCAGTGGATGTATTTTAGGTGATTGGTACACGGTTCCGATTGCCCCGGAGGGTGTCTCATATGAGAAGATTGGTTACAGACAAGGTTCCTGTCCAAACGCAGAGACGCTCGCAACGGAGATTGTGAACTTGCCGACGCACGTTGGGGTGAGTGAGAATGACGCAAAACGCCTTATTTCTGTCCTGATACCGCTTTTGAGGGGATAAAGTCATGCAAATGGGGTAGTATAGGTGTACGAACTATGGTTTTCACAACGAAGTACATCGAAGCGCGAGCTGAATGGGATGAGTTGGAACGTGCGGCAGCCCCGCACAGTTTTTTGCAATCATGGAATTGGGGCGAATTTCATACAAAAACTGGCCACACGGTGTACCGTATATCAATGTTTTACGACGCAAGATGTGTTATTTTTTCTCAAGTTTTTATCATCCGTGCCAAAAGGGGAAGTTTCCTTTTATGCCCACATGGACCGTTATTCCTTGATTCGACGGTTAAGGAAGCTGCGCTCGAATCTCTTTCCGTTGAATTACAAAAAATTGCAAAATCTCACCATTGCGGATTTATTCGAATCTGTCCGTTGTCCGAGAAGAATACGAAAAATGAGGTGATGTATGAGAAGCTGGGGTTTCGGAATGCACCTACGCATGTTCATCCAGAACTAACATGGGTCCTTGATATCACGCCATCTGATGAGGAACTAATGCAGCAGATGCGAAAGACGACTCGATACTCCATCAAGAAGGCTGAGAAAGATGGTGTCACAATCCGTCAAAGCAATGCGCCTGAGGATGTTGAGGTGTTCTGGAAGGTCTATCAAGAGACGGTCACGCGACAGCAATTTACTCCATTTTCAAAGGATTTTTTACGAACTCAATTTGAGACATTTCAGCAGTCAGATCAGGTGCGTTGGTACTTTGCAGACTATCAAGGTGAGACGATTTCTGCCGCAATGATCGTATATGACGGAACGTGTGGCTACTACCATCATGGAGCATCTACACAGGCTCATAAGAAAATTCCAGCCTCATATCTGATCCAGTGGCACGCGATACAGGAGGCAAAACGTCGAGGATGTCGTCTCTATAATTTTTACGGTGTTGTTCCGGAGTCTGAGGTGAACCATCCATGGGCCGGTTTATCGCTGTTTAAACGAGGATTTGGAGGCTCTGAAGAGGCCTACGTTCATGCGCAAGATTTCATCTTATCGCCGATGTATTGGGTCACTTGGGGCATCGAAACAATACGTAGATTGAAGCGTGGGCTATAATAGAGGTATGGAAGACCGTTGTGATCGCAGTGGGACGTATGCAGAGACACGCGCTGGCCTGTCTCGCAGTCATCTGTTCATCGCA
>JAGOQX010000052.1 GCA_018063105.1 Patescibacteria group bacterium
CATCCATTTTAAAGAAGCTGCAGACAGATACAGGGGCCTTAAAAGCCGCTGTTGATGCTGCCCTCCTCCACCTCCCCCGCGTCTCTTCTTCGTACTCCGGAGCACTGGGTCAAATTCACCTCTCCCCGGATCTCACAAAAATGTTTGTGAACGCCGAACGCGCTGCACAATTTTTTAAGGATGAATACATTTCCACCGAACACCTTCTGCTAGCTCTGGCAGATGGACGAAACGACACCGCAGAAATTCTCCATCAAGCCGGTGTCACCACGGACACTATTCTAAAAGCGCTGAAAGACGTTCGCGGAAATGCGACCGTTGATTCTGCAGAACCTGAAGCAAAGTACCAAGCACTCGAAAAATACTCCCGCGACCTTACCGAGCTTGCCCGCCAAGAAAAACTTGATCCTGTAATTGGACGTGATGAAGAAATTCGACGCGTCATGCAAGTGTTGACGCGACGCAAGAAAAATAATCCAGTTCTGATCGGTGAAGCTGGAACGGGGAAAACAGCGATCATCGAAGGGCTCGCCCAACGCATTATCGCGGGTGATGTTCCTGAGTCACTCAAAGATCGCACCATCGTTGCACTTGATGTTGGGGCCCTTGTTGCTGGAACAAAGTTTCGCGGTGAATTTGAAGAACGATTGAAAGCCGTTGTGAAAGAAGTTGAAAAATCAAACGGCAAAATTATCCTCTTTATCGATGAATTGCACACCCTCGTTGGTGCCGGTGCATCTGGAGAAGGCGGATCACTCGACGCATCCAACCTGTTAAAACCAGCTCTTGCTCGCGGTGAACTTCGCGCTGTTGGTGCGACGACATTAAAAGAATACCAAAAATACATTGAAAAAGATGCGGCGCTCGAACGTCGGTTTCAACCCATCTTTGTGGACGAGCCGTCTGTAGAAGACACCGTTGCAATCTTGCGCGGCATTAAGGATAAATATGAATTGCATTTCGGTTTGCGAATTACGGACAACGCCCTTGTCACAGCCGCAACACTTTCATCGCGCTACATCACGGATCGAAGCTTGCCAGACAAAGCCGTTGATTTGATTGACGAAGCCGCAGCCGCACTCAAGATGCAGGTGGAATCAATGCCGGACGAACTTGATCAGGCAAAACGTGAAATGATGCGATTGGAAATTGAAAAACGCGCGCTCTCGAAAGAAGATGATAAACCATCGAAAATTCGTCTCAAGGAACTTGAACAACACCTCGCAGGAATTCAGGAAAACGTTCACACGATGGAGCTGGCATGGAACGCAGAAAAAGATATCGTCACTGCAAACGCTGAATTGAAACAACGCATTGAAAAATTCAAGAGCCAAGCTGAAATCGCTGAACGCAGTGGCGACCTGGAAAAGGTTTCTGAAATTCGATACAGCAAACTTCCACAAGCACAGAAGGACCTGACAGAAGGTGAAGGAAAACTAAAACAACTACAAGGCCAACGCGGACTACTGCGTGATGCGGTCACAGAAGAAGATATTGCTCGCGTCGTTGCTCGCTGGACCGGTATTCCGGTAACGCGCATGCTGCAATCAGAAACAGAAAAATTAGCGCATCTCGAAACAGAACTTCATAAACGCGTTGTCGGTCAGGAAGAAGCTGTCCACGCCATCTCCAATGCCCTCAGACGCTCTCGCGCCGGGATTAGCGAGGACAAGCGCCCAATCGGCTCATTTCTCTTCCTAGGTCCAACAGGCGTCGGAAAGACAGAACTTGCCAAAGCTCTCGCTGAGGTCATGTTCGATGATGAAAACGCGATCGTTCGATTAGACATGAGTGAATACGGCGAACGTCACAGCGTCGCTCGCATGATCGGCTCCCCTCCTGGATACATCGGCCATGACGAGGGTGGGCAACTTACGGAAAAAATTCGTCGTCGCCCATACTCCGTCGTGCTCTTAGATGAAGTTGAAAAAGCAAATCCGGAAATCTTCAATTCACTTCTTCAGGTGTTGGATGATGGACGATTAACGGACGGAAAAGGACGAACGGTTTCGTTCAAAAATACGATCATTATCATGACGTCGAATATCGGATCGGATAAGATTCTTGAATGGGGCACAACCCGACAGGAAATCGGATTCACGGACAGTGATAACAAGCCATCAAAGGATGATGATCTGAAGATACAAATCATGAGCATGCTCAAAGATCAGTTCCGTCCAGAATTCTTGAACCGCATTGATGAGACGATCATGTTCCATTCACTGACGAAAGAAGACATTACCAAAATCGTTGATCTCCAACTCGCCATCGTCATCAAACGACTTGCGGACAAGCGTATCACACTAACCTTTACAGAAAAAGCAAAGAAGCTGATCGCTGATCGAGGATACGATCCTCAATACGGTGCCCGACCACTCAAGCGCGCGATTCAGGATTTAATCTTGGATGAACTCGCCCTCAAGATTGTAGATGGGACGTACAAAGAGGAGTCACACGTGAAAGTCGATGTCGTAAAGGATCAGATCGTCCTCAAATAACAAACACCCCGCTTCTCATCAGAGGCGGGGTGTTTTGGATGCGCTCGATTCAATTATTGAGTGAGCGACTTGATCTGCTTCTCAATCATTGACCACTTCTTCATCAAGAACGCGCGAATCACAGGAATTTCTGTTTTTGCGATTTCTTTTGTCTCGATGTAATGATCCATGATCTGATCAACGACCTCCGTGTACTTCTCTTTTGTCAATTCTTCTGCAACCTGAATCTTCTTCATCAACTTCGCTTGCAATGCTTTTGCCTTTACCTCAACTTCTGCTGTCATCTGCTTGCCCTTCTTCGTGTTCACGAACAATGCAGCAGCAATTCCGAGCAACGCACCCGCAGCTAAACCGGCGCTAAAATGAGAAGGAGTTTTCTTAGGAGCCATAGAAATAATACGAGATT
>JAGOQX010000026.1 GCA_018063105.1 Patescibacteria group bacterium
ACCAAGCCAGCATCAAGTACACTTCGGCTACAAATCAACCATTCGGGGATCGTCTAAAGGTAGGACAGCAGCCTTTGAAGCTGTGAATCTTGGTTCGATTCCAAGTCCCCGAGCCAAACAAAATACGCTGCGATCGCAGCGTATTTTGTTTGTGCGAGACCCTATTTTGCCATGACCTTCAACACCTTCCCTTCGTTGTGTCCGTTCGCCAGCGGATTATAGAACTCATACGCTCTCGCTGGTGGGATTCGGAATTCGCCAGGCGTGATGGCTTGTGCGAGGAAATCATAGTCGTAGATTCCGGGTTGCAATTTTTCGGAGAACAAGAACACTCGATCATCTCGTTGTTCAATGTGCTTCCACGCATTTTCCCACCACCATCCGTATTCGTAACTATTGGAATTCATACAGAACTGCTCCCCACCCCATGATGGAGCGCATTGCTGTTCCTGGCCTGCAATGTTTTGTGGACTTGTTTTCAATGAAAAATCAATGGCTTCAAGACCGGCCGGAAGATGATTCTCCAATGCCACATAGCTATGCATCTTCGGCACAAGCAACTTCATATGCACGCGCACCGTGTCGCCCTGCTTCACCTGCGTTAATGGATGCTCATTCTTCACATCATCCACTGCGTAATAATCTGACAACACCGTAAATCCATTTTCAAACGGTTGGACATTCGTGATCTGTCGATACACGCGCATCGAGATGTCGTAGAAATATTTCTTATCTGAATCTTTTTCCAATCCAAACTGATTGTTCTTCCCCTTCTTCAAATAATCAGCCATGGAAATCGACCGCGAAATTTCACCAGACACATCACCCTCCTTCAATACGAGCTGATCCAGGACCGCATTGTTTAAAAACACGGTCACTGATGTTGGCGATGTATCAATTGGATTTGCTTTTGCATACTCCACCAGTGCCAATAGCGACATTGCGGTATTCTGCGTGGAATACCAATATCCGTCCTTCTTTTCTTGCATAAGGTACCGAACCATAGGTTCAATATCTCGATTCTGCGGATCCATGCGCAACATTGCCATCAGATAGATTGCTGAGGTGCGAATGTTTGAACTCATAAACCAGTCATACCCACGATCCTCATCAACGTATGCTCTGGCAGGATCAAGATACGTAACTCGATTTTTCACATCAGCCATTAATACCGGAATGCGATTTGATGAAATGTTTGGTTGAATATTATGCAATGCCATGGCCAAATGAACTTTTGCAAATGGCGCAAGACTTGATCGTTGCTCATACAATGATGATGCATACCCATCTAATCCGCTCACCTTCCGTTCTGACATAGCGAACAACACCTCTGCTTTTTCATTCTGTGACATTAACCACTGATACGAATCTGTTGTGTCATTTGCCCAGGATTCCAATCGACCACGTAAATATCCTTCTGCTCGATCCAGAACTGCATCATCAACGTGATACCCAGCTTTTTGTGCCTGCGATAACCCCCAGTACACATACGCCGTCGTATGTCCGTAACTATCTGAACCTTCTGGCCACAATCCCCAACCGCCATCCGGACGCTGCATGCTCACCAAGCGCTGAAGCCCATTCGTCACTTTTGCCTTTGCTCTAGCAACCATCTCCGATGAGCCTTTCGTGATCTTCGTTGTCACGAGCTGATCATAGACCAAACTCGAAACGATAGCACTCGTTGTTTGTTCAGAGCATCCGTATTCATAGTTCAACAGATAATCAACGCCACTGGATAATCCATTTCCAACATTTGGCGATACGGCGACACGAACATCTCCCACGTTCGTCAAAATATCTTCCGGAGTTTCTAGCGTCTCTGTGACATTTCGTTGCAACATACCAGACGCACTCACAATTTCTGGAACAGAGTATCCAAACACCGGAACGGTCATCTCAAACCCATCCTGATATCCTCCGCCAGATGCACGAATCGTAATCTTGCTTGCTTTCGCGTCCATCGGAACATGAACGGTCCAATTCACTGCCGTTCGTCCTTTTGCATCTAATGAAATTGACCGTGTTGTTGCGCCATCGATCTGCAATCCTTCCGCAGCAATAGAAACATCCAACGTCATTTTTGCATCCGTCGTGTTGTACACCGTTGCGCCAAGCGTTGCCGTGTCTTCAAAACGCAAGATCCGAGGCAACAACGGTTCAACCATCACATCTTTACGCGTCGTAATGCGAGCTTCAGCGCTTCCAACGACTGTATCCTTCGTTGTTCCAATCGCCATCAACTGCCAGCTCGTCAAATTATCCGGTAGGGCGAATGTGACTCGTGCTTTTCCTTGCGCATCGGTTATAACATCCGCCTTCCAATACGCTGTGTCTAAGAAATTTCCACGAACAGCTTTCGGCTGACCATCATCACCCTTTCCTCCGCTTCCACCTTCCGTTGCTACATAGACCTTCTTCACTAACTGCGTCAACGATTGCGATGTCGAAACGCCAATCCATCGTCGGAACCAGAACCGACCTAAAATGTTTTTATCAACAGAACCAAGAAGGGCAACAACGCGCTCATCCACAACGGCCAATGAGACTTCTGCGGAAGCTCCAGATCCATCCGATTTCGTTGTGACGATCTCAACAGAGACCTGATCCCCTGGCTTGTACGTTGTCTTATTTGGCACAACAGAGACATTCAACTTCTTCTTGTTCGTACTCACCTGCAGTTCTGCATATCCTAAACGAAATTCCGGAGCGCCCTTCTCCCCGCCTCCTTTAATTGCCAACACGGAAACGTAGACGTTTGGCGCTGAGTCTTCTTTGATCGGAACAGAAACCGTTCGATGCGCAGCGTCTAATGTCACGACAAAATGTTCACGAACCGTATCACGCTCAACCGTGACTAACGCTTTCACGTTTTCATACGGCGACTGAACGGCGAGCACCGCTGTTTCACCTGGCGCGTACTCCGCCTTTGATTGAGTAATCTTCATCTGATGATCATCCGAAACCTGAACGGGTACATTCCCAGCCCAGTGGTATACATAGCGCTCAGCAGATGCAGAAATCAGATTTCCCTTTTCATCTTTTGCTTCAACGATCGCGACATAATCACCATCTTGACCTGGCGCAAAAGAGACATCAACTTTACCCATCACATCTGTTGTGATCGCTTTCGTCTCGATCAATGTATCCGTCTTTTGCCACTCCCATGAGCTCGTTCCGTCTGTGCCGACTTTTTGCGAATTAGACCACACACGGCGATACAGCTTCACCGTCGCAGGAACCGAAGGTCGAATAGTTCCATCTAAATTCACGCTAATCACGTTGAAATCTGCCTCTGCTGCATCCCACCCTCGCGAATAATCACCGCGAATCCCCATGTAGAACGACCCCTTATGCACCGGGAAGTCCGTGTTCATCGACACCTGACGCTGATTCAAATCTGTGACCGTCACGGTGACAAAATAATTTGCGCTTGTTTTATAGTCCGTCAAATTTACCGGAACGGAAACGGTTGCATTCCCATTTTGATCTAACACCACATCTCCAGAAACAACATTTTCAAAATCTCCGTTTGATCGACAATACCAATAGCAGTCAAAATTATCGTTGTTTCCGAAGTTATACCATTCCGTATTCTGTGGCTGGAAATAGAGCGCATTTCGCGTAATCTGGTAGGTTGCTTTCGCATTGGATAACGCAACGCCATGATAGTATTCCGCGTGAATGACCACATTCGCATTCTGACCGCTCGTCAATACATTCTTCGGAACCTGCACATCAACTTTAAAGTCTGGTCGTCGATATTCACGCACGTCAAATGTCCCTGTGATCGTTGAGCCCTCTCGATCACCCATATTCACCGAGATTGTATACGTTCCGAGCTGCATACTTGGCTCAAGCTGGAGCGCTCCGTTGAACGTTCCAAATGAACTGAATGGCAACACTTGCTTTGAGACTTCTGTACCTTCTGGATCTGCAATCATCACGGTCACATCTTTTGCATCCGGGATTCCCAACGCTGCATCAAGATCTTTTCGAATGACACCTCTAAACTGAACGCGTTGATCTGGGCGATAGATTAATCGATCACTATAAATATATCCGATGTGGTGCGTGAGATATCCATTCAATCCACCGTTCAATCCATAATTCCAAATTGAGATACCATCATCCCAACCGGAAGAAACGATACCAAGGTGTGTGGCATCAAACACACGAATGGACAATCCATCCGTTCCAAAATCTTTTGGCAATTCTAACTGCGCGATCCCCTGCGCATCCGTTTTTCCAGATCCAAGAAGATCATGTGACGAGTTACCCCCGACCATCCCACGATACATCTCAACGGTGAGATTTGGTGCAACGGCACCGGTCTTCATATTTGTTGCCCATACCATGACTTTCCCGCCGTTATCACGTTTCATCGTTATAGCCGTATCTGCAACAACGAAGATACGATCTTGAAAATTCCGTGTTTTCTCATCCGGCAATTCCGGCACTTTTACACTCAATCGATAAAATCCGTTCGGCAACGATGCACCAAGGACTTCGTCCAGATTCATGTCAATAATCTTGTACGTATTTAATGCCGCTTTTGCGTCATACACCTTTTCTCCCTTCAGCGCACAATCAAAATCTGCAGAGTTCAAATATTGCTCAAAGGTTCCAGAACAAGCTTTCGTTTCTACCGATCCGGTCAAATTCAACGTCCGCATCTGATACACATGAGGCATGTGAGATGCAATCAATCCGTACATCGAATAACCCTGAAGCGTTGCTGACGGTTGATACGGTTTTGTTGTCACCACGATATTTTGCGGATTCTTCAACGGTTGCTTATAGATATCCGTCAGCTTGCCATCAATGGAAATCGTATACTTCGTCGAAGGTTTCCAAGATCCTGAAATCGTCAGACCTCGACCATCAGATGCCCCCTGACAACGAGGATCGCTAGACCAGGCGTACGTATTCACACCCATGTTTTCCAGCTTTGGAGAAATATGGAGATGAGATTCTAACCCATTCACATCAACCGGATTATTTAACATGAAGACAACGGAGTCACTCACATCTTTGGTCCCATCTGTTGCTGGACAAGCTGCCGTGATCTCAAACAAATTTGCATCTGTCGTGAAATAGACGCCCCATGAATACTCCAATCCTTTTGGTCCAACATTTCCCGTGAATCCCTGCGGAAGTGACAACTCATACGACGTACCTAAACGTAGCGCATCCTTCTTTGCCACAATCAACGTCAATGGATCCTGCGGATCGACTGTAATCATCAATCGATCTCCGGCGACCGTTGAAGACGCTTCCTGCATCACCAATGCTGCTCGAAGAGCTTCTGGCTTCATCGGATAATTAAATGAAAGACGCAAGGCTACATTTGGATTCACACGCATCGTTTCCGTATACATGCTCACGCGTAATCGTGGTGTGGAGAATTTCCAGGTGTAATCTTCGACCAACGAACCACCGTCTGCCATCTTTGTTCCTTTCGGGATCGTAACGGAAAAATCCGTTGCAGCCGGCCATCCATTTTCTGGAACGAATTCAAAACCACTCGTTCCCAACCAATGATATTTTCCTTTTACGTCCGGCGTCATTTGTAAAATATTTGGGACATCAAGCGAACCAGTCAATGTTCGCATCGGACGATCAAACAACACCGTAAGCGTTTGCGTCTGTCGAATTTCGCTATCATTGACCGGAGCAACAACAGAAACTTCCGGATAATCCAATACTTCAAATGATTGCTGATACGCCGGCTTCAACGATTTGAAAAACCAATTTCGCGCACTCTCCCCAATGTCCACCTTGTATGTCGTTCCTTTTTCTAATGACGTATTTGGTTTATAAATCATCATGTTCGCTTCCCACCGAAACGATCCGCCAACAGAAGGCACCATTTTAAATGCTCGCTCAACGCTCGACGTGTCCATGCGCTGATCAAACACCACGCGAATATCTGCGTTACGAGAGATCTGCACCGTATGTCCTTTTAGCGCCCCGTGCGCAGAAGGAGCAGGCAATGCAATAAACGCAACTCCCGCTAGAACCAGAAGACCACCAAGGATTCCAGCTCCCCATTTCCAGCGTTGCACCATAAAAGCGCCTGCCTGCTTCAAACCCGTCCAAAAACGCGTCAAAAATGAAGGTAATATCATATAAAGTTAGGTCAATTATCTCACAGAAAAATGAATTGCGCGAACCGCACCCTCCAGGCGTAATTGGTACTCTCCGGGGACCGGATTCCAGGCGAAAGACGGACCAGATCGCTCAAACATCTGATCATTCAAATACCATCGATACGTGCGCCGCTTCTCACCTCCAGCAACAAAGGAAATCCCCTGAGATGCATCTGCAACGACATCACTCTTCTCATAGACATCTCCATCCAGCGGTAACAGAATCACGGGCGCCGTACTTGAAACAGATGTACACCCTCCTCCATCCACCTGCTCAAATTTCATTGACGTCATCCAGGCGGAGTATTCACCAGGTGGTTTCAAGTAGACCTTTCCCGTTGCTTCACATCGTTCATACCAATCATCTATCTTCGTCGGCTCTGTACCAGCAATAAATATCTCGTTTCTCGTTTTCGGACAAATCGAACTTGCGCCTAATCCAGACGTGACACACACAGATCTCTGCACAATTCCTGGTGGCACGGTCCATGAAATCTGATCCGTTGATCGCGTAACGTAGCGCATGATGTCTGCCCAAATTGGCGCAGCACCAGATACACCGGAGACGCCCTTCATCGGCGTATTGTCCGCGTTCCCAACCCAGACTCCAACCGCAACCTCTGGCGTATATCCAAATGCCCAGTTATCACGAAAATCTCTGGTTGTTCCGGTTTTGACCGCAATTCGTTTTCCAAACCCTAAAAAATTTGCTTCACCAAATGCTTTCACGCGCGCAGATGGATCGCTCAATACGTCCGATACAAGATACGCTGCTTGCTCCCCCTTTTTCTGATCCTCAAACAATGGTTTCGATGCACTACGCTCCATCTCTTCAATCACAGATCCTGATGCATCCTGAATGCGTAACACATCACGAACAGGAATGGTATGAACAGATCGAGCTAGATTCGCATATGCCTGCAACGTGTCCATCAACGTTACTTCGCCACCGCCAAGGACAACGCCGAGACCGTAATACTCTGGAGTTTCTGGAAACCGGATGCCAAATTGATTCAGCACACTAAACAGGGCCGGAAGCCCAACACGATCTAAGACCTTTACCGCAGGAATATTTAATGAACTACCCAACGCATCACGCAGACTCACCGGACCATGATATTTGTTGCTGTAATTTTTTGGATAATACCCCTGCCCGGTCGCAGTCTCAAATCGAATCGGCAAATCTGCAACCACGGTTGAAGGGCTCATATCGCGCATAAATGCGGTGAGATAGACAAATGGCTTCAGCGCTGATCCGGGCTGACGCAACGCAGTGGCCATATCTACCTGACCCTGAATCCGCGGACTAAAATAATCCGCACTTCCAACGTATGCGAGGATTTCTCCCGTTCGCGGATCAAGAACAACGGCTGCCCCATCTGTCACATGCTGATCAACGATCTTTGCTAACCGACGCGCAACCGTATCTTCAACAACACGCTGTAGATCTGGATCAAGCGTTGTCGTAATCAAATATCCACCAGAACGAATAGCAGGATATCGCGTTTCTAATTCCGCTAACACGCGAAAGACAAAATGTGGCGCGCGCAAACGATGCGATGGAGGAAAAATTGGAATCTCATCTTCAGCCGCTTGACGACCGGCGTCAGCATCAATGTCACCATGCGCAACAAGTTGATCAATCACACTCTTTTGACGCGATCGTGATGCCTTTGGATGCGCATACGGATCATACGCATTTGGTGACGCAATCACGCCGGCGAGCAACGAGCTCTCTGCGAGATTTAACGACTGAACATCCGTGTGAAAATACGTTCGCGCCGCAGCCTGAATTCCGTACGCCTGATTTCCAAAATAAATTGTATTCAGATACAGCTCCAGCGTCTGCTCCTTCGTATGTGTCAACGACCAATATCGTGCAGCAATCAGTTCCCGACATTTCTGAACAATCGTCCGAGGTCGATCCGGGAAATACAACATCTTCAACAACTGCTGTTCAATCGTGCTCGCACCACTCATCACCTTCTGGTGTGAAATCAAATCGCGAAACACGCGACCAATCGCTAACCAGTCCACACCGTGATGCTGATAAAACCGATCGTCTTCCGTTGAAAGGATCACCTGAATTGTGGAAGATGGAACCCGAGAAAGAGGCACAGGCGTGCGAGAGCCATCAGATTCACCGGAGACCTCGTAGAGAAGACTGCCGTCACGAGCAAGGACTTTTGTGGAAGCGACTGGCTTCGAAAGATCACGAGACAGAATGGGGACGATCGACCAGGCGACAACGCCAAAAACAATGCAACACATTGCAAGGCCAACAACGATCGCCCATCGAGATCGACTCATGTGTGCAGTATGAAGGAAACTGTCAAAAGATACAAAATAGGGTAAACTGGCACAACCTATGCCAAAATCCCCTTCCAAATCTCTCCCTTCCTGGAACCTCTCTGATTTATTCAAAGGAACCACGGATCCAAAAATTGACCAGTTGATTAAGACACAATCGAAGAAAGCTGACGTCTTTGCAAAGACGTATCGCGGAAAAATCGCGAAGCTGACACCGAAACGATTGGCCGAAGCACTCGCAACATACGAATCGATTCTGCAGCAAACCTGCAAGCCGGAACAGTTTGCGTATCTTCTTTTTTCTGCTGACATGAAACATCCGGAGCATGGACCGCTTCTCCAAAAAACGGAAAAAGCTGGATTAGAAATTTTTCAGAAACTGGTGTTCTTGGAAGTTGAATTAGCACAGATGTCGGATGCGCAACTCAAAACACTCGAACGGGCGCAAGCCTTGCGCCCCTACCAGCATTTTTTGGAGGAACAACGAATCAATAAAAAACATCGACTTTCGGAAGCAGAAGAGCGGATCATGAATGATAAATCGCTGACCGGACGATCGGCGTTCGTTCGACTTTTTGATGAAGAGCTTGCAAATAAAGCGTTTCAATTTCCGGAAGGAACAAAGATGGGAATGAAAACCGAATCCGGGTTACTTGATTTGCTACACTCGCCAAAACGAGAGGAACGTAAAGAAGCAGCAAAATGGTTTACTAAAGGATTACGCGAAGAACTTCATCGGTTGACGTTTGTGACGAATACGTTGCTCCAAGATAAACAAACGGACGATCGCTATCGCAAATTCCCAACGCCGGAAGCAAAGCGACACGTTGATAATGAAATCACGCAAGAGATGGTTGATGCGATGACAGCAGCCGTTACAAAAAGCTATCACCTTGTTCAGGATTTTTACGAATTCAAACGTCGCGTCCTTGGTGTCAAAACAGTATACGACTACGATCGATATGCACCGGTCGCAGAATCATCAGCAACGTACTCCTATGATGACGCACAAAAGATCGTCCTTGATGCGTTCAAAAAATTCGATCCAAGAATGGCAAAGATTGCAGGAACATTTTTTGAAAAACATTGGATCGATGCGAAACCGCAGCTCGGCAAACGTGGCGGTGCCTATTGCATGTTCGTCACGCCAGACCTTCATCCGTACGTGTTCATGAACTACACCGGACGATTAACGGACGTGAAAACGCTGGCACATGAACTTGGTCATGCGGTTCATGCATCACTCGCACGCAAACAAACATTCCTGAATTTCGATATGCCGCTCACCGTCGCTGAAACCGCGAGCGTGTTTGGCGAGATGCTCGTCTTTGATCAACTACGAGAAACCATCACGGATCGCACAGAAAAATTCGCGCTGTATATGGAAAAAATTGAAAGTATATTCGCAACCGTTCATCGTCAAACATCAATGTATTTGTTTGAACGAGACCTGCATGCCGCGTCTCGTGAACAAGGAGAGCTTTCAAGCGAAGCGATCAGTGCCCTATGGCGCAAGCGTCAACTTGAGATGTTCGGCACGTCCGTAACACTCACAAGCGACTATGACATTTGGTGGAGCTACATCAGCCACTTTGTTCATACCCCATTCTACGTCTATTCGTATGCCTTCGGTGAATTACTCACGCTCGCCCTATTCAACGTCTACAAAGAACGCGGAAACAGCATGACGAAAGACTACATAGACATGCTTTCAAAAGGTGGCGTCGTTTCACCAGCAGAACTTGTGAAACCATTTGGCATCAATTTATCAAATCCCACCTTTTGGGAAGGCGGGATTCGGATGATTGAAGAGTTGATTGAGGAAGCGAAAAAACTATACTAACGGGACGGTTGCGATCCACGGACCTTCGATCGTACGCTCGATATTGAATCCTTCTGGATTGAATTTCGAGTACGTATTTGGAAATGATTCGACATGACGGCCGATCAATACGCCCTCTGCTTTCGTGTCTGTGATCAGCGTGAATCGAACATCTTCGTACGTCTCATGTTGTTGCTGTGAAGATGTGAGCACGTGCGTGATGAATGATTTTGCCAGATCATTAAAATCCTCTTTGTGTAATGCAAATGGTCGCTC
>JAGOQX010000027.1 GCA_018063105.1 Patescibacteria group bacterium
GTTCAAGCTATGCGGGGAATGAAACGCTCACCGTTGGCACAAACTCCTGCACGATCCGTCCGATCATCGTTGGCAGCGGAACATGGACCATTGAAACAAGCGCGCAGGTTAACAATCAGATCACTCGATATCGCGCGGTCTTGACGAGTCGTGCGCCGGTCACCATTAGTTCATGGAATGAAATAGCGGGGTTTTAGTCAATTGTGCTATCATATTGCCAGTCAAGTTTTTTTTATTCACTGAACAATTTCACCAACTATGAAACGAAACGTTTCACTTGGGTTCACTCTTATCGAATTATTGATCGTCATCGCGTTGATCGCCGTGCTCGCTGGAGCCGTTGTCATCGCCTTGAATCCAGCTCGTCAATTTGCGGCAGCCCGCAACTCAGAACGTTGGAGCCACGTTTCAGCCATCGTCGGTGCTGTGACGCAGAACACGACCGAGAACAAAGGCACATTCACGTGTGCAGCCGGTGTTATCCCAACATCAGCAACGATCATCAAGAAGACCGGCGGCTACGATCTCTGTAGCTGTCTCGTCCCAGATCAAATGTCCACCATCCCTGTTGACCCATCATCTGGTTCATTCACCGACTGTACGACATACGACACGGGCTACTCCATCGAACGAAACGCCACCACCGGTCGCATCACGGTTTCTGCAACAGGTGCAGAAAACAGCGAAACGATCAGCGTGACGCAATAAAACGAAGGACAACAAAAATCCGTTCATACAATGTGAACGGATTTTTTTATTGGTAGATACTATGATTTCCAATCATCAACAGATATGCAGTTTTTGGTTTTCTTGAAGAAAATTGAAATACGATTCGCGTTTTAAAATTCACGGAAAAGCTAAATCTTCCATCTAGCCGGCCCGTCAATGCATGAACTCGAAGCTGTTTATGATTTTGTATATCTTGAAACGCATCGATCTTTTCAAGCGCCTCTTCTTGCAGCTCAAGCGGCAGCGCTTTCAATGCGCGGATAAATGAAGGAGCGAATGCCACTTCCATATTTAGAAAGATGATTTTTTCAAAATCTTGCGTAAATCACCACGAACAATCTTCCCTTCTTTTATTTCTTGCTCGGCCTGCAAGACAGACAATACGGCCTCATCTTCAATAAACCGAGTAATCGCTCGACGTGCAATCGCAGCTTTTGTTGACCCATATCCACGTTGGATCAACTGATCCATTGCTTCGGCGATATTTGAAGGGAGCGGGACAGAAAGGGTGGACATATCAAATTGATAGGATTAATTAGTATGAAATTATCATACATTCTCTTTTTTGTCCAGTTCAGGCAACATTTCTCCATATGTCCAAAGACTATTCCAATAACATCATCAAAGACTATATCTTTTGGACCGTTTCTGTTTGTGAAAACCAGGGATATCTAGGCCGATGTATTCTTTGGTGCAAACGTGATGAGGCAAAAGATCTTTGCGATGCAACCAAAGAAGAAATTGATGAGCTGATGAGTATCATCAAAGACCTTAAGGCCGCATTAACAATCTCTTTTCAGCCGGACTGGTTCAACTATTCATTTCTTGGAAACGAAACGCGACATTTGCATGGTCACCTTGTCCCACGATATGAACAGCCGAGAGAATACCTGGGGATAAAATTTGAGGATAAATACTACGGACACAATTTCAGAATAGATAACGATTTTGTGACATCGACGGAGTTGTTGCGAAGCGTAAAAATAAAACTCATTGAAGCATTAACTGTCCCCAACTAGACTTTAAATAACAAGAAGCCCAATCAGTGCATGATCGGGCTTAAGTGAGTGCGGAAGATTTTCGTACTTCCGCGTGACGTTGGTATCAATCGGGCAGATACCCAGCGATCAGTGTGACGAGGTCGCTCATTCCTTCCTTGAGCCTCGATCTCTTCACGAGATGTGGCTTCTAGATTAGATACCAATGACTCAATATCTTTCTTAAACGAAGCAAGATATAGCGACGGTTCGATCTTCAGTCGATCATGCACTACGGCAGAATGGCCACGTTCAGAAAATGCGTTCATGACAGCAGTATAAATGAGTTACTTGATACGATCCATCATAACGAACAAAGCGTGCTACTATTTACATGCATCCAGAGCAGGGATGGGCGTGATAACGCACTGCTAAATCAATGTTATGAATGCACCCAGACAGATACATAAAAATCTAAAAAATTTATCGCAGCAGCCGTTTCAATCACCATAATCCGTCCCTTTTCTATGCCCCTGTACTATCACGCTAGCACTGAACATTTTACAGAAATTCGGCCTCGGTATTCACAAAAATTTCTTCAAAAAGGCATTTTTCTCACCCCAAGTAAAAAAGCTATTCTGGATTCCTGGGGAGTCTATATATTAAGCAAACGTGAAAAAACGTTGAGGCAATCACGAAATGTACAGCTACAAGATCGTGATACTCAAAATCCAGATCCAAAACTTGGAGGCCGTGATTCAAAAACACTCTACATCTACGCCATCAATGTCCCTCATGCGGTGATGAATGCCACGGAAAAGGCATATGCGGAACGAAAACAGTCCAGTGTGGACAAATTTGGTCTGAACGCCTATGCAGCTTGGGGATGGGATGAGGAGGTATTTATTCCAGCTGAATGCATTCCTTCACTACGTATTGAACAATGCAAAAAAATGACCAGAGAGGAGTTTATTGACTGGACAGCTCAATACAATAAAGAACGTGTGCACACATCGGAGCTTGAAGTTCGAACGCTGACAAATAATCCATTTCGCAGAAACCGCTCCTAAACCTATTCCTCTTCCTTGTTCTGCTTGATCTTCTGCGTATTTCCAAATGGATTTACCGTCTTTTCGCCTAATCCTTTCATTTTTTTCGCTTTTCGCTCTGCAGGTGACAGATAGACATTTCGTAGATTTTCTGCGAAACGGATAACGGCGTCTTCATTCCCAAATACCTCTCGAAATTTGTCACGTAACCGATCCCATCCTTGGTCGTTCAGCATTGCATCCGTAAAATAATCCATTGGAATCTTTGTAAAAATTTCACGTACCAACACTGTATACTCGCTGTATGGCATGGTAGCCAAACTCAACTTCTGTTGACGTTGTCCACGTAATCCCGTCTTTTCCTTCTCAAGATGTTCGGATGCGATGCGAAACGTCAAAATCTGCGTCACAGCCTCATTCAATGCCTCTAGATCCGGGCTAATCCTTCGCTTGTCCATTCCAACGCCTTCATGGTTGCGATGACTCACTGAGTGAAGAAGCTCGTGAACAGCAACAAGGTAGACTCTCCATTCGTCCTTGTCTGTGTACCATTCTGGAATATTCATTGCGATCACATCACCAAAACTCACCCCAGCAGTTTTTGGATCGTGTCCGAATAACACATAATTCAACGTATCCTGCATATTGATACGCGGAAGTCCTGCGTCTTTGAATTGCTCAAGACCCTTTGTATTTGCTTGGCGAATGAGAAATTGATTGACTTCTGCGCGAGCCGACGCGATCGCTTTGCCAAACACCTTTGGATAAAACTCATCCTCAAGCCAATTTGCCTTTTTTTGTTCAATATTTGCCAATCGCAGCGTCTTCTCAAGTGCATCAACAACTTCTGGATCATCTAAATCCATATCACGCGCTTCAAGACGCGCGATGCATTTTTTCAACGATTCACATTCTTTCAAATTCCGCTTATAGCCGAACGTCTCTTCTTCAATTGGCAACTCCGTTGCAAATGGACGGGCCATCAATACCCTCCAGACATCAGCAAATCGTTTAGGCTCTTTTCGAAGCTGTTCTACGTCATATGAGGAGCCAATATCTTTTAACGAGCAAATTTTTTCCAGTTCCAGCGGAGAAAGACGAGGAGCTCTATCTTCACTTCCTTCAAAGCCTTTGACGAGTGTCAGCTTTGGACGCTCTGTTCGGCTTGGTTGTTCAAATTTCATCATATAAAAAATGTTCTTATCAGAAGTATATACCGTGCATTGTACTATCCATCCTGATTTTGAGCTATCATACCCGCATGCAAGACCCTATCGCAGCACTCAAAGCTATTGATCTGAACGAAAGTGAGGCGAAAATTTACATTACCTCACTAGAAATTGGCCCATCATCACCCCAACGATTAGTTGAACGATCTGGCTTTTCTCGTCCTGCAACGTATCTCGCGATTGAACAGCTCGTCCAAAAAGGGTTGATGACCTCAACGATGAGCGGCAAACGGCAACTGTACAGCGCAGAATCTCCGGATCGGCTCACGGGATATACGAAAACATTTTTACAAAAAATGGAGGCAAAGGCTGCACACATCACGGAAGTTGTTGAAGCTCTCAAACTTATTCAACATCGTGATCGTCCACAGGTGAAACTGTATGAAGGTATTCAGGGAATCAAGGCGATCTTACAAGACCTCGTAGATTCAAAACCAGATGCCACAGAGGAAATTGTGAACATCGACGCGGTCAAAAAAGTGTTTACGACGGCGGAACTGACAGCGGCGCAAAATATTTTATCAAAACGAAAAACAAAAGGACGAGCAATTTTCTACGGTGAAGTCTCAGAAGTGCGCTCTGGCATTGAAGCCCGTTTTCTTCCAGCAAACTCTTTTCCATTTCAAGGCGACCTACTTCTCTACGGAACAAAGGTAGCAATGGTGACATATACAGACCATGTGATGGGCGTTGTCGTTGAAAATAAAGCTATCGCTGATACCTATCACACATTGTTTGAGCTGGCGTGGAAAGGTTGCTCAAAATAAAAATCGCCCAGATACGAGGAATCCCTGGCCGCATTGCACGCCAGGGATTTAGAGACCTCTCAGCGTCCGCTTCCCATACGACCTCCTTTCCCAGTTGTTGTTGATCGAAGCGCCTGTTGCGCTTCTCTCGACATAGAGGGGAATCATCGCTGATACCACTCCTTTCTTGGGTTTCTCGGTTTCAGGTGAAATCCGGGAATAGGTAGGGCCTTGGGCTTTTACGCGGTGCTAGGCAGGGAGAAGAGCATCGTAATGCGAGTCATCCGAAGACGACCTGCATGACGAATCCCAAACATCCTATCAAATATCTGCGTTTTTGTCAATGGCTGACTTGGCAAAAATATTCGTCGCTGATTTTTTC
The DNA here is from genome assembly GCA_018063105.1 of Patescibacteria group bacterium. GTDB lineage: Bacteria > Patescibacteriota > Patescibacteriia > 2-12-FULL-60-25 > 2-12-FULL-60-25 > JAGOQX01. Next base: position 5,113 of record JAGOQX010000027.1, read on the forward strand.
AAAAAGTAATAACTATTTCATACATTCAAAATAGCTAGTTTTAGCAGAAAAAGAAAGATTTCATAAAATAACGTAGTCGGGGGCTTGACAAATGTTTTGAGGTGTGGTAGTCTCTGTATGTTCGATGATCGATTAGCAGCCCAGCGATATCGAAAAGCTCTGTCACAAGACCTGTTCCCATGCTTTCCAGGCCAGCGAACCGCTTCCCGCATCGTTGAGTATTACTCACGAAAGGGACGAAACGCCCTTCTTGCCAGAGTTCACGGAGGGACGCATCGTCCCTCGTCCTAGTCCCGATGTTCATCGGGATTGAGACGAGGGGCGGAAGTTCCTCGTCGGAGGTCTGGGGTTCAATCCCCTGTAATTTGGCGGGAGGATGTACGTGCAGGTGCATTCTTCAGCCGGTCAGGCAGGCGCCTGTCTTGTGTTTCCGAACATGAGGCAGAATGCGGATTCGTCTGGTCTCTGATCAAATCCTCCACAACCCGACAATGGCTACCGCGGCCAAACATCGGGACTGCACGCTCAATTCGGGTGGGGAGGCGTACGTCGGGTGGACGTACAGATCGCCTCGCGTGACCGCGTCCGTAAATCGAGTTCAGCCTGATCATCTCGACGATCATGCGGTCTTCGTAGGACATCCGGCCATTCACGCAAAAGAAGTTCATGGCAGGGCGCCCGATCCAATGCGTACGAACGCATTACGCCCATGAACTACCAGGAGTGAGCGACTAGCTCCTTGGACCACCTGCTCATTTCTCGGCTCGCCAGAGCCGCACTGTCGTAGCGCAGTGAAATCTGGCTCGCTTCTCCCCTTTCCGTCGGGTCACAATTGACGGAATTCCTTTTCAGCCAATGTCCTGCCCCGCAATGACGCGGGGCAACGAGATTGTCTGAAGGCGGAATCATCCGCGCGCTGAGGAGGTTGTCATGAGCAAGCGCCCCATGTTCGGCCGAGTGTTCTCGATGGACGAGGACTTCTCGGACACGCGCGGGCGTGAACCGAGGCGGTCCGTGAGGATCTGCGTCGCCGGTGCGCACATCAGCGCGAACCTTCGAAGCAGCGCAAGCTTCGCGGGAACGCCGGTGTCCGGTCGCCTCTCGGTGATCGACTCGGTGCCGGCCCCCTGCGGAGGCTCCTGCAAGGAGCACTCGTTCGATCTCAAGGACGAGATCGTGCGATCCGCGGACGCATACGACTACGACCCCGAAGGTCTCGCCGGGCAGAAGGCCTGGGAGCACTTCGTCGAGTCGGTCCGTATGCGCGGCTACAAGCCGCAGACCCACGGTCGGACGTACGCCTATACTCTAGGCGACGATGGCGATAGTGCAACGCAGCTCATCTGCTGCGGCCACTATCACGTCATCGGGAGTTGTGCGGAGTTTGGCTCCGGCTTCTCCTACGCGTTCTCCGGTGCCTGCAATCGCAGCTGCCGGTCCGACTCCTTCGAGCTTCCCTTCGCCATCGCGGATCGTATCCGTCGCTGGAAAAGGGAACAGAGGTAGTCGACATCTGCACGAGACGCAGAGCGCCGGAGGCAATCCGGACTTCCGCGGCGCGAAGACAGCGCCGCACTCAAGGAAATCGCCTCGCGGTTTCCTTCCTGAAATCCCCGCTTCTTGCAAAAGGAGCAGGGCGACAGGACACCACATCGGGCAGATCGCGTAAGGCTGCCATGCATCGAATACCAGTGCGAGTAGTAACTGGACGATGCGCAAACTGGGACAGAAGGCTCGCACAGAGTCCCGGACGCGCGACCGGCGCTAGGCAAAAGATGCCAAGAGCGTCGGTGGGAGAGCGATTGCGCTCACCCGAAGCATCCGAAGGGTGCAAATCCAAAACCCGGCAAAGATCGGGCAGAGGAATGCAGCTTATTGCTGCAAGCTCACACAGAGCATCGAGTATTGGCGCAGGGTGGTACGGCACCATTGCGTCGAGCGAGCTTGGCTCGTGAAGGAGGAAGGGAAACGGTCGCTCCGTGCTCCCAACTCTAAACTTGATTCGGCCCAACGTTACCGAGTCAAGATCCTGTAGAGGTGCTATCTCTCGCAGGAAGTGGTGCAAGGCCTTGCACCAGCCCGTACTCTCATCTTTCCCCTCTCTTCGGAGATCGGGGGTCTGAGACGAATGGTGGATGTGCATATACCACCTTGCGAGTTATCGAGTCGTGCGAAAGGAGGAATCGCATGGTGCACTCGGTAACTGAGCAAAATCCGAAACAGCTACTCCGGCTGGATCGGAACATGCATGTGGCGCTAGGCAAACGATGCCAAGAGCGTCAGGGTCCGATCATCACGCCCCGAGCGCGATGGGACCAAACCAAATCTTCTGCAAGAGACCATGATCAGCAGGAGAATACGGGAACGCCCGTAAGCCAAAGCGGCATCGTCAAACGGCGTAGGGTGGTACGGTACCAACACGCGTCGTGAGAGCCCAGCTCTCGAAATGAGGTGGATGTCCTGTGACGTTCACCTTTAAACCACGCTTGACCCATACAAGCTGGAGCCGTCGTCGATTCGACAGCAGTGGGACTCCACACCGTACACTTCTCTGCCTCGTGCACGCTTCACAGCTGCACGAGGTTTTTCAATACAAAAAAACTCCGGAGGTCATCCGGAGTTTTGTCACCGCACACAGCTCAATCACTCACTCTTCTGAACCGGCTTCGCTTGTAACGTTTCTTTCAGCGTTTCAACAAATCTTTCTTTTGTCAGCAAAGCCGTGGTTGATGCAGCAACCAAGCTTCCTCCAGCCACAACAACGGTAGGATCTCCAATTCCTGTTTGTTCAAATCCCTTTCGAAGCTCTGACCATTTCTTTTGAAGTGCCTCTGGCGTCATCTTCCATCGTTCCAATAATGCAGCCTGTTCTTCATTTGGCTGTTCCTGCCCAGCTGCCAATGCTGACAAATTTGGAAAAAGACGCTCTCGTTCTGCTTGCTCCGCCTTATTCATCGGCATCAGTAATGCATCAAGCGTAAAAAACTCCGATGACTCTGCCTTTATTCCGATATCATAATGATCTCCCCCATGTTTTCGATCTGGTCCTGCGAATGCCGCGATAATTGCTTCTGGCGGAAAACGCAAATAGCCCAAATTCGTAACGGTTAACGGACTCATGGTTGAGATTTCAGAAAATACTACCAATGGAACATCTTTTTGCACCCCTTCCTTGGTTGTAATGGTTGCAACGTGTTGTTCAGCTTGCTCAAGAGCTTTATCAAATTCTCGATATTGTTGCACCGTAATCTCTACACCTTTTTCAAGAAGCTGCTTCGTTCGATCTGATACGGGCAAACCTTCCAATTCAATAAAGTTTAAATCGATTGTTCCTGATTCCATTTTCTGTTTATTACATGCATTCAACACCTCAAACGTTAACTTAATCAACTTTTCAGAATATCGAGATGCAATTTCACCTGCTTGTTGCCTTTTTGTAGATAAATCTAACGCCTGATCAGACCACACCTTACCCATCTCTACCCGCTGCTTGTCTGACAAAATATGCTTTAAGCCACCAAACAATCCAGAAATACTGTGTGCATATCTATTTGGATCTTTTTCCTGGTATCGCCCATAGTCAACCACGTTCACAATATCGGCCAACTCTTTTGTGATAGAAGGCATCTTTGAGGCATCCCCACTTTGAAGAAGTGCTTTTGCAAGATACGTTGAAGATATTGCGTCTAAATCACTATCAACATGTGTCACGATCTCAGTCACAGATCGTTTCTGCATCTGCTCCAATACATCCTCTGAAAAATCTGCAACCATTTTGGTTGCACATCGACGAGTCGCTCCTTCTGGGAGCTCACGTACTGCGGCATCAAAGCTGTGATGATCAATCATGCCTTGGCGAATTGTCTCTCGATACAATTCGTCGACCTCTTCAGGAGTCTTTGGATGACGACGCTCCTCTGGGGGCATCCATGGTTGTCCAGTATCCATCACCAACATGTGCAGAGGTAGATCTTTTGCGTCCTGTCCTTTTCCAATTTTTGAAAAACAACGATCAGATGATATTTCAATCACAGAATTCTGCTCACGTGATGCTGCGGAATATTGTTCGATAGATGACATATGTTGTAATAACAATTATTTTTTATTCGTTGCAACAAACCAAGCCAGCGCCTCTTCATGCGTTTCAATCTCACCACGATCACGAGCGTCTTCCACCATCCGCATAACTTTCCCCATTTCAGGGCCAGCAGGGATACCCAACGCCTTCAGATCATCACCATTGATCAACGCATCTTTCTTCGGATCTAACCATTCCGGATGTCGTAACAGATACTCTCTCAATAATATGACCGGTGGATACGTTTCATCGTCTTGCATTGTGGGCGTCTCATGACGTTCCTTTGCCTCATTTACTGCAAGCAATGTTTCTGGAGATGCCGGATGGATCCGTTTTACTACCTTCCGAATCTCGTTTGCCACTTGTTTTTCTGATAACTCTCCTGCCTCAAACATCTTCCAAATACGCGTTGGTTCTGATTGTTCCTTGATCAGCCCAGCTATTGGCGCAATGATTTCTTTTTTTGAAAAACTTGTTTTTGCGAGAAACTTTTGCACCCCTTTTCCCTGATGATCCATTTCGGAACAAAGCGCACACAACATCACCTGCAACCGTTCATTTTCAGAGAGAGTACGACCCTTTTGATGAATAACTCTTGCGGCTCGATCAATGGATTGCCCTACCGCGTTCCACGAATCAGCGGAGTTCAGCTCTGGAAAATATCGGTCTACGATACCGAGTTGTTTTCCCAGGTTAAGGCCCGTAGCTGGTCGTTCGGATTTTAAGAGAAGTTTTTTCCATTCTTCCGTGATTCGTTCAGCGGTTAGCTGATCCAAATCGCCTCGTTCAACCATCTCTTTCATGAGGTCGAATGATTGTTCATCGGTGTGTAAATTCATTCGCGCGACAAATTGCAACGCGCGATACACACGAAGTGGGTCATCCTGAAACCGTTCGGCGTCCGTAACACGCAATGTTCGTGATTTCAAATCTTCTATTCCGCCAAAATGATCTTCGTATACTCCTGTAAGCGGATCAGCGGCCAGAGCGTTGAAGGTGAAATCACGACGGCGCGCAGCTTCGATCACGCTCATGCCCGGATCTCCTTGAACCTCAAAACCCCTGTGTCCAGTTCCAATTTTAGATTCGCGACGCGGGATTGAAACATCCAGATCTAACCCATCTCCCAGTGCAACTTTAAAAATGCCAAACGCCTGTCCAACTTTATTGACTTGATTACCATAAAGCTGATCCAAAAAGTCCTCAAGGCGCTCCACAGATACACCGTACACCTCAACGTCCGCATCCTTTGGATGCTTGCCGATTAATGCATCGCGTGCGAACCCGCCAACAACGAGCAGACCGGGTTCAACAT
>JAGOQX010000028.1 GCA_018063105.1 Patescibacteria group bacterium
CAGTTGTTTCGGAGCATCGGATCGCAAATATGCAAGGTCAGCCTCTTCTTTCTGATACTCCCAAATTTGCGGAAGTATCTTTACAATCCGTTGAAGCACCGGAGATGCGTCTGGATTCTCTGCGGCATCCTTCAATTCTTTCCGCAATCGTTTTCTATTCCATACACTGCGAGAACGTTCGGTATACCCTTCAAACCTCACCCCAAGGTGTATTAATGCCAAAGCCTCAAGTTGCACCTGAAGCTGCTTGCGCATCTCTATTCCCAACTGCTCCAGCATCTCCTTACTCTTACCCTCAGGCGTTTTATTGCTTCGATACAGCTGCACATCCTCACTCGAGAGATACATTTTTGCTTGAACTGCAGGAATGCGTCCAGGAGGAACGTCTTGAAAGGTTGTGACCTCAGGATCAGAATCAGTCGTATCTGCCCAATAGATTTCTGCCGGTACATAATCTGGACGAACCTGAAAACTTGCGGATGTTAATAAATGTTTATCTACCTCTACTGAGTTTGTTTTTACATCAATGGACAAAGGCGTTGCTCGCGATTCGTCATCCGGATCGGTGAACATTAAAATAACATCAGATCCCCGGAGCCAGTCATCCGCTTCATATGAAGGATATGCGTACACGCCTTCACCAAACCATCCTGTTTTATCTAACGTATCAGCCCCTTCAAGCAACATGTACTCTGCAGCTAAATTTGATTCTCCTTTTTTCCAAGCAGACTTTGAAGTTTTTTTTAATGTACACTCCTTTTTATATGCCTCATCAACTTCAACTCCTCGAATTTTCAGCGCATCTTCTGTAATACTTCGTGGTAACCATTTTTTTGCTAGTCTAATCTGACGTTCGCTAATTTCAACAACCTCACCTCCACCAGAACGAAAAAATGGATTCTGATTAGGCTCGGGCGGTTCAAATCGATATACCATATTATGGCGTATTAATGTTCAAAAAGTGAATCGATTCCATATGGCCATCAAGCCATTTGCGAATCTTCTCCGGCCATTCTACCACCAAAACACTCTCCCCGTCAGCGAGCTCTTCATCCAAATCTAACACCATCAGCTCTTTTTCATCTTCGAGGCGATAGGCATCAACGTGAATCAATCGTTTAATTCCTTCATAATTCGGTACCTCATACGAGCGCATCAATGCGAACGTTGGACTTTGCGGAACTTTTGCAACTCCAAGCTCTTTTGCCAGTGCCTGCGTAAACGTCGTTTTTCCCGCTCCAAGTTCACCTTGTAACGCAAGGATCGATCCTGGCTTCAAATGACGGGCAACTTCTTTGGCGATACTTGCCCAATCCTCTGCTGTTGGGACGGTGAATGTTTCGTTCCATGTTTTCGAGGTAATTGTGACCGTTCTCATATATTACAAATCTAATTCAGGTTCAGCATCTATCGTTTTCCATTTGCTCACTTTATGCTTCTTGAATCTCCATGCCCCAGCCGCCGCAATCATCGCGGCATTATCCGTATGGAAGCCCATTGCAGGTTCAAGAAATTTCACGCCCGGAAGCTGATCCTGAATGGCAGCTCGAAGATGTTCCTGCAATGACGTGTTCGCGGAAACTCCACCAACAACGCAAATGGCGCGCGGATGAACCTTTCGCGCAGCCTTGATCGTCTTCGCAACAAGAACATCAACAATTGCAGCCTGAATAGAGGCGCACAAATTGGAGATGATCTGTGGGTTTGCATGATCAGCGGGTAACATCCCTTCCCACAACCGACGGACGGCAGACTTCAGACCAGAGAAACTAAAATCAAATGAAGCTTCATTCATCATTGGACGAGGGAGTTCGTATGTATTCCGATCTCCACTCTTTGCGTGCTTCGACAAAATCGGTCCGCCGGGGTATCCGAGCCCCAATAACTTTCCCGTTTTATCAAACGCCTCTCCCGCCGCGTCATCTCTTGTTCGGCCGAGAATACGATAGGAACAAAAATCTTTCATCAACACTAATTCTGTGTGACCACCAGAAACAAGAAGAGCTAAAATCGGAAATTCCCAATTCTTCCGATTCTCTTCCAACAACCATGAAGATGCGAGATGACCCTCGAGGTGATTCACGCCGATCAACGGAATTCCGGAGACCGCAGAAATGGTCCGCGCGGCTTCAATACCAACTCGTAATGCGGTCGCGAGGCCTGGTCCGCGCGTGACAGCGATTGCGTCAAACTTGGGTTCATCAAGAGCATTCGCTCGTTCGAGGAGTGTGAACAATTCAGCAACATGCATGCGAGCCGCAACTTCCGGAACGACACCACCGAACCGCTCATGCACGGGAATTTGCGTGGAAATATCGTGGTGCAGAACCTCAACCTTCTCGTCAGCAACAGAAAGAATCGCGACAGAGGTCTCGTCACAGCTGGTTTCGATCCCAAGAATACGAATCATAGACAATGATCATTGTGGGGCATGTAGAGGCAAGCGTCAATCCATCGTGCTATCCTGTGGCCATATGTGGATTCTCTACGGTTTTCTCTCTGCCCTCACTGCTGCACTCATGACCATTGTCGGCAAAATCGGTCTTCAAAACATTGACCCAACATTCGCAACCGGCATCCGCAGTTTCATCATGTTTCTATTCATGATGTTCGTCGTGCTATTTAGCGGAAAACTAAAAGACTTTTCGACGCTAGATCAAAAAGCCCTTTGGATCATTGTCACTTCCGCCATTTTTGGAGCGCTCTCTTGGCTCTTCTACTTTCTTGCGCTTCGATCTGGACCAACCTCAAAGGTTGCTGCACTCGATCGGTCATCCCTCATCCTCGTCATCTTGTTCTCGGTCCTCTTCTTGAGCGAGAAAATGAGTTTAAAACTAGGACTCGGAACGCTTCTGGCTTCAATTGGAATTCTGTTAATTACGCTCGCGTAAACCTGTTATTCACTCAAAAATTTCTGGGCATCTAACGCAGCCATGCACCCGCTTCCTGCGGCTGTGATTGCTTGGCGATATCTTGCATCCTGTACGTCACCCGCAGCGAATATGCCTGGAACGTTTGTCTTCGTGGTGCCAGGAACCGTTTTGATATACCCGCGCTCATCCAGTTCAAGAACATCTTTGAACAGTTTGGTGTTTGGTTCATGACCAATTGCGGCGAATACGCCGTCAATCGGCATTTCACGCAATTCACCGGTGACCATATCTTTAAGACGAACGCCCGTGACATGACCAACATCGACGCCGAGGATATCATCAACAGCCGCATTCCAAATAATCTCGATCTTCGGATTATTCATGGTTCGGTCCTGCATGATCTTTGAGGCATTAAATGCGGCTCGGCGATGAACGATTGTGACCTTATCCGCGAATCGCGTGAGGAAATTCGCCTCTTCCATAGCGCTATCCCCTCCGCCGACCACAATCACCTGTTTTCCTTTGAAGAAAAACCCGTCGCATGTGGCACACGCTGACACGCCTTTTCCATACAATTGTTTTTCTGATTCCAAACCAAGACGACGTGCCAACGCACCGGTCGAGATGATGACGGATTTTGCCAAGATCGTCTTTTCCCCTGCTGTTACGACAAAAGGACTCTTCGTGAAATCAACGGCTGTCACAAAATCAGAGATGATTTCAGTTTCAAATCGCTTCGCCTGTTCGCGCATCATGCGCATGAGCTCCGGACCCTGGACTCCGTCGATGAATCCCGGAAAATTCTCAACCTCTGTTGTTGTCATCAGCTGACCACCCGGTTCATTTCCTTCAAAAACAACGGGTGCCATATTGGCGCGCGCAGCATAAATCGCCGCGGTCCAACCGGCTGGGCCCGATCCGATGATAACGAGATTGCGAGATTCCATGGTATTAGACGAGATAATTCTTCAACTTTGCCTTAAATCCATCTTTTGTCATGCCGCCAACGAAGGTGTCGACAACGGCGCCATTTTGAAACACCAAAAACGCAGGAATGGACATGATGTTATACGTTTGTGCTAACGCACCAGCCTCATCAACATTCACTTTTCCGATTTTTAACTTTGCTTCATCAATTTCTGCTGATAACTCATCAATGATCGGACCGGTCATGCGACACGGGCCACACCAAGGAGCCCAAAAGTCCACTAAAACAGGGACAGACGACTGCAAAACCTCTGCATCAAAATTGTCTTGTGTATATGTGTGTGCCATAGTTCTCCAAGCTTATTCCATGAGCTACGGGGATGCAAGGCAGAAATTGAACATCAAAAAATCCCGCTTCATGAGAGATGAAACGGGATCTTCTTTGCTCTATCGGTTCAAGCTGATTTTTCGTTCTTTTACTTCCTCATGGAAGATCTCGATGCGATCTCCAGGCATAATCTTCACCTTGCCCTTGAATGAGATACCGCATTCTTGACCTGCATGCGCCTCCTTCGACGTCTGCTTGCCGGATTGCAAGGAATCAATCGTTCCAAGGCCAATCGGCTCTTCACCGCGCCAGACACGAGCCTTCTCACCTGCGAGGACTTTTCCATCCTTCACCACTCCACCAACCACCATGCGCCCCGGTTCCGTGCGGAAAATCGCGACCGTTTCAAATTCACCAAGTGGGGTCACAATGACCTCTGGAGGAACAAGGATGTTCAAACGGCGGATCACGTCGTCGAAGAGCTCGTAAATGATTTTGTATTCTGTAACATCAACACCCTTGTCACGCGCCATCACCTTGATCTGCTGAGGGACGATGACGTTAAAGGCATACACGACGGACGGCTGTGAGTTGTCAGCGCGGAGAATGTCGTTTTCATTCACATTTCCCAATCCTTTTTGGATCACCTCTGCACCAACATCATCGTGCTGCACCTTTTCAAACATCCCGAGCAAGGCTTCGAGTGAACCGAGCGCGTCACATTTCAAGATCACGTTGAGCACCTTCTTCTGTGATTCTTTTTCTGTTTTCACCGTGTTTGACTTTGTTGCCGTCAATTGTGATGCAACCTGTTGGACGGACTTCATTTTCTTCACTTCGAGTAATGATGGGTCAGATGGAACCTCCAAAATATCTCCAACGGCCGGTGCCATGCGGAACCCCAAAATCTTCACCGGCATTCCTGGCCCAGCTTCATTCACCATCTTTCCGGTCCAATCGCGCATCATACGGACGCGGCCATAGGCTGCACCGGCGATACCGAGGTGATCATTGCGATGTAATGTTCCAGCCTGAATCAAGATTGTTGCAACCGGTCCCTCGCCCTTGTCGACGTGCGATTCAATGACCGTTCCCACTGCTAATCGATTTGGATTTGCGCGAACCTTGTCCGCATTCATATCTGCAACCAACAAGACGACATCAAGCAGTTCATCAATTCCCATCCCTGTTTTTGCGGAAATCTTTGCCAACGGCACCGGTCCACCCCACGCCTCCGTCGTCACACCCATTTCTGAAAGCTGGGACAACACGCGCTCTGGATCAACACCTTCTTTATCCATCTTGTTCAATGCAACAACGAATGGAAGTTTGGCAGCTTGGATAATATTGATCGCTTCTTTCGTTTGCGGCTGAACACCATCATCAGCGGCAACAACGAGGATTGCGATGTCTGCAACCTTCGCACCACGTGAACGCATAACGGTAAATGCTTCGTGGCCTGGTGTATCGATAAACGTGATGTTGCGATCCTTCTTCACAACTTGATACGCACCAATGTGCTGCGTAATGCCGCCAGCTTCGCCGCCCATGACGTTCGTGGAACGAATTGCATCCAATGTTTTTGTTTTTCCATGGTCAACGTGACCCATCACAACAACCACCGGCGGACGGGCAACTAATTTTTCAACGTCCTCCCCTTCTAACACTTCACGAACACGATCCATAGCTTGAACCGTTTCAATCCCATCATCTTTTTTCGCAACTTCAAGTGTTGCGGAAAATCCCAACTCTTCAGCGATAATGGAAGCTGTTTCAAAATCCAATCGTTCATTCTGAGATGCCAAAATACCGGCGCGCATCAATTCCTGAATCACTTTCGTGACCGGCAAATTCAATCGTCCTGCAAAATCACGAACGTTGATGACCTGCGGAACCATAACGGTCTTCTGAGCTACAGGGGCATCTGTCGCTGACTTTGACCGTGAACCCATGACCAAGGAGTCACGAAGGCGCTCACGTCGCTCATTCTCCACCCACTTTTTAAAAATCTTTTCACCAAGCACATCATCAATCTTGATGGCGCGCATTCCAACGTGAAAACCTAGAGAAGGAAGCTTCTCCAAGAGATCATTCGGCGTAACCTTCAATCGGCGGGCTAAATCGGAGACATTCATGTGCCTAAAGGTACGGGAAAACGCGGATTTCGTCAATTGCTAGCGGAAAATCAAGACACAATCCAACCTACGCCTCATGAATCACTTCAAAACCGCTAAAACTACCCGTGAGAGCTAGACCGATAACCTTCCCGGTACAAAGCTTTTTCGTGCGGATCTGCTCTGCAACTTCATTGATTGTTGCACCCGAACCCACCGCATCATCAATCAACAAGATGTTTTTATACATATTACGCTCCTCCACAACAAGCGACTGTTTCGCATTCTCAATTCGTTCTTCAAGTTTTGAGAGCGTTTTTTGAGGCACACTAATTGCCGTTCGGACCTTCGTAATCTGTATCGTTGGCAGAGAAAGATGAAGAAGCCGTTCAAGTTCTTTCATAAACTGCACGTCTCGTTTTACCGTAGGAGGAATAAACCCAACCGCATCAATGTGAAAATCTTTGATGACAGTCAAAATACGATCATGAACATCATTGGCGACGATTTTGGTTAAAGCCTTATTCTGGCTCTGTTTCGCGTACAAGATTAGTTCCCCAAGTTTCGTTTTGCCAAACCGTTCAATCGCGTAAAAATCTAGATAATAGAGCTGATCGAGAAATACGGATGGAAGCGCATGCTGCAGCTTTGACATCCCATCTATACGCCCATCCTTCTTGTATCCATCAAACTTCTTGATACTCGCGATGTAGTCAGCCGACGTTTTTGCCGGATCAAGTTTTCGCGACATGCACCAATCTACAAATGCCTGTACACCCGTTTGCAGCACACCGTTTGGAGTAATTTTCAAAAATCGCTCATTAATCACTCGCTCTACCGAAGGCTCCAATGTCACAACTTTGTGAGCAGGGATAACGGGTGCCAAACTATAAAAAACCTTTGGAGGTGTCCCCCGCTTCACCAAGATGCCGTCACTCACCAATCTAGAAAGATGCCTAAAAACCGCTGGCGCAGTAAGCCCGACATGATCAATAATCAACTTCGCCGTAACCTGATGCTGTTTTGTGACGAAATCGATTATTTCGGTTCGCGTTTGAGTAACCATATATTTATGGTATATAGTATACTATAAACTATAAACAATGTCAACACCGGGAAAACGCGGATTTCGTCAATCAGAACCTTTGTTGTAGAATCCCCCGGGAGGTTTGCCATGTTCTTTGATGCCCGACAGATCGAACAGGCCTGTGCTGGCGACATCAGCGATACCGTCTTTTTCAAGCAAATCTACGATAAGCTCGTCCGTTCACAAGAGTCTCATCAACCGATTCCGAGCGATTATCCCGAAGCATTTCGATCTTTTCTGAAAGGACTTCCGTCTGCCAAGCTCCAGCGAAAAATCCGCAACCGACTGAAAACCATGGCTCAAACGAGCAATCCGAGTGCGCCCATGGATCTCAATGGGTTCAGATGGTGGGATATGCGGGGCGAATGCGTGCTCCTTGCCATGGCGACCTATCGAGTTCAACAATTTCCCATCTCGTTCTTTTGGAAACCGTCCCCGCAAAGCGGAATCAAGAAGCGTTGCGCGGACTGTCGTGCACGCCAAGAAATGCGTCTCCACCAGGTCGCAACGTCCATCGCCTGGCTCCCAGACCTTGATCCGAAGAATGGATACGGGCTCCGCATTGAAGCCCCAACGTATCAAGCCATGAAAATGGCATTTCATGGTTGGCTTCTGGCCCCATCACAGCACGCAGCTCAAGCCTGATCTCCCCTGCCCGTCCTCTTCGTGAGGCGGGCACTTTCTTTTTCTGGTAGGATACTTCCATGAATGACGTTCTCCTCTTGATCGACAAAGCCGCAGACTGGACATCACATGACGTGGTGAACCGTGTTCGGAAAATTTGTAATACCCGCCGTGTCGGCCATGCCGGCACACTGGACCCATTTGCGACCGGATTACTAATCCTTGGTGTTGGAAAAGCGACAAAAGAGCTCACAGCACTGGTCGGACTGGACAAAACGTACGAGGCAACGGCAACGCTTGGGGCCACAACGACGACGTTTGATACGGAGGGAGAGGTTATCCCAACAGATATGATAGGAAAGGAACAACCAACCATTGAAGATATTGAACGGGCATTTGATCAATTTCGCGGTAGCTATACCCAGCTAGCCCCTATTTTCTCTGCAAAAAAGATCAAAGGGAAAAAGCTCTATGACTTGGCGCGTGCCGGAAAAGCCACGGAAGAGATGCGCCCGAGCAAACTCGTGACGATCAAAGAGCTAACCATAATCGACTATTCCTGGCCAGTCCTGCGTTTTCAGGTCACCTGCTCCTCCGGAACCTATATCCGCTCACTTGCGGATGATATCGGCAGAGCTTTGGGCTGCGGTGCCTACCTGACCGCACTTCGACGTCTCAAAATTGGCGAATATGACGTGAAAGACGCCAAAACCCTCGATCAGCTGAAACCTCTGGACGGAGCCACTAAAAACTGATATCGTCGAAGCACCGACCCTTACTCCTAGCAGCTCTGGACGCGGATCTCACATTTGGTCGGTCTTCCTCTCGAATATAGTCAAAACCGTATTTCTGGTAGATTTTCAGACTTTTCATCGCTAGAAATGCATTACATCAGAAGAAGACCGTTCCCAAACCTCCTCGGAGGCCCTTCCGTCGTAGCCGAGCAAAATTTGTTATGTTAAATGCGTTGTTTGGTATCATTTTTGGAGGTTTTATTGGATATCTCATCAGCCGTGCGTTTGCGTCAGATAAAGCAAAGAAGATTCAACAGCAGATCGATGAAGCAGAAGTGCAGGCAAAACGAATCGTTTCCGGGGCAGAAATGAAGGAGCAAGAACTCTTGCTCAAAGCCAAGGATAAAGCGATTAAGATTTTGGAAGAAGCTCGTTTAGAGGAAAAGCGCGCAAGCGATGAACTCAAGAAAGAACGCGTCCAATTAGCAGAGCGAGAAAATGACTTTGGGAAAAAGTTGCTCGAAATCGACGACCAGCGAAAAGTACTAGAAACAAAGCTGGAAGCCGCAACAACTGCCCAGACAGCCATTGAAGCAATTAAAATTGAAGAAGCAAAAAAACTCGAACAAGTCAGCGGAATCACCAAAGATGAAGCCCTTGATCGAATTTTAAAATTGGTTGAAGAGCAACAACAAGACGCTATTACGTCTCGAATGCGCAAACTTGATCAGCAAGAAAGTGAAGAAATTGAACGAAAAGCTAAGAACATCTTGGGCGTTGCGATTCAACGTCTTGCATCATCTACGGTCGCGGAAACAACCATCACCCACGTGGAGTTGCCAAATGACGAGATGAAAGGCCGCATCATTGGTCGCGAAGGTCGCAATATCAAGGCACTCGAATGGATGACCGGCTGCGAGCTGATCATCGATGAAACGCCAAGCATGATTACGGTTTCAGGGTTCTCCCCTATTCGCCGTCAGGTTGCCAAGCGAACAATCGATAAACTCGTTGCGGACGGTCGCATCCACCCTGGACGCATTGAGGAACTCTTTGATGAATCAAAGCGCGAACTTGCCTTAGACATTAAAAAAGCGGGTGAAGACGCGTTGTTCCAACTCGGTATTTCCATGGCTGGTATTGATCCGAAGTTGATTCAGATCTTGGGCCGCTTGAAATATCGCACGTCATACGGTCAGAATGCACTCATGCATTCCATGGAGGTCGCGAACATCGCGGCATTGCTCGCAGAAGAGCTGAAAGCTGACGTAACCGTCTGTCGAAAAGGCGGCCTGTTCCATGACGTTGGAAAAGCCGTTGACCATGACATGCAAGGCTCTCACCCAGAACTTGGCTACCAGATCATGAAGAAGTTCGGGTTCCCAGAGGAAATCTGCTACCAATCCATCAGCCATCACGAAGACAAGCCACACACACTTGAAGGCGTTATTGTGAAAGCCGCTGATGCCATTTCCGGCGCACGACCTGGCGCACGCAAAGACTCTCTTGAGCTCTACGTGAAGCGCTTGGAAGAACTGGAAAACCTTGCGCTCTCATTTGAAGGCGTTGAAAAGGTGTACGCCATTCAGGCAGGTCGCGAAATCCGCGTGTTTGTGAATCCGAAAGCCATGGATGACTTCGGCGCACTCCGCATGGCTCGCGACATTGCAAACAAAATTGAAGCTGAACTGAAATACCCAGGTGAAATTCGTGTCACACTCGTTCGCGAAACACGTGTCATCGAGTACGCTCGCTAGCCCTATC
>JAGOQX010000053.1 GCA_018063105.1 Patescibacteria group bacterium
TCTCTGTGGTCGCAACTCCGATCGGAAACCTCGAAGATATCACGCTTCGGGCGCTTCGTATCCTGAAAGAGGCGAGTGTGATCGCTTGCGAGGATACGCGAGTAACGGGGATGCTGATGAAGCACTACGAGATCGAGAAGCCGTTCCTCGCGGTCCATCAGCACACCACGGATAGCGTTTTGCAGAAAATCATCGAGCGGATTCAGGCGGGAGAACGAGTCGCGTACGTGTCGGATGCGGGGACGCCGGGGGTGAATGACCCAGGCGGTAAACTCGTTGCTCACGTAATGGAGGCGGGTTGTGCGGTTGAAGTCATCCCGGGAGCTTCGGCGATGACCGCCGCCATCTCGGTTTGCGGCTTTCCAATGGAGCGTTTCCGTTATATCGGGTTCATTCCCCACAAGAATGGGAAGCAGTCTCTCTTACGCTCAATCTCAGAAGACGAAGTTCCAAGCTTGTTCTTTGAATCAACGCATCGCATCGTGAAGACGCTCGATCAGCTCAAAGCGAGTTATGGTGAATCCCGCTTGATCTTTGTCGGACGTGAACTCACGAAGAAGTTCGAAACCTTGTATCGTGGCACCCTTACGGAAGTGATTACCGCCTTGCAAGCGAGTGACACGCGTGGTGAATTTGTCATTATTACAGCGCCCTCCAAGCTATGACCTCCAAGCCAACGTTCTACATTACAACGACTCTTCCGTACGTAAACGCCGAACCGCACATTGGGTTCGCGCTTGAAATCGTCGAAGCCGACGCAGCGGCCCGTTTTCATGCATTAAAAGGAGAGGAGGTTGTGTTTAACACGGGTACAGATGAGCATGGCATGAAGCTCTATCAGAAGGCTCAAGAGAAGGGGATGGAAACGCAGGCCTACGTCGACGAATATGCGGCGAAGTTCCACTTGCTCAAAGACGCTCTAAATTTGAGCTACACGAATTTTATTCGGACAACGGATGCGCATCACAAAGCGGCGGCGCAGGAATTTTGGATGCGCTGTTTGAACAACGGGGACATCTATAAGAAGCAGTATCAGATTAAATATTGTGTTGGCTGTGAACTTGAAAAAACAGAATCGGAACTCACAGACGGAAAATGTCCGATTCACCCCACGTATACGCTCGAGCTGATTGATGAAGAAAATTATTTCTTCCGCTGGTCAAAGTATCAGCAACCGCTGTTGGATTTGTACGCAAAGGATCCACAATTTGTACAACCTGCATTCCGTCTGAAAGAGATCACGAACTTCGTCGCGAGCGGACTGCAAGATTTTAGTATTTCACGCTTGAAGGCAAAGATGCCTTGGGGGGTGCAAGTTCCCAATGATCCTGACCACGTGATGTACGTCTGGTTTGATGCGCTTGTAAACTATATTTCAACCTTGGGCTGGCCAACGGATGAAGCGAATTTTGCGAAATGTTGGCCGGGGGAGCAGGTGTGTGGCAAAGATAATTTGCGTCAGCAGTCTGCGATGTGGCAGGCGATGTTGATGTCCGCCAAGCTCCCAACCTCAAAGCGTATTTATGTGAACGGGTTCATCACGGTGAATGGCCAAAAGATGAGCAAGTCGATCGGAAACGTGATCGATCCGATCAAGTTGTGTGCGGAATACGGAACAGAAACGGTCCGTTATTTCTTGCTCCGTGAAATTCCGTTTGGTGATGACGGTGACTTCTCGTATGAGCGTTTACGCGAACGTCATAACTCGGATTTGGGGAATACGTTCGGGAACTTAGTCAACCGAGCAATCGCCATGAGTCGAAAATATTTTGATGGAAAGGTGCCCTCGGTGGATGTTGCCGTATGCAAAGTGCTATCAAGTGAGGTTTGGGGTGGTGAACAAGGATTGTTCGGCCTCCGACAAGCTGTAGAGAATCATTATCAAAAGCATGTATTTAATGATGCGCTTGCGTCAATTTGGGGTGGAATCGTTGGAGCGCCGACTTCAGGGCTTATTCAAGCAAACAAGTTTATCGAAGAAACACAGCCATTCAAGTTAGTGAAAACAGACGAGGCAGCTGTCGCAAACATCCTGTACTCATTGCTGGAAGCCTGTCGTTGGTATGCGTGGTTCGTGTATCCAGCGATGCCAGAGACCTCAAAGAAAATCTTTACGCAATTAGGGTTGAATGTTGAGCAAGAGTTGGCGAAAGGTTGGGATGCGGCGCTGGTGTGGGGCGGATTGCAGCCAGGGGCAGCCCTTGGCGAACCAGTTCCACTCTTCCCTCGACTGGAGCAAACCGTCGAAGCAGCGTAAACTGGCGACATATGGCCTTCAACATTGCCGATCTCGTTGCGATCGTCTTTTTGATCGGCTTTCTCATCAACGGCTTCCGCCGCGGGTTTATTCTGACGTCCGGTCATTTGATTGGGATTCTTGCGGGCGTCTTGAGTGCGCGTTACTGGTCGCCGGCGCTCGCAGCACGTCTCTCTAACCTATCTACCTGGGGGATTCCACGCGGTTGGTTTTACGTGGCAGCGGCGATCATTATTTTCTTCCTGGTGGCTCGGATCATTTTGGCAATCGCTGGACTCATCAATTCTGCCTTCAAGATCCTGACAATTATTCCGTTTTTGGAAACGGCTAACAAAATCGCCGGTGCGGTTCTCGGAATTGTCGTGGGCATCGCCTTTATTGGAGGCCTTGGGTATCTCGTGAGTACGTCACGTATCGACCCCATTGTTACCGGCCATTTTAACTCCTCCCTCATTGCCCGGTGGTCTCAGGAGACCCTGTTTGCTACGCTTCGGCCATGGCTTTAGTGAAACCGTGGCTCATCGATACACATTGTCATATAGACTTTCCTGGCTACGCCGCTGACCG
>JAGOQX010000029.1 GCA_018063105.1 Patescibacteria group bacterium
TTAATGTTGCCAATGCTTTCTACTGCTTCTTATACTCACGCTGAGTGATGACGTCCTTGATTAGAAAAAATACAAACATGAGAGAATAGCCGCCCTTTTTTCTTAATGGGAGAGTATTTGGGCCCAACGAGAAAGGTTCGCATATGAGCCGAACCCTGCACGTATGGTCGCCAAAGGACAAGATAGGATTCGTGACGCTCGCTATGAAGGACGGTTCGCCTTCATGAAACCCAATCAATCCTTTTGAGGACTGATCATAAACTGGAACCGTACCCTGCTCAGCGAGTTCATTTTCTTGATACATTTTTGGCACAGCCGCCCTATCGGCTATTTCGGTAATACCCTCGATGGACCAACCTTCTGGCAT
The DNA here is from genome assembly GCA_018063105.1 of Patescibacteria group bacterium. Classification (GTDB taxonomy): domain Bacteria; phylum Patescibacteriota; class Patescibacteriia; order 2-12-FULL-60-25; family 2-12-FULL-60-25; genus JAGOQX01. The sequence continues at coordinate 368 of JAGOQX010000029.1, forward strand.
TTCTCCTGTCTCAATTTCAAGCAGCCTCACCTTCTCATGTCCAGGGAATTGAAATTCAACGAACCACTCATCAAAGAGAGCTTGTGCTGTCATCTCAAGGTTTTTGATGATCTTGTTATTGTTCTCGATCTTCTCATCGTAAGCACTTAAAATTTCTGCGATCTTTCGTTGCGTTGGAACAGACGGAAAGTCATATTCAAATGACGCAATGCGCTCTGGCGACGTGTGTTTCACCGTTGAACCGGAAGCACCCCCGACAACATAAGATTGGTATTCTCTAGTTCGCATCAAATAATAAAGAAATCCCAAATCGATCCCTTCTTTGATCTGCTGCACCAAGCCCACTCGTTGATTATGCAAAAACTGAACGCTACTATCGTTCGGAATAAGTGCAGAGTATCCAAGAGTATCGGCATCAACGCTCAAATCCGTCATCGTCACCACAAGATCACCGGCCTTGAGAATGTAATCTTCCGGAACGGCACTTGCGTAGTATTTAAATTTGTCAGCTTTGAATCCACCGCCTATCGCAAAGTTCCCAGGCGTCACCAAGACGTCCTTTGTCGGTCGTGCGGAAAAATACTCACCTTTGAATGCGAACCCGTGTTTGATTTTTATATACTCAGACAGGCGCGCATGGGTGCGTGGCTCGTTCTCAATTTTTTCTAAAAGTGTAGCCATATTAGAATTGCGCTTCATCCTTCGGAGCTGGAAGCTCTAACGCTTCAATCTTCTGTAACTGAACGACCCCGCTGATATCGCCGTAGATACCAACCGTATTTCTAACTACCTTCTGGATTTGTTTTTCCTTTTCTGCCCAGGATTTTTCAAAATACAATTTTTCTTTATCAAGCGTAGACTTCATAGATGAAAACGCTTCGACAATCGCTTCAATGCGCTGGCGGAATTCAACTCCGGAAAGATAGCTATAAATGATTTCCATTTTTTCATTCTTTCCAACGGATCCGGCTTTTTCACGAGCGATCAAAAGAAGTTGCTCGCGAAGAAGAGTGGCGATAGAAATAGCGAGCTTCAAATCACAAACCCACACGCCGTCGCGATCGGAGATGGCGTCTGCCCCATTCGGAAGAACGGACGTGACGATGACCGCGAGATCAGCTTTCACCGTTCGCTGGTCGTCTTTCAGTTTTTGAATCCATCCTTCGGTCCAAGCCTTTGTCTTTTTGGACTCCCAGATGATCTTGCCGCACTCAACTCCACTTTGGTTTTTAACAATCTGAATTACGTCAGCGCCGTTGACGCCTTTGGGAACGGGAATGATTTCGTCATAGATAAACTCGCTCTTGAGCATCTCTTCAAGAATCATTTCCTGCACCTCGCCTTGAGTTTGCTGCGACCCTTGTTCGAGTTTTCTCGTCAACTCAGCATTAGCTTTGATCGCATCGGAATTTTGTTTTTTCAGCTGATCAATTTGCGCTTGCGCCGATTCTGTCGCGCGCTTCGACGCATCTTCCTCGATTTTCTTTCGCTCCTCATCCAATTGGCGCTGCTTATCCAACTCAAAGCGATCTTTATCTTCCTTAAGTTTCGTGGCCTGACGACGGAGCTCGAGTTCCTTTTCGGCGGATTCTTTGAGCTTGAGATCCTTTTCTTTTACCTGCTCCTCCAGGTACTTTCGTTCCAGTTCGCCTTCTTTAGTTAGATCGGCTTTAACCCGTGCCGTGAGGTCGGTGGTTAATGTCTGTAACTTCTTCTCATTTTCTTTTTCGATCGATACCCTGAGGGCGCGCTCCTTGTCTTCAAAATCTTTCTTGAGCTTATTCTCAATTTGATGCGTCAAAACATCGTCGATGGAAATCGGCGTGTGGCAGTTCGGACAGATAATTTCGTTGTTGTTCATATTCTAGAATCCAAGCTCCTTCAAGTTTTTCTCAATAACGCCTTCTAATTCATGCCCGCGTGTGAACGCGGAGCGGAGATCGCTTGAAAGTTTTTTCATCTTTTCTTCAAACGACACGCCATCATCCTCAATCTCGGAAAGGCCGACATACCGCCCAGGTGTAAGCACATAACCATTTTTCTTTATCTCCTCGGCAGTTGCGGACTTGCAATAGCCCAAGACATCCTCATATGCGCTGGCTCCGGATTCGCCGCGCCATGATCGGACGGTTCCTACAATCTTCTGGATGTGCTCGTCATTGAATACAACCTGCTTGCGGGAGATCTGTTCAAACAATTCCCGTGCGTCGATAAAGAGCGTTTCTCCTTTTCGAGGACGGAAGCGATCGCCGTTTTTGTTTTTTGATAAAAACCATAACGAAACTGGAAGTCCAACGTTGTAGAACAGCTTAGATGGGCAAGAAATGATCACGTCGACCAAATCCGATTCAACAAGTTTCTGACGGAGATCGCCCTCTTTGCCCGATACAGCCAATGCACCATTTGGCATCACGAAGCCGGCGTTGCCATTTGGAGCAAGATGATGCGCGAAGTGTTGCACCCACATAAAGTTCGCGTTACCTGACGGTGGAAGGCCGAGAACAATGCGGGGATCGTTATCGGAGAGCTTTGATGGCTCCCATTCGGCGTTAAATGGAGGATTTGCGATTACAAAATCTGCCTGGAGGTGCGGAAACATGTCGCTGTAATAGGAGTTGCCGAGTTCGATCTTTCCAGAAAGGCCACGAATGGCCAGATTCATCTTTGCAAGACGGAGCGTTGTCTGGTTACTCTCCTGGCAGCTGATCGAAAGTTTTGATGGATCCTGACCATGTTCGCGGAGATACTTACCCATGGACACGAACATTCCGCCGCTCCCACATGCAGGGTCAAAAACTCGAGCGTTCTCGTATGGCTCCAATACCTCAACGAGCAATTTAACGATCGAGCGTGGCGTAAAAAATTCTCCGCCGCGTTTTCCTTCTGCGGAGGCGAACTGTCCAAGGAAGTATTCGTAGATGCGACCGAGGATATCTTTTTCACGATCGAAGTTGTGATCAAACGAAATACGGGAAAAAATATTCACCAACTCACCAAGAACGGAATTGTCGAGATTCGTTTTTGTGTAGACGCGTGGAAGCACGTTCTCGAGCTGCGCCGGGTTATCCTTCTCAATCAGCTCCATGGCGGTATCGAGAACTTTTCCCAAATCCGAACTCATTGTTTTTGTTTGTAGGTATTCCCAGCGTGAAAATTCCGGAACGTAGAAGACGCCTTCGGCTGTATAAAAATCTTTCGTCTCGAGAATATTCGTTCGAGCGTCTTCATTCGAAACGTAAAAGTCTTCGTTTTTCGGATCGCGGGTCATCTCGGCAAGTACCTCGCGTCGTTTGTAGAACGAGTCCGAAATGTATTTCAAGAACAGGAGACCGAGGACGATGTTCTTGTATTCGGAGACATCGATATTGCCACGGAGTTTATCGGCGGCAGCCCAAAGCTCCTTTTCAAACCCAAGATCGTGGTGATGATTCTTCTTCCCAACAACGCTTTCCGTTGCCTTCTTCTGCTCTTCCAGGATGCGAGCTTGAATATCTTCCGGAAGCGAAGCCTTTGGAATAAGCCACATCGGCTTTATTGCATCACCCGCATTTTCTGCAATAATTCCACCCTTTTCGCCTTTTCTGCCTTTTTCAATCTTTTGATGCACGGCTACACGAGAAATGCCCAGCATCTTTGCGAGCTGCGTGGGTGTAACGAATTGGGCTTTATTTATGGGCATATTGCGAAATATTTGGTTAACACATGCAAAGTAGCAGATGGTTCCAGAGCTGTCAAGTTTACTCATGTTAACCAAATGGCTTCCCGCACGGAAACGACCGAGGCGAACAACGTACCTCCAGATACCTTGTTGATAACTCCCGCTTCTCTGGGATGGCTTTCGTTATCGTCTGTCGCATGGCGAACGAAACACACGCGTACACGAGGCTGCAAAAGATGTTTGGTGAAAAGAGCATCGGTTCTTTTGTCATCCATCATCCACGATTCGGTGAATTCCTCGGGTCACAAGAAGACGCAATCTTCCTCGAGGTTCTTATTGGCTGGGACGGCAAACAATGGGATCCGGATGGCTGGATCAAGAAGAGCTCCGAAGAAATGACGCTGGAAAGTGGGTTGAGCAAATACCAACAAGAACAGGTGATTAAACGGCTCATGTCTCTTGGGTACATCGAAAAGAAATTGAAAGGTATTCCAGCAACGAATCATTTTAAAATCATCTACCCCGCCATACAGGCTCGCTGGCCTGGATGGTTGAAGACGCATCCTCCGCCAGAGAAAAAACGACGCAAAGTCAGACGGGAACCGGAACCCCAGTTGGCGGGAAACCAGTCAACTACTACATACGCTACGCATGAATATACACATAGCCCTACTGAGAGCGATAAAAATCTTTCTGAACCGAATCACGAAACGAGCAAGAACGGACCGGAGTTCATCGGAACCATCATCATGAAGCAAACGCGAGATGAAACGATTAGGAGGATCCGAGAGCGGAACGAACGCGAAGAAGCGGCTAAAAATATTTCCAATAATCCCACTCTCTCCATCCCATCTGGGGATAACCCGACTATTTCTGGTACGTCCTGAAATATCCTGCTCGTAAGCGGTTTCACGCTTTGATACTTCATTAATTTTCTAACCTAAGCTATGGTCAATACGCCTTCCCAAGAGCCTGTAAACAAGGCTCAACACGGCCAACCGGTCGTTCATTCACAACCCAATATGACCCAAACCGTCTCACCTCCCGGGATCGGAACATTGATCTCAACCGATGGTCTGGCGGAGATGCTTGGCATTTCTCGCATGACGGTGTATCGCCTCATCGAGCGCCGCGCTCTGCCGGTCTATCGGGTGTGCCGGCGCATCCGCTTTAAGCTCGAAGACGTGCAAAACTTCGTCGAAAGCCAACGGACGCCCGAGGACCAACGTCAGGCCAAACACCTGATCGAGGCTCTTGAGACGTATGTCGGTCCGTAAGATCAGACAATCTTGGTGGGTTGATTTCCGATTTAACTTCACGCGATATCGGAAACGCAGCCCGCAAAACACTCGCGGCGGCGCGGAAGCGTACGAAGTCTGTTTGCGTCACGAGCTTTCGATTCATGGAAGCTTGAACGCTTACGTGAAAGTCGAAGCTAAACCCACGTTCGCGGAATTCTCGGAACGCTGGTTCAGCTCGTACGTCGAAGTGAATAACAAACCGTCCGAATGTCGCTCAAAGAAATATATCTTGTCTGCGAGTCTCGTGCCGTTCTTCGGCCATCAAAGACTCAACGAGATCACGACGGCGGACATCGAAGCGTACAAAGGCGAGCAGCTGAAGCGCGGCAACTGCAACAAGACGGTGAATAATCGTCTCGCGGTATTACGTAAATGTCTGACCACGGCTGCTGAGTGGAGCATTATCGAATCCATTCCGCGATTTCGCCAACTCAAGGCCGCGCCTCCAGCGTTTCGCTTTCTCGAGGAGCATGAAGTCGAAAGAATCGTCCAAGCATGCGCGAACGACATGGAACGCATCCTCGTCTTCACGGCCGCACGAACTGGTCTGCGATTCTCGGAACTCTCCGCGCTTGAATGGCAGGACGTGGACTTTGGTCGAAGGACGGTCACGATCCGCCGCGCAAATGTCGGTGGTCACATCGGAACGCCGAAAAATGGACGAATCCGCTATGTACCGCTCACGAATGACGTGATTGAAAAGTTGAAGACGCTTAATCGCGACTCCGACATTATCTTCCACCGCAATGGTAAACGCCTCATCTACTGGCCATCGCTCTGCTTCCTTCAACGAGCCTGTAAACGGGCGAACATCGAGCCAATTGGCTGGCACACGCTTCGACATACGTTCGCGTCGCAACTCGCGTCCAAAGGCGCATCCATGCAGGCCATCAAGGATCTACTCGGTCATTCAACGCTGACCATGACGCTTCGCTATGCCCATCTGGCACCGGAAACATTGCGCGATACGATCGAGCTACTGGAGTCGCAACAAACATCGAAATCGTGGGCAACCGGCGGTCAACGCGACATTCCGACGGCCCCGATCAGTCTTGAAACTCTGTTCGCAACGGCCTTCAATCCACCGCTCAACCATACAAAAAAGCCGCAGTCGTCGTGAAACATTCTGCAGCTTTTTTGGTGGCGGAGAGAGAGGGATTCGAACCCTCGCTGGCTTTTACACCACTAGGAGATTAGCAATCTCCCCCCTTCAGCCTCTTGGGTACCTCTCCATGATCGCCTGCTGAAGGCGCGGATACGTTACCAATATCGGCGGGTTTAATCAAGCATGGCCGTTCACACCTAATCCCATCCGTATTTTTTGATAAACCAGGTTTTGATGAGTTGGGTCAAAATGAGATACAGCACAATGAACATCGCTAGATATCCCCAGAATAACAGCGGCAGCGGGCTAAAGCCGAGCATCGGAGCTAGCGGCGAATATGGCAACCAGGCGGCAAGAGAACAGATTGCGATCGTTCCCACGGTCAATGGAAGGCTGGCTCTGCTTTGAAAAAACGGAAGCTTCTTTGTTCGAATGACGTGGATAATGAGGGTCTGTGTAAAAATCGACTCAACGAACCATCCAGTATGGAAGAGGACCGGATTCGTCCAACAGCCGAAGACATACAGCATCAACCCAAACGTCGCATAATCGAAGATGGAACTAATCGGGCCGATCCAAAGAATAAACTGACGAATGCGATCAATCTTCCACTGTCTCGGCTTGTTCAGGTATTCCGCATCTACCGTGTCCGTTGGAATCCCAATCTGGGACAGATCGTACATTAAGTTATTCGTGATGACCTGCAATGGAAGCATCGGAAGAAATGGCAAGAAGATACTTCCACCAAGAACACTGAACATATTTCCGAAATTTGAACTCGCCGTCATCTTGATATATTTCACGATATTTCCGAACGCTCGGCGACCTTCAATCACACCATCATCCAACACAAGAAGACTTCGTTCGAGCAAAATAATATCCGAGGACTCTTTCGCAATATCAACGGCACCGTTTACAGAGATGCCGACATCAGCAGCTTTCAACCCGGGCGCATCGTTGATTCCATCACCTAAAAATCCGACAACATGACCGTTACTCTGAATTGCGCGAATAATGCGCTCCTTGTGCGCCGGCTCAAGCTTACAAAATACCATTATCCGCTCAGCTGCCTCGGCAAGCTCCACATCATCCATTTTCTCGATATCATTTCCCAGCAATATTCCTTCTGCAGAAAGCCCGACCTCCTCACAGATTTTCCGAGTCACAAGCTCGTTATCACCGGTTAAGATTTTTACTGCGACTCCATGATTCGCTAGTTCAACAATTGCTTTTTTTGCTGATTCTTTTGGAGGATCCAGGAATGCCAAAAAACCTATCAACGTCATATCTGATTCATCCTGCGTTGAATACATCTGTTTTGTTCTGGCAATCTTTCGTGTTGCGATGGCAATCAACCGAAATCCCTCTTTCCCCATTTGCGTTGCCAATAGATCTTGATGCATGCGATGGTATTTCTGGACGTTCTCTACCATTCCGCCAACCTCAACATTTGTACAATGCGCCAAGACCTCCTCAACCGCCCCCTTACAAATCAACAGGTGCTGCCCGCCCTTCTCTTCAACGATCACAGACATGCGACGGCGTTGAAAGTCAAACGGAATCTCATCAACTTTTGAATAGGCTTGCGCAAGCTTCCGACGACCCGTCGCATCATGCTTGAGTACAGCTTCGTCTAACAGATTATTTAAACCGGTTTGATAGAAACTGTTCAAATATGCGAGATCAAGCAATCGCTCATTCTCTTTACCCAAAATATCAATATGACGAATGAGTACAACGCGACCTTCAGTTAACGTTCCTGTTTTATCTGTACACAATACGTCCATGGCACCAAAATCCTGAATCGCGTTGAGACGCTTCACGATCACTTTTTTACGCGACATGTCTAACGCTCCTTTCGAGAGATTCACAGTCACGATCATCGGCAGCATCTCTGGCGTTAACCCAACGGCAACAGCAAGGGCAAACAAAAATGCCTCGACCCAGTTCCCCTTCGCGAATCCGTTGATGAAAAATACCGTCGGCACCATCACACCGACAAACTTAATCATGAGCCAGGTATATCGATCCACACCACGATCAAAACTGGTTGGCGCTTCTGGTTGGCGAGAAACCTCTTGAGCAAGCGCGCCAAATTTCGTCCAAACACCCGTTCGAATCACGACAGCCGTTGCCGTTCCGCTACTCACATTTGTTCCCATGAAACAGCAATTTGATACATCCAATATGTTGCTTGGCGCGCTTCCAATACTTAAACTATTTTTTTCCACTGGCATTGACTCCCCTGTCAAACTTGATTGATCGATATATAAATCACGGGACACAAGAAGACGGACGTCAGCGGGTACCATGTTTCCAGCAGAAAGATGAACAATATCACCCGGAACAACACACCGCAGCAAAATCTCTTTCTTTTTTCCACCACGCAGTACGGTAACCGTTGTCCGCACCATCGCCTTCAATTTTTCTGCCGCCTTGTCTGCACGCATCTCCTGAAAAAATCGTAAGCTAACACTCAAGACTAACATCGTGCCGATTAATATCGTTGCCTTGAGATCCCCCGTAAGCATGGAAACAACTCCAAGAACGAGCAACAATACGCTCAACGGATCTTTCGCATTCTTATACAACACGTGATACCAGCTTCGTTGTTTCTCGGTCAGAATTTCATTATGTCCAAATCGTCTCAATCGGACATGAACCTCACCCGGCGTTAAACCCGTGTCTTTTGTTTGTAGTTTTTGTAACACCTCAACCGGCTCATGAATTGCGGCAAATGACGTCTCCACTCCATCAGAAATCTGAGTGAGCTTTTCAGCCGAGTACGTCTTCTTTTGTTGTTTTTTCATGTGACGAGATGGAAGATGCATAAAAAGGACAGCGCGGATGCCCTAGGATACAGCTGAAATATAGCATTTTTCAGATATTCAGAATAGCAACAACCTCATCCAGGCCCTTGAAACATCCAGCGTAAGCTGATACTGTACTGGCGCGCCAATCGCACCGCGGAGAGGTGGCTGAGTGGTCTAAAGCAGCAGACTTGAAATCTGCCGTACGGGAAACCGTACCGTGGGTTCGAACCCCACCCTCTCCGCCACGTAAAAACCCCATCTACAAAGTGGGGTTTTTACGTGCCCCGTGGCGCAAGAAAAATATTCACCTGGTGCGCTTTACGGGGCTCCCCGTTCGATGGGGTTCACGTGGCACAGCCTTTATAGGAATGATTTTTTAGAATCAATTAGATATTGACGATCCATTCAATTCATGGCAGCGGTATATACATGTACTCTGTCTATATCCTAAAAAGCTTGTCCGACCAGGGTTGGTATATCGGCTATTCCGAAGATGTTCATCGACGTCTATTGGAGCACAACTCCGGAAAGAACATCTCTACACATTCACGAAGACCTTTTATCTTAATCTATTACGAGACATATCTACACAAGCTAGATGCACTTGGACGAGAAAAATTTCTAAAAAGTGGAGCTGGGAGACGATTTTTAGAAAAGCAAATGAGACATTATTTAACCAATACGGATTCAATTAGACGCACATAAAGTGATGCGTTACAATTTTAACTGGTAAAAGTATTGACCTGCTATGAAACACCAAATCTTTGCCCTCCATGGCGGCAACTTCTCCCCCACCTACGAGGATTACCTCGAGTATCTGCGTAAAATGGAGGTTACGATTGAAAAGCTTCGATCATCGGATTGGAAGCATTCGCTTGAAGAACGGCTAGGAACTGATTTTGAAGTGATCTTGCCCAGAATGCCAAACTCGAAAAATGCAAAATATCTTGAATGGAAAATCTATTTTGAAAAATTGATTCCACTCATGGAACCCAACGTCACTCTT
>JAGOQX010000054.1 GCA_018063105.1 Patescibacteria group bacterium
GCATTGTCACCGCGATTTTTTGCGTAGCCTTGTTATATGTTCCCTCCGCAGACAGGGTAATATCACCAGGAATGCTCATGGGCTGATTTGCTGAATTATACGCCTGGACAACAATATTCTGCGCTGCACAATCAAACGCCCGAATACGCATCCGGTAGGAACGCTGCGGATCAAGGTCAAGAACATCCATATCTCTTTTATTATTTTTATCGAGCACAACGTACGTACTCGTCACATTTTCATCTGGAAGCTTTGGAACACCTCCGGTCAAATCCCAAAATGAATAACTGACTTCAAGCGTTGAAACTGGACAGGTACCCGCAGTAGACCACTTGATATTTAACTTCTTCACTCCAGGAGGTGCGAGCAAATTATCTGGATTGAATAAATCAACAACGGCGAAGCTGCTTGTTGCGATGGATGAAAAAGTTTTATTTGATGTCGGCTCAATGAAACCCGACGGCTTCCAAGAGCTCTCATTTGGATAATTTGGATATTTGATGACTCCAAGCTTATCCAAATAGTCAACGGACTGATTATTTTTTCTGATCTCAAATAGCTGTCGTTCGATTCCGGCATCTGCCATGTAATAGGCCGCGACGCTATCCACCGCTTCTCTTGATCGATGCGACCCTTCAAGGACGACGCTTCCAATACCAATCCCAGCCATCAAAATCGTCATCGTCATGATGAGCGCGAGCGGGAGAACGTTGCCAGGGATGAGTCGCATAGAATTATCGAAGATAGACACGAGATGAAACGGACGTCTGAGATGATAACGTCACGCGTTCTGTTTCAAGCGGCGCAAGATATTCCAACACAAGATGAACGGTTACGAACGGCTGAACATTACTTGTAAACGCTCCATTAACCAAAACAAACGGTGAGGTTGTCGGCCGCACATATACATCAAACTGTTTCACATTCACGCGTTTCGCTGTGAGCGGTTGCCACGTCGCTCCCCCATCTGTTGATACAGCTAAACAGGAAGCGCCGGATAAATCATCACACATCGCATTTGGCTGAAGAGAAATCTGAACCGTCCCTCCGGTTGGTGTGATGAGTCGTAAGGCTGTTCCTTTGGGAAGAATCGGAGATGCATAATCAATTTGATTTGTTCGTGCCGCTTGAACCACGTACTCCATCGCGAATCGCATATCCTGGCCAAGGATCGATTGATTTGCAACCTTGTGATGCAACCGATTAAACCCGATAAAAATTTGAGACAGGACCACCGCAGCCGTCGAAAATAACGCGACGACGATCATCATCTCGATCAGGGTAAAGCCGGATAATCGTTTAACGCCAGTCATAGAGGTCTGTAAATACCGTTGTGTCATACTGCTTTCCTCGAGCATTCCACTGGACATGAGACTCTACCCGAACACCGACTTTTTGCGTTCCAGGCTGAATGTCATTGCAATCTGAACCACTATTTGCGATATGCGTTTCATCGCCGCAAATAGGATGGAGCGTGACCATTCGCAAAAATGGCGTCGGCGTCCCATTTAACTGCGGCTGAGATGTTTGGTTCGCGAAAAAATTTGGCGTGTTCACATCCATTAGCGCGAGAACAACCGTATCACCGTCACCAAGTGCATTCGCGGTAAATTGAAACGAAGGAGCATCATTGCCAAACCAGTATGGCGTTGCCGTATAGTCCGTGACATTCAACGGATTAAACATCCCATCATCAAAATCTTTCCCTGCTAACCAATTAGAATCTCGCATCTCTTTTGCAAGCTCTACCCCTTCCCTCGCGAGATTCATCGCTGTGACCTGATCCGTATCTCGTCGAACGAGCGCCAGATTTCCATAGACTAACGTTGCAGCAGTAAATAAACCTAGAAAGATCACCATCATGGCGACAAGAAGTTCAATCAATGTGTTGCCTCGTGCAAGCTGCATATCATTCAATAGAAATTCTTCCGGTTATCGCGTTCAATACAATGTTCTTCTTGTCATTTGTCTGCGTTTGTCGTAGCTGAATAATGAGAGTGAACGGACCAGCGTTACAAACTGGTGCATAGCATCCATTGATTCCCATGGTTCCATTTTGTCGTTGAAACGCAACGTCGGCATCATTCACTGGCGCACCTCCGGCTGTCAGCGCATCAATCACGACGTTTTGTGCACCAAGCAACGGAAAGGACCGACTCTGAATTAATTCATTTGGATCTTTTAACCCATCAATACTGTCTACGTCTGCAAATTCATCGTAGGATGTTCCGGCAACCGTCACATGCAAACCAACGGCAGACGGAGGCTGAGCAATGCACTGCGCCGGATCAGAGCAAACTGATGCGCTCTGTTCACACACAGTATGAGCAACACCAACAGAACATGATTTGATATTCTTTCCAGATAACGCTTGTGCCTGCATTGCTCGAATATCAGCCGCAAGAACGCGAGCTGCTGTGTTCAGCTGATCTTTTCGTTGCGACGTTCGCATATCATTCATCGTCACAACAGCAATCAACCCCATGATTGCAATGCTCACCATGAGTTCAACCAGTGTAAAACCGGAATTCACTGTTTTAGATAACATGGAACCAAGCGGTGATTCGATCGCCAAACCACAACGCTATCATTGTACCCGTCGCGAGCGCAGGAGCGAAGGGCAATCGACTTCCTCGTTTAAACATACCCGTAATCAGTCCGATCGCCGCAACAAAGCCACCCAAGATATACGCCGCATACAACGCCACTCCAACATTCCACGGATCAAGCAAGACCGCCCCCATCACC
>JAGOQX010000008.1 GCA_018063105.1 Patescibacteria group bacterium
CTGCTGTGTCTTGGACCAATGCATTTTGTGCCATGAATGGTCCTTGTTGCGTGAGGACACTTACCGTTCGCAGCATGACGTCATAGGTACCTCCGGTCATCAGAATGGCGGCAAAAAAAGCTAATGGCCAGAACTGTTTATGCACCCATGCGGTACGAAGGGCATCTTGAATAACGGTTCGGTACAAAGGGGCATGTGAAGATTGACGTGATGTGCGAATCATATAGGGAAAGTATATCACAAAAAATCACCGGTTGTGTGTGCCGGTGATTTTTATTTGTCGTGTGATTCTATGCTGTCTTCTGCACGTTTTTTAGATTGGCTGCAGGGAGACCGATAGCCTTGTAGAAGTCGTCACGTTCGAGCGTTTCTTTCTCGAGAAGTTCAGTAACGATTCGATCCATCGCCTCACGATTTTCTGTGATGAGTTTTTCCGCTGTAGCCAATCCCTTTGAGATGATCGCATCGATTTCTTCATCGATCAACGTTGATTTCACCTCTGAATAATCGCGGTTTTCGTGGATTTCACGACCGAGGAAAATCATGTCTTCTTGTTCGCCGTAGGTGCGTGGCCCAAGTTTGTCGCTCATGCCCCATTGCGTGACCATGCTGCGAGCAATGCGTGTTGCATTCTTCATGTCGTTTGATGCGCCGGTCGTGATTTCTCCAAAGATCACTTTTTCAGCCGCATATCCACCCATGGCCATCGCGATATCTTCCGTGTATTCCGTTCGTGAGCGAGTTGTTCGATCCTCAATTGGCATGCGCAAGGTGTATCCAGCTGCGCGACCACGAGAGATGATGGAGACTTTTTGCACTGGATCCATGTGCGGTGAAAGATGAGACACGAGCGCGTGCCCAGCTTCGTGATATGCCGTGATTTTCCGCTCATCTGGATTCATCAAATGGCTCTTGCGTTCAGGACCAAGAAGAACCTTTTCAATGGAATCCAGAATCATCTGCATCGGAATGCTTGTGAGGTTCTTTCGTGCGGCAAAGATTGCGGCTTCATTCATCAGGTTTTGCAAGTCAGCTCCGGAGAATCCTGGAGTTCGTTCTGCAATCTGTCTGAATGAAACGTCTGCATCAAGTGGCTTATTGCCAGCATGGATTTTGAGGATTGCTTCGCGGTCGTTAATGTCTGGCGGATCAAGCGTAACGCGACGATCAAAGCGACCTGGGCGGAGCAAGGCTGGATCAAGTACATCTGGTCGGTTTGTTGCGGCCATCACGATGACCCCTGCATTTGGTTCAAAACCGTCCATCTCGACGAGAATTTGGTTCAATGTTTGTTCACGTTCATCATGTGAACCGCCGAGTCCAGAGCCACGCTGACGACCGACGGCGTCAATTTCATCGATGAAGATGATGCATGGCGCACCCTTTTTCGCCTTGGCGAATAAATCGCGAACACGGGAAGCGCCGACACCGACGAACATTTCGACGAACTCGGAACCGCTCATGTGGAAGAATGGAACATCGGCTTCACCGGCAACAGCGCGAGCAAGCAAGGTCTTTCCAGTTCCAGGTGAACCCATCAAGAGAACGCCCTTTGGAATCTTTGCGCCAAGGACGATGAATTTTTGTGGTTGTTTCAAGAACTCGACAATCTCCGTCAGTTCTTCTTTTGCTTCTTTCACACCGGCAACGTTTGCGAACGTCACTTTGTCCTTTGCGTCTTTCTGCAATTCACGTGCGCCAGATTGGCCAAATGTCATGGCTTTGTTATTTTGACCTTGAACCTGTTTCAAGAAAAACCACATCACCGCAATCACGAGGATGAAGGGAAGGACGTTCGGAATGATGATGCCGAGCCAGTACGCGAAGCCAGTTCCGTCCTTGATTTCAATCGGAAGTGAGCGAAGTTTTTCTGCGTCAACGCCATAGTTCTTCAGCGTTGATGTGAGTCCATCGCCAGACTCTTTCATCGTCTCAACCTTGGTTCCGTCCATTTTGGTGGACTCGATTTGGGATCCCTGGACAACAATCGACTTAATCTGCCCATCTTGGATAGATTTCGCCAACGTAGAAATGTCCATTTTGCTGGTAGAATCGACATTCACAAATGCCAGCGCAACGCCCACTAATACGAGCGAACCGGCGAAAATAAGGATATTTTTAACAGTGGAGTTCATAGGAATGGTTGTACTTGGCAGAGTATCCGAGCCAGCGGTCTTTGTCGAGGGTTTGGCTGAAATCTAGAGATTTGATATTGACGGACGAGTATTTTTATGGCAGCGGTATAAAGAGGGTATGGAAAAAGATTTTTTTGGTTGGCATACGAAGAAGGCTCAAATTGAGTCGTCCTATCATTCGCCATATTTTTATGAACGCGAAATTTGGTGGTGTTCGATTGGTTTGAACGTTGGAACGGAAGAGGATGGAAAACGTGATCAGTTTCATCGGCCAGTGATTGTGTTTCGTAAATTCAATAAAGATTTATTATGGGGTTTGCCTATGTCATCTCATACGAAGCGGTCGAATCACTATTTTCCGTTTCTGTTTCGTGGAAAAGAACGGTCGATTTTGCTTTCGCAGATTCGTGTATTAAGTGCGAAAAGATTGGTAAACCGAATGGGTAAGATGGAGGGGATGGATTTTCGGCGACTAGACGAAATGTTTTCTGCATTATTAAAACAAACAGACCCCCTTCGGGGCCTGCGGGGGCTATGAGAGCCGTTGTAATCTTAATTATAATGAATTTTAATCAAATGTCAATACGAAAGTTGAACGAGGTATGCTACCGATTTTTTTATCGGGTTCTTTCATTGATGGTGGATTCCTCCGCTTGTTTTTTTGGCCAAAAGCTTCCAAGTATAACGTAATAAAATGATCTTTTTATTATTGTAAAAATTAATATTAATAGTCCTCCGGCTATTGCTGAATAAAGTATTGCGGTGATTGTATTTCCTGTGATCACATTTTCCGAAGTGACCTTATACATGGGTGTAAACCCAGTGAAGGGCATTCCATTTTCTTTAAAGTCATTTTTGAATCCACAGATTAAAGATGCTTCTTTAGATCGATCTAGAAATTCATTCTCACTCGTAAGATCACTAGGCGTGATTAGGATCCTCGCATCATTCCATGCTAGGAAGTTTTTGTTTGTTTTGTCACCGCAGTAGAGACGATAATCATTGTTGATTTTTGCTGAGTATTTTGAAAAAATAAAGAAACAAATAATTAATATGCCAACAATTAGTGTGGACCCATAGATCAACTGAAACAATCGATACCAGCTTTTGTTAGTGAGATCAATAATTGTTTTCATATGGATTTTATTTCTACTATAAATCCATCATCGTGATATTCTTTGGCAATATTATCAATTCTCTTTAGTGCATCCTTCTCTTCAACGCAAGAATAGTCGTCATCAATATTTGTGATTTTTGTTCCTTCGAACACCACGGCTTTTAAGTACCATTTACCGTCTGGGTATTGAGAATGGGACACTACAATCTTTTTCATATGAATGAAGTATATTTCTTTTTGGTTGAATCCACAAAAAAATAAGGTTTGTTGGGATGAACGAGTGTGTAATTCAAAACCCCGACCATCAGGCCGGGGTTTCTGCTTTGGCTTTTACGCCGCAACTTCTTCCTTCTTTTCGTCTTTGTTCTTTCGCAAGGAAAGGCCAAGGCGATGATTTTCTGGATCGATGGTCACGATGCGGAAGTCGAATTCGTCTCCGACGCGCGCGATTTCGTTGACGTCCTTCACCGGCTTGCTCGAGAGCTCGCTGATGTGGGCCAACCCGTGAATATCTGGGTCAAGTTCCACGAACAACCCGAATGGATTGATCTTGAGAACACGACCGCGGACCATGTCGTTGACCTTGAAGCGGCTGGCGACGTTCTTCCAAGGATCGTCGACGAGTTTCTTCATGGACAAGAAGATCTTTGAACCTTCGATGTTGATGATTTCAGCGCGAACGTGATCGCCGACCTTCAAGACATCGCGAGGGTGATCAATGCGTTGCCAAGCAATTTCTGAAATGTGGACTAAACCTTCCAAGTTGACGTCGAAGCGAACGAACGCGCCGAAGTCTGTGACAGCTGTGACATCTCCTTCGACCGTGCTTCCAACCTGGTATTTGGACAACACGCTCTCTTGTTTGGTTTCCCAAACAGCTTTTTCAGAGACGATCAGCTTTTCGCCTTCTTCGTTGACATCAAGGACTTTGACGTCCAAGGCGGTTCCAACTAACGTTTTCAACTTTTCCAAAATGCGAGCTTTTTCTCCGCCAGCAACACGTGGATAGTTTTCCGGTGAAAGCTGCGACACTGGCAAAAAGCCAGCGACACCTTCCAAGCGAATGATCAACCCACCCTTGTTTGCCTCGAGAACTTTGACAGGAACCACGACAGCGCTCGTGAATAATTCCTTGAGCTTCTCCCAAGACTTCTTGCGATCAGCACCCTTCAATGAGAGTTCAAGTTCGCCGAATTCGTTGTCGTTGTCGATGACGGTGGCTTCGATTTCGTCGCCAACGGTCAAGTGCAAGTTTGCGTCCAATTCTGGTCCGCGGACAATACCAATGGTCATCCCACCGATATCCATGCGCACCTCATTGCGACCAACTGCGATGACAGCACCCTTCACCGTGTCGCCCTTCTTCGGGAACGTGGTGTAGGTTTCCTCACTCAACAACTTCTCCAACTCCGTCTCAGCGCCCTTCGCTGTAACTTTCTTTGTAATTGATGTAGACATAAAACCTGTTATTTAACCTTCCCTGATCAAAATCGTCTTGAAATAAGCCGACCAGACGGAAAGTGCTGAATCGCCTCTAAAAGAGGACGAAATCCAACGAGAATAATGTGGAACGACTATACCGGAATCACGGTTTTTTGGCAAGTGTTGGGGGTTTTCTGGGGGATTTTGGTGGGGTGAGGGGGTTGACGGAATCGTGTTTTTGTGCTAAATTAACAAGTCGAAATCGCCCAAAGCGATGTGACCGTTTTGTGCCCGGAAGGCCATAACGTGATGAGTAGGAGCGCGTATGCATATTGACCTCCGGAAGATTCGTGAGAAAAGCCGGTCCGCCTCGCGTGACGAGGATAGGAGGCGAAAGGCCTTCATCCTCCAGGGGATCGTTCCCGTGATCGAAGCCGCAGCTGAGAGGGGTGAGTACTTCGCCGCCATCATGGTGCTTCGGCATCCGAAGGATGGTCCGGAAATCCATCAGAATGACGACGGTAGCGATCTCAAGGGGGTCGCTGCCGAGGTCTTCACCTACTGCGTCGCCATGGAGCTGGATCCCTGGGTCAGCCCGATCCACGACGCACACGTCAGCGCCCGCTACAGCATCGTCGTCCACTGGTAGTGTTGTCCGCCCATCCGGCGACAGAAGGCCCGTCACAATCCGTGACGATCTCGCCCTCTGTCGTCACGGATGGGCTTTCTGTTTGAGCTCAAGATTTCGATGTTGACAATCTATCCATTCCATGGCAGCGGTATAGTATGGGTTCACGAAATACGATAGACCGAAATAATTTGCGTTTATTGATAGTCAAAATGTATATTTGAGCATAAAGGAGTTAGGCTGGAGGATAAATTATCGAAAATTTAGAAGATATCTTTTTGAGAAATACGGTGTAACGAGTGCATTTTTGTTTATCGGATACGTCGAAAAAAATACGAGTTTATACAAGGAACTCGAGAATGCAGGTTTTATTTGTATATTCAAACCGACCTTAACGTGGAAAGACGGAACGACAAAAGGAAACTGTGACGCGGAGCTCTTGCTTCATACAATGATCGAATACCCGAATTTTCAAAAGGCAATTATCGTGAACGGCGATGGAGATTTTTTCTGTCTCGTGAAGCATCTTATCGTGAAGAACAAGTTTGAAGCTTTATTTATTCCAAATAAACGCAAATTTTCAGCTCTCTTAAAAGATTTCCGCGTTCGCCCATTTCTACGTTTTATGAACGATTTGTCGGACAAGATATCAGATAAAAAAGAAAAGGCCCCATAAGGACGGAACCTTGTCGGGTTATCTTCTCCATTCGTGATATCTATAAGATAATAGAGGAAGAATGGTTTTGTTTTAATATCTTATCTCGGGTTCTTGCTCTGTTACATTTGATGAGCGTATCTCCAAACGCTTGCGTTTCCTGTCACGTCTGTTATATAATATGTTCATAATTCATTAATTATTTTAATTTTTTATGCCTAATCCAGAGGTATTTATAAGTGACCGTCAGTCAATTGATGAGCAGAAACGTAGTCACAAACTTTCTGCTGAAGAAGTAGCCGGAGTGGGGGGGGCTGGTGAGCGTCGAGAGCAAAGAGATGAGCTTTACGTGGCACTCGAAGCAAAGGTAAGAGAGGCGCTTCCAAACGAAGAAATTACGATCGACGATGGTGAGCATGATGCTGCTTGGGCTAGTGCGCATGGAGTTGCCTTTGTTTTACAGCACGGAAAATTCAATGGATTATATCATACACAAAGAATCGGGGTATGGCCATATAGTGAGGAGCAAGATGCGCATTATAAGAGAGCGTCATCAAAGCCACTCATTATGGAAGTTAATGGAAAAAAATACTGGGTGCAATTTGAAGGCGAGCAGTTAGCTGGAAATGAACTTGGGGATGCCGTGATCAATGGGCTAAAATCCCTTGGAGGAAAAGAAGTCGAAATTGACCGGTAATACTCCATTTTTCTTTCGTCTTCTGCAAAATTGAACTGTAGAAAAAAATAATTGACCATCGGATTCGTGTCGGGTGGTTTTTTATTTTTTTTGTGTTATTGGCATAAACCTTTTGAGTTTCTATGCTGTTAACGTGTGGAGTATTGGGTTCTATATCAAATATGATGATATGCGAGTCTATGGAAAAGCAGATCGTGGGTCACAATTTTGCATTTATAGATGGACAAAATTTGTTTATGGGTACCGCGAAACGAGAGAAAGATCCATGGAGAATCGATCTTGCGAGATTTCGCATTTATCTCGAACAAAAGTATCAGGTTGCTAAAGCATACTGTTTTTTAGGGTATGTGCAGAAAATGAATCAAGAATTGTATGAAGAAATACATGGTGCCGGCTTCGTACTTATATTTCGAGAGCATAATCCTGCCATGATGGGGAAGAAGAAGGGGAACGTTGATTCTGACATCATTTTTCAGATCATGAAAAAAATGTATAAAAAAGAAGAATTCGAAAAGATCGTTCTCGTTTCAGGAGACGGAGATTATAAACTTGTGGTCGATTTCTTGATTGAAGAAAATAGATTCGCAAAAATCCTATTTCCTGATCGGAGCAGGGCATCCTCTTTGTATAAAAAAATAGGTGCCGCGTATTTCGATGCTTTGGATGCGGTCGACGTTCGACGTAAAATTGAACAAATGAAAAGGGCTCCTTAGGCAGTTAACCGTTCGGAGCCCTTCTCGTCGTGATGGAAATATAATATCAAATTGCCTCAAAATGTCAATGGCCCCTACAAAACAAACTCATAACGCGGTACAATGCTGGTATGTTCGACAATTTCTTTTTGCCCCTTAAAGAAAAAGCACGTGTGATTGATTTTTTGGTTGATCAGTTGGTATATGCGGATCCGAAACATCAGGAGGCTGCGCAGGGGATGATTTCTGCGTATCAGGATGGCCAACATATTTCTACGGACAAGCTTGCGGACTTTGCGCGCAAGTTCGCGATCTCGGTTTGGCCGGCACGCGAAGCTTTGAAATTATATTTCGTTGAACATCCAGCGGAGGAGTGGTCGGCTTTGAATTTGACGGTTCGTCCTTCGACGGCGCATTTGTTGGAACGAGCTCGTCGCGCGTCAAAAACAAAAACCGTTGATGAGGTGTTGGCGCATGCGGAGTCAGAAGTGGCATTGCAAGAAGGGGAGCGGATTGAGATTGCGGAGGTGCGGAAACACGTGTGGCATGATCAGTGGAGGAAACATGGAACGGAGTTGAAAGAGCAGAAATCGCAGGCGGAGTTGGAGTTGAAAAAATATCTGGGTCAGCTCAAAGCGTTACGTGATCTTGCGATTGATTTATCCGGGAGTTTGCAAGATGATTTATTCTCCAAAATCGTGCACTTGGAAGATTCGATTTTTTTCGAGGGAAACAAAATTCCTCCTGAAATAATCCAGGAGGAGATTGCCTATTACACCGAGCAGAAAGAGTTGGGCTAGGTGGGATAGTTGGTGCTTTTATTTTTTGTTGATCGTTTTGTATCCCGTCCAAAGTGCGTATCCTTTTTTGTCGATAATTTTCGCGCCGTATGAGACCGTGTTGCGATTGGTATATGGACCACCCGTATAGCTACAGGTGTTCGTGTTCGTACAGGTTTTGACGAGCGTTGCATTCACCAAGATATCAATCCGGTCGATGCCATCCTGATCATTTGCTGTTGCGGTAAACGTGATCTTTTTGGATTTTGAATATCCGTTGTCTGCGTCGCTCGTGACGCGGATGTTGCCCGGAAGATCTGTTGGGAATGATGGAGAGATGACTGTTGTCGTTGAATCGTTTGTGATCACGTAGTTCTTTGTTTGTGACCAGAACGTTTGGTTCTGACCGTTCGTGATCAATGCTGAAACATTCGCGTATGTGATTCCAGCGTAGCTTGTGTTCACTTGGTACGTGCAGTTCTGATTGCCATACGCGAGGCCAAAGTTACAGGTGTTGACGATGGCGTTGTTCACGAAGATTTCGATGCGTTTGATCCCGTTTGGATCCCATGCGCCAACGTTGAATGTGACCGGTTGCGATTGTGTTACCTGTGTTGTTTCCGGTGTCGACCAAATCCATGACGAGCCAGTACCGGAGTAGTTCGTGTTGGTGCCTTGGTAGTAGGTTCCGTTATCAGCAATCGTCAGTGTGCGAACATCGCTCCAGGCTGTTTTTCCGTAGACGTCCGTTGCTCGTGCGTTGAGTGAAACGATTGTTCCGACCGCGAAGTCTGTTCCGTAGATTGTCGCATCACATCCTTGGGTGCCGTAGGCGTTGTTCAATGTACATGTGCGGCGGAGTGATCCGTTCGCATAGACGTCGATTTGTCGTAAGCCTTGTGATGCGTTTGCTTGGACGCGAAGGGTAGCTGAGTTTCCGCGAAGAAGTGTTGAACCTGATGGGTCAACGGAATTCCAAACGGAGATGTCTCCGGTCGCTGGTACGGTATCTTTATAGTAAAAGATTGCATCAATATACGTTTTTACCTGCTGCGTTGATGTCCACGTAATTTGGTTATTGCCGTTGGTGACACGTGCGGTCAAGGCTATGTTTGCATTGTAGCCGTAGTCACTTCCATAGATTGTCGCTGTACAGGTTTGGTTGCCCCAAGTCACGCCGTAGTCGCATGTGCGTCGGAGTGATCCATTCGCATATATTTCAATGCGTTTGATGCCATCCTGGCTCCATGCACCAACGTTGAAATTGATCGTTTGATCATGGCGAATCGCTGTTTGGTATGAATCGGTCCATGCCCATGCGGAGATACCGTTCGTGATGGTAGCTCCGGTATTGGAGTTTGAAGTGCCGTATCCATCCTCAGTGATTTTGACAAGTTTTGCCGTTAACGGGCTTGTTGGGGAAGCTGAGTGATAGACATCTGAAACTGCTCCGCCCATCAAGAATGTGCCGTTTAAATTTCCAGCAATGGTCAAAAAGAAATCTTGTGTTGTTCCGAGATCTTGGAATGTTGAGCCGTCAAAACGATACAGGTGCTTGCTCATGGAGTCTGATCCATTTCCAACGAACATCCAGGATGTTCCGTTCCAGCCAGCGATCAAGCTGTTCCATGTATTCATGTTGCTTGGGATTGCGGATGTGACATCTTTTACGTTGACGCCATCATACGTGTACATTCGCTTTGTGTTGTTTTGTGTATCAACGCCACCAAAGATTGCGGTATTCCCGCTTGATGCCATGAGTTGGACGTTTGTGATGCGGCTGAATTGATTCGTGATTTCGGTTGAAACACCGTAGCTTGTATAGTTCCAGAATCGCGTCACACCGTTCGTATCACGAGAGCTGACGAGCCAGCCCGTTGAGATTGGCGCGGCAGATACTGGCATGTAGAAATAGGAATCGGATGGTGCCACGTGGCGCATGCTGTAATAGATATCTGATTGGAAATTCGAGTTTGCAGAGAGGAACGTGTTGATCTGGTTTTGTGCAGAGTTCCAAAAAATCACTTGGCCCTTTGTTGTGACAATGGCCCACATACCGCTTTTTCCTGTGATCGAAGTAACGCCGGTTGCGTAATCAAGATACGGGCGAATCTGCCAGGTGATGTTTGTGTAGTTCCCGTTGTAGCTTACAACCTCGATGGAGTTATTTTTCAATGTGACGTTTTTCAAAAAGAGAACGGTCTGTCCATCGCTGACAATGTCATCGACGCGAGAGAGCCCAGCCATTCGGACTTCTTTTGTGATGTCGGCCAAGATTCCGCCATCCGTGCGCCAAACGTGTCCGCCAGTATATAAATCCTGTCCATCGGTGAAATACCAATAGGATTCACCGCGAGCAACGGCCCAAATAGGGCGATTTGCGCGTTCTGCAACTTTGGCAGAAAGATCAGCCCAATTCCAAGGACCGGTTGAGGCATTAGCTTGAAGCGCGCCAGGTATAGCAACGGATACGATGGCCAAACCGACGAGAAGGCTGCGGGTGAGGGATTTGATCATATATAAATTTGTTTAGAATAAGGCAAAATACTGACACGTCAATATTGAAAGTGCGAGCATTGATAACGTAAAATAAACGTAGCAATAATTGGCTAGGTTGTCAATGAATATGGAAAAGAAAAGCCGCTCTTGTTGAGAGAGCGGCGGGAGGTCGCGAATTATTGACCGGCTGGACAAACGGGGTCAGTCATCCAAGCAAGCGCTTCTCGTCTCCCGTTTATGCAAGCATGGTAGGTTGAGCCAATCGGATGAGCCGCATAATCACTTGCAGTGACCCAAATCTTGTCCGATCGTCTGTACCGATCGGTATGCGCTTCGCCTAGGATGAGGTAGCTCAGCAATGATGAGTTTGTTGCGACGCATGCATCAGGGGGGATTTCAGCAACGCCTGCATTGATTTGTTTTTGGACCTTATGACATTCTACGCCTTTGCTGGTTTGAAAGCATTCGGGCATGGTTTGGACGCAGGCCCAGTATCGATCAACGACTTTGAGCTCTATCACGCTTCGCTCGCGCGATTTTTTCTGATGTACGCTTTCAGCGTGGCCGGCTATAGACACCATCATCGAAAATAAGCTGAAGAACGCTAGGAGGCCCAAGAGCAAGGCTTTCGAGTCGTTCGAGAGGCTATCGAACTTTTTTCGAGGGGAAAATGATCGGATAGCGCGCAGAACGAGAATCAGTTTGTGAGTCGGACGACTAATCATGAGCTTCTGATCACGATACGGTGGAGTGCCGTGCGAGGTAGATTTCGGAGGATCACCGTATGCTTGCTCGAGGCGTTCGAAGAATGAAGGCTTAGTAGATTTTGATGACGCTGTGATCATGGCACGTCCCTTCGTTGAGAGTTGTGATGGTACGATGATCGATTGCAACCTAGCGGTTTTTGGTGGTTTTGTCAATGGTAGGGGAGGAAGAAGCACTACCTGCATTTCAAACTCTCCCAGCCCTCTCTTTATCCAAAGCGGGGGATTGTTTTAGATTTTTTTTGAATCAGGAATTTGAAAGAAAGAAGTAGAGAAAAGCCTCCTCTTTAGAAAAGAGGAGGTTGGAGGAGTTATGAGATGAGATAAGCCTCTAATAATCCCTCCTGTCTCAAGAGGGAGATATGAAAGGAACATGACGAGAATATGAATGAGATATAATGCAGAAATGATATGAGGTTGCAGAATATATCAAAACTCAAGGACCGACGAAAAGAACTGCGCAAGAACCAGACGGATTCGGAACAGCTTTTATGGAGTCGCCTAAGAAATAAACAGATCAATGAGTTGAAGTTCTTCAGGCAGTTTAGCATTGGTTTTTATATTCTCGATTTTTATTGTCCGACTATAAGACTCGCCATTGAACTGGACGGTTCGCAACATATGGAAAACAAGCAGAAAGAATATGATGATGAACGCACGAAATTTTTAGAAGCAAATAGAATTCGTGTGCTTCGATTTTGGAGTAATGATGTGATACGAAATTTGCAGGGAGTGATGGAGAGAGTATTGGAGGAGGTTGAAAGAATGCAGGCGGAGGGGTTATAACTCCTCCAACCTCCTCTTGTCTCAAGAGGAGGATTATCCTTATTTCTTTATCTCAAATTGAAATTCAAAAATAAAAACAAACCCCCGCTTTAGAAAAGAGGGGGCTGGGGGAGTTATGAAATGGATGGTCTCTGGTATTTCTTGAATTGATCGTGCAACGTCTTCGCTGTTGTTTCCCAGTTCATCGGTGTTTTATTTATTTTCCCGTTCTCCATCCCCACCGCGTGTCTCATCGCTTCCACCCAATGCTGCGGTTTTGCCGGGTTCGCAAATATTGTTCCCTCCGGTGCTGTTTCTGGTAGCGCTCCTGTGGTCGAAGCTACTCTCGGTGTTCCGTACATCGCGGCTTCATGCAGTGGTAAGCCGTATCCTTCATACCACGACGGATACGCAAAAGCTGACGCGAATCGATACAGTGTTGCAAGGTCTTTGTCCGTCGGATGAACGGCGATGTGAATCCATTCTGCGTGTTGTCGTGTTGGATGGCGTTCCGGCGTTCCGACGATGATGAGTTGGAGGTCCTGGAAGCTTTTTTCTTGTCGCAATCGTTCTACGGCGTCGATCACCGTATGCACATTTTTTCTTGGATCGTTTAGCCCCATTGAAAGAACGTATCGAGCGGGGAGTGAGGTTGGTCGTGTTTGCTCTGTTTGCAGATCTTGTGTGATTGTCTGTCCCATCTGGATGACATGAATTCGATTCTCCGGAATATTCAGAAGTTGTACTGCATCACGTTTCGTTGTCTCGGAAACAGAAAAAAGCGTTGTCGCGTTTTGAATCAGCTTTCGTGCATGAACGGCGCGATGCCAGAGTCTACTTTTCAATGAGAACCAACGCGGTTCAATGAGAAAGGAGAGGTCGTGAAGGAGAAGTGAATACGGGCGATTGATGCGTCCGATGAAGCCGAGATTGGGAAAAAAGATTGCATCAATTGTGTGTCCTCGTTGTTCAGCTGCGTGCGTCATTGAGACGAGATTGAGAAACGAGAGTGCACTCCAGAGCTTATTTGGAATGCGAAGATGAAGATGTGTGACGTTTGAAAAAGTGGTGAGTCGTGATGGGAGTTGGAGTTGTGTATGACCTGTCGTGATGCAAAGGAGTTTGTCGTTAGGATATGTCTCGGCGTAGGCGCATAAGATTTCTAACGTGACGCGCGGAATACCGCCGTGGGGCGGGTTTAGGAGCGGGCGCGCGTCAACGAGGATGGTCATGCGAGATGTGTTTGGAGAAATGAGGTGAACTCACGGATGAATCGTTGTTTGGAAAATTTTTCTGCATGAGTGCGAATGCGGGCAGAGTCGTATTTCTGCGGAGAGAATCGTGTGACGGCATCAACGATATCTTCAACGCGTTGATTTGCTAGATGCGCGCCACTCATTCCTGGGATCACGGTTTCTGCTGCGCCACCTTTGCAATACGCGATCACTGGTTTTCCAGCTGCCATGGCTTCAACGGCCGTGATGCCAAAATCCTCGATCTGCGGATACAAATATGCGATGGCATTTTTGTATAACTCATTTTTTTCTTGTTCCGTCACATGTCCAAGAAATGTTGTATTTGGACTTGCTATAGAGCGCAATCGCTTGAGTTCCGGTCCAACACCAAAGATTTTTAGTGGAAGATTGAGGCGTTCAAAGGCTTGAACAATCAGATCAAACCGTTTGTACTTCACCAATCGTCCGCCTGCGAGCCAATAGGTTCCTGGTGATTCAGACAGGGGAACGCGCTCCACGTCTACGGGCGGATGAATGACCGTTGCTTCTCGTCCGTAGAAATGTTTGATTCGTTTTTTGCTCGTCAGGCTGTTTGTCACGATTACGTCCGGTCGTTCTGCAGCTAATCGATCCCACGTGCGCAGACGATGCAGAAGCGAGGGGAGCATGGCGCGCATGATCCATGGATGTGGTGCGTCATGGAGATAGCCAAATCGTTCCTGCCAGAGGAATCGTGTTGGGGTGTGGCAATAACAGATGTGCGTTGTGTCCGGTGAAACGATCACGCCTTTGGCAAATGAGCTTGAAGAGGAAATCACGACGTCGAATTCTGAGAGATCAAGCTGCTCAACGGCACGCGGCATGAGTGGCATGTACCATTGATAGAGCGGAATGGAAAAGGGGAGGGTATTTAAAAAAGATGTCCGAATTTCCGATCCCCGAAATGGTCGTTCTGTCTTACGTTTGTCGTGCAATAACACGTACGTCGGCGCAGACGGAAACATTTCCTGTAAACAGGCTAACACGCGTTCTGCTCCACCATCTTGAACGAGATAGTCGTGCACAAGCGCGATCTTGTGTGACGCAAACAGGTCCTCCATGCGTTCAAGTGTAGAGAACGGTCATGGATTTGTCGGGAGGTTTGTCAATATGCGCCTTTGCGTTGCAGAACGACGAACGGTGTTTTGAGCAAGATATACAGATCTAACATTGGCGACCAGTTCTCGATGTACCAAGTATCAAG
Organism: Patescibacteria group bacterium; assembly: GCA_018063105.1. GTDB lineage: Bacteria > Patescibacteriota > Patescibacteriia > 2-12-FULL-60-25 > 2-12-FULL-60-25 > JAGOQX01. Next base: position 14,632 of record JAGOQX010000008.1, read on the forward strand.
GCGAGCTTCATCTTCAAACTCAAGATCACTGCGGCCGGAGATTTGTGCCATGCCCGTGATACCTGGGCGGATGGCGAGGACGCGGAGGTGGTGGGATTCGTATTGCGCGACTTCGCGAGGCTGATGTGGTCGTGGCCCAACGAGCGACATGTCGCCGCGAAGGACATTCCAAAATTGCGGGAGTTCATCCAGTGACCAGCGGCGCAGGAAAGAACCAACCGGGGTGATGCGTGGGTCGTTTGCAATTTTGTACACCGCGCCGCTTTTGATGCTTTTTTCTTTAATCAACTCTTTTTCAAGTGCCATGTTCTTTTGTGAATCACCAAATTGCTTGCCGATGGAGAGCTTGCGCCACATGGTCCGAAGTTTCAGGACGGTAAATAAGCTGCCTCGTTCGCCGACGCGTTCGTTATGAAAGATCACTGGAAAACCGTCTTCAATGGCTAGGGCGATGATGGCGATGAGGAGAATGGGGGAGACGATGATGAGGCAGAATGACGAGATGATGATGTCGAATGCTCGCTTCGTAATACTTCCCCAGCCATCGAGCGGTGTTCGTTTCACTTCGATAATTGGAACGCCAGCGTCAGTTGAAACTTTGATGTTGGTAAACTTCGCGGCGAATAAATCCGCAAGATATCTGAATGTTAAATGCTGTTCTTCGGCAAACGAGATGAGTTCGAGGGCTTGTGATTTTTTGAGATCTGGATCAGCAAGCAGGATCCCTTCGATCTTGTCCTGTTCTTTTAATTTGAGTAACGCTTTTCGTGTCTTCTCATTCCATCCTTCAAATCGAGAAACAATGGTGATGCCATGAATCGGTTGATCGTGATAGGCCTGTTCCAGGGTATCTGCTGCTTCTGATGTGCCGACGATAGCGAACAACCGATGGCCGATGCGAGCTCGGAGAAGGGCGTGACGGATGACACGGAGAACGAGTCGTCCGAGCCAGACATACAAGATGGAGAGCGCAAGAACAGCTAAGACGATGAAGCGGGATGCTGGAATTTCACGACGAAAAAATACGGATGCAATGACAACCATTGTTCCGGTGCTGCATGCGATGATGAGTCGTCCAAGTTCATTCCATGCGCGACGAGGTGTTGTGGTGTATAGGCCGGCAAGAGCAAAAATGAGAATCCAGACGCCCACGAAAAAAGCGGCACGCGTGAGATATTCTGCAAAGTTGAGATTTTGTAAAATCGGTAAGACCTCTGTGACGAATCGGGAATAGCGCAAAACATATGCAGAAATAGCTGCCATGAATAGCGCGCAGATATCGAGCGGCAAGAGAAGCGCGGTGAAGGTTAAATCAAGACGACGAAAACGCATGAAGTTGATTGTAGGATAGCATGAAATGCAGGTACTCGAATAGAAAAATCCCCGTCTGCGTTCAGACGGGGATGGTGTCAGCGAGGATGAGATTTGTAATACGTATGGCGAACGCGCATGTAGTTGGTGAGTGCACGCGTTCGTTGCGGGTCGCCCTCATGAAGCCATTGAAAGATCGAGGCTTCGGAATGTCGGAGAAGGATCGCTTTCGCTTCGAGTGGAGGAACGAACAGTGTCGCTGCCAGAGCGTACAGACCGTGCGCCTGTTCTGGCTTCCAGCTGTCCTGCCAGCGTGCCAGTGGCTTGGTTTTGCACTTCTTGGTCGGTCGACGACGATGACGATACTCGACCTTTCGGAGCTCGATGTCACAAGAGAGAACCAGTTTTGTCCATAGCTCCGCCCCTACCAACGTCTTCAGGTCAGCGAGGTGCTGATTTTTCGTGTTGGGCGAGCTTGAGATCTCCGAGATGAGCTTGATGATTTCGACTCGAAACTCAACACACTCGAAGATCTCTACGGCATCGGATGGTTTCATGTGTAGTGCAAGATGCAGGAGATGCACGTGATACGATGTGGGACTTTTCAGCTCACGAACGAATGCATCTCGAACGTGCGCTGAAGGAACCAGGTGCGCGAACTCGATGACGAACCCTTGATCTGGAATTACGAGGCGGTGCTGAATGAGACGCGCGATACCGGCACGTGAACAGTAGCCGGATTGTAGCAACTTCTGGACGGCCGTTTCCTGAACGGTCTTTTCCATACGTGCAATGCCATCGGCAAGCTGCTCTGGGAGGAGCGATTCCTCGGCAAGGACTCGCTGGAACTGCTCGATGTCAATCGAATGCCAATCGATCGACGATGCGAGTCGTTGCTTTAGATCCGCTTTTCGTTGAGCACTTCGTGGTCCGGTTGGTTCCGAGGTGGTCACCGCTCTGCCGGTCGCATATTCGAGCGCAAGCTCTGGGCTGTTGATGACGTCTTCGGGTCGGACATAGATGAAAAGCTCTTGTTGCTCATGCAGGCCCATCTTTGGCGAGAGCTTACGCGTCGAAGGAATGCGTTGTTGAACAAGCTCTGTGAGCAGGGCAAGTTCGACATCAGAGAGCGGCTTCATTCGTGAGATGATCCGTGCAACCGTTCGCTCCGTTACCTCTTCGTCAGAACTCTGATTCAGGATCTGGATGGCTTTTGCGTAGTTCCGCGCATCCAGGTAGTCATTCGTTTCCGAAATGAGACATGCAAGAAGGATCTGCGTTGGAACAAAGCCGGCACAGATTGATGAGAAGTTCTTGAACGTCCCAACGGGGAGCTTGCTCATCAGCGTCTTCAGCTTGGAGAACAGAGAGACTTCCAAAGCTGTTTGGTGCAACCGTGGCAACGCAGATCGGAGATCTTTGTAGATCAGTGCACCAACCTGGAGAGTATGATCCAGCTCCCTGACTGGAACGTGAATCGACAGCGTTGCAGCATGGAGAGCGAGCGTATTGATCCAGTCCGCATCGACCAGAGGGATACCGGCTCGAATGCCGTCATTTTCGCCGGTACGCAAGATGTTCTGTTCGATGATTGCATGTGCTAGAGCCAGCACTTCTTGACGATGTTCCTTCGCACGTTTGATGAGTGGCGCGAAGAATTGAGCAACCGGCACTCGCCATTGCTCTGCAACGGACATTGGAGATTTGTGAGATGTTGCACGTAGTTGCTCCATTCGGGGAATGATCACGTCCGAGATGAACGCATTCGCTGCATGTACGTGCGACTTGTAGACAAGCATCATTCCCATGTTGATCAGATGTCCGACAACGTGAGAGAGCTCATTGATATTTGATTCGGTCGAAAGTGACACGTTGCGCTTCTTTGAAGCTTTCTCTGAATCCTGTTCCATCGATTGACCCGATGATTGCTCAAGAATCATCCAGAGGCCGTGACCCACGATGACGTCATACGGAATATCGCTCCACACGGCAGTGCCAATCATGGAGATTTTTGTGGGAGATGACTTCGAAAGAAGCGCGGCCATGAATTTCGCGAATGGCGTCTGATACCGATCGTTGAGCGCAGCATCGGCATCGCTTGATCGCGGGATATGGATCAGTGCGTGAGATGTAGCCTGTTGCATACAGATCTCCTGGTTAGATTGTGAATGAGCCCAAAAGAAATCAGAGAATCTCTTTTCGGATCACTACAAGTATGGAAAGAAAGCGGCCCTGCCAACACGAGTGAACGTATTGGCAGGGCCGAGGGAGAATGGTTAGCCGAGATCCAGATCCGGTTCTGGTTCCTTGTCCGGCTTCGAATCCGAATCCTCTTCGGCCAAAGCTCCTTTTTCGTGATGAACGATCTGACGGTGACCCTCGGCAGATGAGTCTTCGTCCGCGATCTCGATCTCGGGAGGTGCGGTCATATGAGCTGCAGCGCTGAGCTCTTCCGGATTGATGAAGCGATCCCTGGACGTCACGATCACGTCTTCGAGCTCGGCGAGGCAGTCCTCGGGTTCCAGACCCACGTCATAGAAGAGGTGGAGAGGAATATCCGCGAGGTTTTTCGGAGCAGTGGCTTCCCGCCAGATCCCATAGAGTACGTGCTCTTGGAATGAGGCGTCGCCGATTCTGAGGTCTAGGATTTCCCTATACGAGGGGTGATCCTTCAGTTTCTGAGCCAGCGTGTACAGATGTGCCGATCGGTGCGCCGTGAACAGCGCTGTTCGTTCGAAGTGCTCGTGACTGAGCTCGTCCTGTAGCTTTTCCGGAATCGTTCCCTCGGCTTCATTCAAGAGAAACGCATGAATCACATTGATACTTGCGGCCATAGCAACGGCTGAAGCGAGTTCACCGCGTCCACCGAGGAGTTCGGCTTGACGGTCTGGCGTCAGATACTCGTTTAGCATCCGTTGCGCCTGTTCGGGAGTGCCACACGCATCCAGTACCTCTTCCAGCGCGTCGGCTGCAGCGCGTCGGCTGAGACCTAGCTCGTCATCCCCGTGCTGCAGCGCGACGAGCGCCACATCGGGGTTCTCACGAATGGCGAGGTAGGAAGATGACTCTTTGCCATGCTTGAGAAAGTCGAGCAGGACCTCTCCAGCCTGCTTCGGTTCTTCCGAACGAAGTCGAGAAAGGATGATGCTCATAGTCTGATCCCTCATGCGTCCTCCATCACGAGGCTGCCATCAGCCTCATCAGATTCTCCATCAGTACCATCAACCGGATCCTCGATCGGAGTGCGTCCGCGTGTGCACCCCGGGGGGTAGTACAGGAATTCGCACAGGTCCGAATCGGACTGTGCCTCGAGGAGTAGAAGTGCGACCTTGATGTACAGTCTGCGCCCGCCTCGGGTCGTGAGGAGCATGGCGAGGAACTGTGCAGCCGGGTGTCCGGGGATCGTAGCCAAGGGAAGGCGATCCGTTTGCTGGAGCCTCTGCAGCGTGACTTCGAGGTTGCGCCCCTTCATTCCACGCAGTTGAAGTGCAGACGCTGGGTACATGACGCCGACGCATACGGAGAAGATCGCCGCGCAGTCAGAGGCCTTGATCAGGCTCAGGCTTTGCGGATTCGTGAGGAGCATGTTGGCCCAGGCCCTTGCCCCTTCGTCTCTCGTGTCGACGGTGATCGGTGCTCCATCATCGTTCGTACTCGTTCTTCGGAACGTCGCAAACGCAGCCGCAAACTCAACGATCTGTTTCACCATGGTGTTGTTCAGCCTTTCTGATCAGTGGGTTGGTGTGTTTCCGTGAAGTGAATCAGCAGATTCCCTGGGTGCGCATCTTTTTTTCCGGGATTCCCGAGAAAATGAATGGTGCACCAGGGGGTTTCGAACGCATTCGGTGGAATACTGATGATGAGTTCGGTTGTGGATTCGTTCGTTCCGTTTGTTTGGGCAATCGGAAGCTTGATCGTGGTCGCGCCGCCTTCTCGCAGAACTTCTTCTGGAACATCCACGAACAGGCACAGATCTGTTCCCGGTTTGGGGGCGCCTGGTGCCGTTGGGATGTTCTGTCTCATGATTCGGCGTCCTGCCGAATGACGAAGGAAAAGGTCGGCTACGGACTGAATCGGGCGAAATCCGAGATCGTACTTTCGTCGCTTTTCCGGGTCAGACAGAACTTTGTACGCCTCACACGCCTCTTTGAAGTGCGAGGTGTGATCCGCGTTGTTCTTATTGCGATCCGGGTGCGTATTTCGAGCAATATTCCGAAAAGCGGCCTTGATTTCCTCAGGCGTTGCCGTTAGGGCGATACCGAGGACGTCGTACAGCGTTCTCAATCGTTCCTCCTAGGTTATATTGGGGTCAAGGTACGTTTTCTTGATTAGCACAGGTTTGTTGGTTTGTCAATTCAAAACCCCCGAAAGATCGGGGGTTTTGATGCCAGGGCTAACGATAAGCCGAATTTTGTTCCCCGGGTATTACGCCGGTTCGATGATCATCTATCTGGGCCTTGATTTGCATCAAAGCTCGAGCGAGCTACCAGTTCCTTGGCATTGCTGCCGCAGATCTTGCTCTTGCGCTAGAGAGGGTTTACCACGAACGCGTGTTACCACGCGCCGAGAATAGTGGCAGAGATTGCTCCGATGTTCATCGGAGATGACCACGTCTATTCACTTTTCACCTTTCCCCCGTAAAATCTCTTGCGAGATCACGGGGTAGTATTGTCTCTGTGGCACTTTCCCTAGGTTTGTCCGCCTAAGGCGGACTATATCCTGGCCGTCGTTAACGGCTCTCATGACATTGGTTTTGACACCAACAAGTGTTCGGACTTTCCTCCCCGACTTGGTCGGGGCGATCATCTGTGTAACCCAAGCAGCGGAATCTTAGCAGTTTTTGGTGCTTTTGTCAACCAGTCTTGCGTGCTATTATTCACGCAAATACTTGTCCAAAATATGAACATTTCACAACGCGCGTGGCAGCCAATGATTGTAGGGGGTGGCGTTGGAGTGCTCATTGCAATTGGGTTTCTTTCTGGCATCTTGAATTCTTGGAGTAGCCGAGCGACTGATCGATTGTTTTTACCGCATACATCGGACCCTCGAATTGTTGTTGTTGCAATTGATGATACGTCGATTAATCAGATCGGTCGGTGGCCATGGTCGCGAACGGTTCATGCGGAATTGATCAAAAAGATTCATGGCGCTGGTGCAAAGGTTATTGGGTATGACGTGAACTTTCCAGAAGTCTCATCCGATCAAGATGATCATGCGCTTGCTGATGCGCTCAAGGGTGCAGGAAATGTCGTGTTGCCAATTGAGCTTCAGATTGGATTGAAGCAGGGGGTCAACGTGTATGATCCAAAACAGATTCTTGCACCGATCTCATTGTTGAGCTCTGCCGCGGTTTCAACCGGCTTTGTAAACGAGCTCCCGGATCCAGATGGTGTTGTTCGTCGTGTTCCGTTGACCGTGACCTCAGCAAAGTCTGAAGAGTATCCAGACTCGCTCCCATCGTTCGTTTTAGAGATTGCACGGTATGGCGGTTTTGATGATCGAATAGCGGAGGCTCCGGTCAATAGAGCAAAACGGAATTCATTGATCATCAACTATCCGGGTGCACCTCGTCAGATATTTGCAACGCTGTCAGCTGTAGACATCCTTCGTGATCGAGTGAGTCTTGATCGTCTTCGCGGAGCCATTGTTTTTGTTGGCGCTACAGCAAATGATCTACATGATAATGCACTTGTCCCAACATCAAACGGCGTCCCGATGTCCGGCGTTGAAATTCATGCATCAACATTAGATACACTCCTGAGCCGTCGTTGGCTTCGGGAAGTTCCGGAGTTGCCGTTCGCATTTGTACTCATTGTTCTCAGTTTGATTGTTGCCTTCATTACATCTCACGTTCGTGCCAGATGGAGTGTCCTCCTCATCGGTCTTTCCTGGTTTGCGATGATTGTCAGCGGCTTCATTTTGTTTGATCGAGGCTGGATCATGGATCTCATCTGGCCGACATTTGTCCTCGTCTTCGTCTCCGCTGCCGTGACTCTTGAACGTCGTGTGACGGCTGATCGTGAACGTCGAGAATTGAAAGCCGCTTTTTCACGGTACGTTTCGCCATCCGTCGTTGATTCTGTGATGAAAAATCCGGACAAACTCAAACTTGGAGGTGATCGAAAACGCATGACAGTTTTGTTTTCTGACATCCGTGGATTTACGACAATTTCAGAAGGGCTCTCACCGGAAAAACTCGTTGAGATTTTGAACCGCTATCTTGATCGCATGACCTCGATTGTCTTTGAGCATGATGGTGTCTTGGACAAGTACATCGGTGACGCGGTGATGGCATTTTGGAATGCGCCACTTGATCAACCAGATCATGCGTTACGAGCCGTGAAGACAGCGTTAACAATGAGTGAGGCACTGGCGAAGATGAACGCAGAAAATGCGTTTGATGGTCATGAGCTTCATATCGGCCTTGGCGTGAACACGGGTGACATGGTTGTTGGAAACGTTGGGGGAGAGACGCGATTTGATTACACGGTCATCGGCGACAACGTGAATTTGGGATCACGCCTAGAAAGTCTTACGAAAGAATATGGCGTTCAAATCATCATCACTGAAGCTACGCTGGGTGAATTGAAGAAGCAGGTGCTTACGCGACGACTTGATAAGGTTGCAGTGAAAGGGAAGAAGGAACCGGTCGTCATTTATGAAGTGATGGAGTTAATGGAAACGGCTTCGCCAAAACGAAAGAAGTTTGCAAAGGAGTTTGAGGCCGCGCTTGATCTCTATTTTTCCCGTCAGTTCAAAGAGGCTGTTCAAGCATGTGATCTATTGTTGAAGACAACACCTGATGATGGGGCAACGAAAACGCTCCTTGAGCGTGCTCAACATTTTATGAAATCGCCTCCAGAAGAGGGATGGGTGGGAACGTGGGTGTATACGAAGAAGTAGACGTGTTATCGACCAAGGCCAACTTTTTCTCTAACCTGTTTGATCTTTTCAGCTGCAAGCCCTCGCGCCTTATCGCGCCCGCGATCCAAGATCTTGCTGAGCTCAGCAGGATCATCTTGAAATAATCGAAGTTTCTTTTGAATCGGTTCCAGCATGGTCACGACGGCTTCTGCAAGAGCTTTTTTGAAATCCGCGTAGCCTTTATTTGCATATTCATCTTCAATATCTTTCATGCTTCGTCCTGTTGCATGGTGAAAAATAGTGAGCAGGTTTGAAATTGCCGGTCGCTCAATGGCATCATACGCAATTCCTGTTCCTGAGTCTGTGACCGCTTTTGAGATTTTCTTTCGAATGACGTCAGGTGAATCCGAAAGCGCAATGTAGCTATTCGCAGAGAGCGCACTCTTCGACATTTTTGCCGTTGGTTCGTCCAAGGCCATGATACGTGCACCAACTTTTTGAATGAGCGGTTGTGGAATCACAAACGTTTCTCCGAATTGGGTGTTGAATCGTCGTCCAACAAGTCGTGTCAGTTCAAGGTGTTGTACCTGATCCTCGCCAACCGGCACAACGCTGGTGTCATAGAGCAAGATGTCAGCCGCCATTAATGCGGGATAGGTGAAGAGTCCAACGCCAACGTTCTCGCCACGTTTGATTGATTTGTCTTTGAATTGCGTCATTCGTTCCAGCTCAGAGACTTTGATAATCGTGCTCAAAATCCATCCAAGCTCTGCATGCTCTGGAACTTCGCTTTGCACGAAGATGTCGCAACGCGCAGGATCAACGCCAGCTGCAAGGTATGTTGCGGCAACGTTCAGAATGTTTTGACGAAGGATTTTCGGATCCTGCGGAACGGTGATCGCATGCAAATCAACGACGCAGAAGAGACATCGATACCGATGCTGAATCTCAACCCACTGTTTCAGCGCGCCAATGTAGTTTCCAATGTGAAGATTGTTCGTCGGCTGAACGCCGGAGAAGAGGAGGTCTGGCATATATCGTCCATAGCATGCCTGTCGTGCTATACTTGCGTCAATTACTCGCTCTTCATTTATTTTTTATGGCCACGAACACATCGTCAAAGCAAAAGAATCAAACGCTTTTGCTTGTTATTCTCTTGTTGCTCCTTACGGCTGGAGGAATGTTTATCTTGTATCTGAAAATGAACGGCGATCTTGCGTACTCAGCGGAGAATACCTCAATGCTTTCAAGACGGGTTGAGCAGCTGGAGACTAAATTGGAAAAAATGAATAATGTTGTAGCGCAACCGTCTATTCTTGCGGTCGGGGCACCTACTACAGGTTTATCAACAATCAAGATTGAAAATTCAAAGATCGGTTTGTCATTTAGTGTTCCGGCCCAATGGGGAGCGGGTGAATTTACTGAGGACAAGTCAATGTGTTACGACAATAGCGGTAAATTAACATCAAATTGTTTGGGTTCTCAGTTCCATTTGAAAATGACTAAAATGAGTATTTGTGGTTCGACAAAGGATTTCACGGTTCCTCGTGGTGCCTATTATTGTGATGAACGGGGAGCTATTCTTGAAAAGAATGGCTCCTTTGAGAAAACGGAACCTTTTACGGCTGGCGCAGAAGCTTTACGGCCAACAAAGGTGTATGTCGTGAATGGTGGAAAAGTACTCTTATTCTCTGGCGAGGCCGTAACGCAAATGGATGAAAATGGAATGAGAAATCTTCCAAAGACGTTTGCGCTCGTCAGCCTTAAGGGAAAATTCTATCAAACGGCATGGATCGATTTCGGAACGAATGCGACAGATACGATTGAGACGATCATCAAATCATTTCAAATCACACAGCCGACTGAATAGTGAAACAAAAAAACACCCCGCAAAAGCGGGGTTGTTTTTTAGACCTCTACGATGATTGAAAGAATCATCGGGCGGCGTTGGATTTTGTGGTAGAGGAATTCGCCGAGGTCTTCGCGGATCTTTTCTTTGAGATATGTTCCGTTTGCGTTTGATCGTGGATCTTGATCTTTGAGCGTGAGGGCAATGCGTTTGCGGGCCTGGAGAATCAAGTCGTTTTGGTCTTTCATGTAGATGAACCCGCGTGAAATGAAATCTGGCATCTGCATGAGCTGTCCCGTCTTTTCACTCACGATGGCGATGACGACGACGATACCGTCTCCGGCGAGTTCTTGGCGGTCGCGCAGCACGATGTGATTCGTGTCGCCAACGCCTAAGCCATCAACGAAAACATAGTCTGTCGGAACTTTTGTATTCGTAATCTGTCCATTGCCTTGGCGATCAAATTCCATGATCTGACCGTTGTCTGCAATAAAGATGTTGTCTTTTGGAAAGCCTTTTTCTTCTGCGATCTTGGCGTGTTCGCACAAGAAGGAGTAGTGACCTTCGATCGGAATCAAGTATTTTGGTTTCACCATTTCATGCATTTCAACAAGATCTTCTTGTTTTGCATGACCACCAGCGTGAACGTCCATCATCTTGTAATGAATAACCTCTGCACCTTCACGATACAGCGTGTCTTTCACGCGTTGCACGGAGCGTTCGTTTCCAGGAATGACGGATGAGGAGAATACAACCGTGTCGCCCGGCTCAATTTCAATGAATGGATGTTCGCGGTTTGCGATGCGCATCAATACAGCGCGTTCTTCACCTTGTGCGCCGGTACAAACGATCGCAACTTTTTCGCGTGGATAGCTGTTAATCTGCTTCGTTTCAATCAGTGTTCCTTTCTGTACCTTCATGTACCCAAGCTCTTGAGCGATTTGGATGTTCGAGCGCATGGAGAACCCCTCGACAGCAACTTTGCGGCCTTGGCGTTCACAAGCAAGAATGATCTGTTGAATACGCGCGATCATTGAAGCAAACGTACCGATAATGACACGGCCTTTTGCATTTGCAATGATTTCGTCGATGTTATGTTGAATGTCAATTTCCGGTAATTGTTTGCCCGGTTGTGAGGCATTCGTAGAATCGATCATGAGCGCAAGCACGTTGCGTTCACCCAGTTTTTTGATTTTTTCAGTTTCTTGAATGGACTGTGCACCTGGTTCGGAATCCAGTTTGAAGTCTCCGGTATGCACGACGATACCGCACGGGGTATTCACGATCACGCCCATGGAAGATGGGACGGAGTGGGCGACACCAAAGAATTCAACGCTGAATGAACCGAGCTTCAGAACATCATGCGCTTTGATGACGTGTAAGTTCAGCGGGGGAACGTCGCGATGATCATCTTGGCGCTTTTTGATAATTGCACAGGTCAAGTCTGTCGAGAAAATTGGCGGATTGCCTAAACGAGGAATCAAATGGGGGATACCACCGATGTGATCAAAGTGGGCATGAGTGATGATGACGCCGCGAATGTTTCGCTCCTTGCCTTTTAAGCAGGAGACATTTGGAATGATGTAGTCGACGCCAGGCATGTCTTCATCCGGAAACTGCAAACCCATATCAATGAGGATGATGTCGTTGCCATATTCGATCATGGTCATGTTGCGACCGATTTCTTCATTTCCGCCTAAAACGGAAATACGCAACCGTTGATCAGTTGTGGCTTGAAGGGCGTCGGTATCACTTCCGGTTTTGAGATATGGTTTGTGCTTGTAGGTGTTCATGCGAGCAGGGCGTGAAAATGCGCCACCTCCACCTGCGGAGGAGCGACCGCCTTTGCGTTTGCCGCCTGGGCCACCGTGGCCTCCTGCATGTGGAGCGTGTCCGTGTGCTGGGGCTGGTTTGCGCGTAGCAAAAAATGGCTTCGTGCCTTCTTCTCGGGCTAAGCCTTCTTTAATACTGAGGGGTTCTTTCTTCCCGTTTTTTGCAACAGCCTTCGCGATAATCGATGAGGTTGGTGCAATTTGCTCACGTGAGCTTCCCGGCTTGGTAAATGTTTTTCCAGGCTTTGGGGATGGTTTCCAGTTGCCTCGAGGGTGAACGTTTCCTTGAGGGGATGGATATTTTTGGATTGGATCCATAACAAACAGATGGTAATAAACGTAAATAATATAAGGTGTATCTATTCACTTTTTGCCAATAACGACAGAAAATATGACATTTTTTGGAAAAAAGCGAATAGACACTCGATTTGATAATTTGGTAATTCCCGTTGCATAGATGGCGCTTTTCCTGGGTTTCAGCCAATCAATAGCAATTTGTCGCTTTGTACAGTTCTACAGTGCAAAACTACGCAACGGGCGGTTCAAACAACGGCACACTCAAGGCAGGTCACTAACGAATCGAAAATCCTGAAAATTGATTATTGAGGGATTTTTATTCTGCGGAAGCGTCTTGAATTGATCTGGAAAACTATCGTTTCCTCAAACGGGACAATGAATGTCTCCGCGAAGATTTTGGTTTTAGATCTAACGTGTAGGCCAAATGGCCTCTTTCACGACCGTCGGAATTGGCCTAATCTTAGGCAAATCTGCGACGAATGTGAACTGACTTGTTCATAGAATAGCACGGAATGGATGTGTCGTCAATGTTCTGGGTTGAACGGCCAGCGCACAGTTGATAACATAGGGGTGTAAATTATTGGATATTATTCTTGATAATATGAATATGGAAACTCCACCAAAGGCGGGACCGGATACGAAACAGACAAGAGAAGATGAAGAGGATGCGTTAGATTTGTTACACCGTTGGCCAACACAGAACGAGCCTTTAGATCCGGTTTTGCTAGTAAACCCAGAAGGTGCGTTTCAAGGTGTTGAAATGGGTATTGAAAACCTCGAACGTCCAAATACAGATGTAGAGGATCGAATCGTTGAAAGACTCCGGCTTCGACGTCTCCAAGAGGAGGAATCAAGGATTGCTCCTGAACGAATCGAGGAACTGCAAGGTTTGATTGACCAAGGAGTTGATGTTGTTGCTGCTGGGGTACCAGAAGTGAGTCCGGATCAGAATTTAACGGGTAGAAATAGGACCGTTGCTTTGAATCGGAGAGATATGGAGACATTTGGCGCTGTGATTGGAGGGGAGCAGGCTGGCTTGGCGACAAGAGGCGAGGTTGTTCGAGGCGGAGAGATGCCTGCAGGAATGACGACAGAGTTATCGGGAAGCGGCGGATCTACGATGAGTGTTCAGGGCATCGAGGGCGTTGGGGAAACGGATGTTCAACCGGCAATGTTTAATCTTGCAGAGTTACAACGACAGGATGAGGAGCGCCAGCGTCGTGCAGGAGGGAATCGAACAAATGCAGCGTAACAAAAAGCCTCGCGATTCTGCGAGGCTTTTGTATTGGTGGGCGAGGAGAGACTCGAACTCTCACAATCTTGCGATCGCTAGCACCTGAAGCTAGTGCGTCTACCAATTTCGCCACTCGCCCGAGTGGATTGCGTGTTGATGATGCCTGGTTCGGCTAACAGTTGTCAATCCGCGCTGTGCTTATTTTAATCTCCAGCCCGTTGATCGATACCACGTGAATAATCCGGCAAACCGATTTGCTGGGGTGACGATCGTGAGCTGTGAATCCGGAACGGTGATGGGTGAATTGATGAGATATTGGTGTGTTGGTCGAATGAGAAAGATGGCTGGATTTGTTTCTTGCAACTTGGCTTCTATTGCTCTTCGAGCCGTTTGAATGGCGTCGTCTGATGTTGCTGTGTTGATGACGTCGAGCGCATCATCTGTGGAGCGATCAATGTATCCAGAAATATTTAATCCACGGTCAATCGCTTGGCTGCTAGACCAGAATGGGAAGAGGTTTTGGTTTGGACCGAGATAGATGTTCAAGAGGGTGATCTGTGTTTTTCGATCGTGTGTTGCCTTTCGAATCAGCTCATCTTTAGGTAATGCCTCGATGGTAACGCGTGCTCCAATAACGGACCACTGACGCTTGAGGACGTCTGCAATAGCTAATAGGTCTGGATCAGATGGGACGCTGATGGTGAGCGTTAATTCTGTTGAACTGCTTGTTGCAATCGGTGGAAGGTTCGAGGTCGCGTCGCTATCTGATGTTGTCTTTTTGTTTTTGTTCGTGGACGGCGTTGGTTTTGGTGACCAAATGCGGATGTTGCCGTTTTGAGGCAGGACCCAGCCCGCGTCCGTCAGAAGCTGGCGAGCTGCATCAAGATCAATGGTGGAAGAAGATGTTCCAAATGGAAGCGGACTATTCACGATCGTTCCTTGGCCTGAAAGGGCTGCAAGAATATCCTCGCGACGGACAGAGAGGGCTAGCGCGTGACGAACCGATGCATTTGAAAGTGTCGCGTCTTTGAGATTTAAGAAGGCGAGTGTTTCTTCTGGAAGGTCTAAGTTTACAGCGTGAAACCGTGAAGAATTTAGGCCGGTATTTTCATTGGTACGTGGAATAAACGCAATCGCATCAACGAGATCGCCTTTGAATGCATCAAGCGCTTCCTGTTGGCTAATAAAAAATTGGAACGTTATGGTTTTGAAATACGGTTTGTCGCCATAATATTGATCGTACTGTTCGAGTGTATACGATCGAATGGTTCCCAGCGTGTCACGAGAAAATGATTTGATGCGATACGGTCCAGAGCCGATCGGTTTAATGTTGAGATCTGAAAGTCGCGCATTTGCCAATGGAATGTTCTGCCAGGCATGCGCAGGCAAAATTCCCACGGTGAGCGTGTTGAGAAAAAACGGATCCGGGCGATTCAGTGTAAATGTAACGGTTGAGTCATCTGGAATGGCTACAGCAACATTTTGAAATGTGCTGAGGAGCGTGCTTTTTCGTTCAGGTTGTTGGATGCTTTCAATGGTGAACCGAACATCCTCTGGTGTGATGAGTTGTCCATCATGAAAACGAGCATCTTTGCGGAGATGGACGGTGAGTGTTTTTTTGTCATCAGACCATGTGTATGACTCTGCAAGGTCCGGAACAGCGGTGAGTCCTGAAAAACGAAATAATCCTGAATACACAAGATGCACGAGGTCTTGATCAACGTCATCGTTGGCAACGATATCAAGTGGATTGATGAATTTTGGTTGCCCGACCAGCGCTTCCGTAAACGTACCTCCGATCACTGGTACGGTAATCAGTCGTGACTTGATGATGAGGCTGCCGGCAAGAAGAAGAGAACTTATGCCGATCAGTAGGGCAACTAAAAAGAGGCGTCGTTCAGTCAGGCTTAAGACGCGAAAGAGATATCGAAGTTGGCGCCAGCGTGGAACGGGGGCAGGTGTTGTCACAGAAAGAACAAGCGCGTGATCATGTGATGCTTCGGGCGCTTGTTCTGCTTGGGCGTCAGTTGAGGGCAACCAAAAGAAAATCCGGCGGATGGTGCCGCGAAGACGCTCGACAAACGAGGACTGCGGCATGGGATGTTATTTTAAGAGTACGTTCAAGATCGCGGTCAAGAAAAAGAGGACGGAGAGTCCGATGCTTGCGTAAAAGAGGGCTTTTTCAATGCCACGTTTTGTGCGAAAAACCTCGCCCGCACCACCAAAAGCTGAACCAAGCCCAGTTCCGCGTTGTTGGAGAAGGATTGTGGTCACAAGAAGGACCGACAGGATGATCTGAATGATAGAAAGCAAAAGACTACGCATATGCCAACCAGCGTACGTTTTCTGCGCCATTTCGTCAACCCGCACGTCTTCGTCCGCCTGTGCTACAATTTGGTCATGAATCCAAAGACTAGGCCTTGGTACAAGCGACCGATGATGCTTCTGTTGAGCGTATTGGTCCTTTTGATCAGCGTTTGGTTGGTGTGGTTTGTGATGCAGATCATCCAAAACGTTTCTTTGATTCGTGCCGGGAAGCCGACATCCATGGAGCAGCGGCAACGGAAGCAATTGGAGGCGAGTATAACTAGCCAGATGGCGAATACAAAGGTTTCAAGTGCAGATCTGGCTCGAATGGAGGAAGGTGCGTATCCGGTCTATGGAAATCCAAAAGCGCCTTTTCATCTTGTCGTCTTTATTGATTACGAATGTCCGTATAGCAAGCAGGTTGCGCCAGTACTGCGAGATGTCATGCGAACTCATGCAGATGACCTCTATGTTGTTGTCCGTGATTTTCCGATCACAGAAATCCATCCAGATGCGGAGCGGTCCGCGATAGCTGCGAATTGTGTGTTTGCCCTCGGAGGTCGTGAAGCATACTGGAACTATTTTGATCGACTGTTTGTGACGCAGGGGTCGCACGGCGCTGCACAGTTACGTTCCCTCGCATTGCAATCCGGTATCACAGACATCCAATTTGATCGGTGTGCTTCAGATGCCACAAGATTGCAGCAGGCGCAGCGTTCATTTCAGGAGGGGTTGAATGTGGGCGTTGCTGGGACGCCAACCTTTTTTATCAACGGGTACAGGATTCAAGGAGCTATGGACGCTACAGCGTTTGACATTGCAATAGACCAAGCGCGTCAAAAATCAGCGAAGCCATAATCTATGATTCATGTTTCACGATCTCGGAGAGGTGCTGCTGTTATCGGGTGTGTTTTGTCTCTGATAAGCATCATCCACGTTTCGACGCCGACGGCTCTTGCAGAAAACTGTCAGAAAGGACCTAGGGGATGTTGTATTGGCGATATTGCTCCTGGCGAAACAAATGCAAAGGGTGAACTAACAGGAAAAATTCAAAAAGAAGTGTGCGCAGATGGAGCTGAAATTGTCTATGCAGATTGTTGGTGTGAGGTGGGTGATGCGGTGGTGAAGCTGACGTCAGGATCAACGTATGGTGTGTGTACGACTGAATGTGAGAATCGAAAAGGGAAGGTTGCTCATCAGGGCATCGGTCTGTATCCAAATATCAAATCCAGTGCAGATCCGGTTGAATCTCCTCAATCTCCTGAGAACACGATGTGTTTTACGCGGGAGCAGTGTCAGAAGGCCTCGGGAAACAAGACGTCATTTGTTGCTGAGTCGGCGTGTCCTGGCGGAATGGGTCGGTGTTTAACTCCGGAAACTCCCATCGCACTTTCAAATCCGTTGTTTGGTTCCACAACGTCCGGTAGTTTGAGAGATTATATCCAGAAGATGTTTCAATACGGATTATCCATCGTTGCGATTACTGCCGCAGTAATGTTGATATGGGGAGGGTTTAAATACATCATCGGTTCTTCGGCGGGAGATATCTCATCATCAAAACAAACCATTCAAGATGCGCTGATCGGTTTGGTATTGGTATTTGTTTCCGTGACATTGTTGCGAACATTGAATCCGGCGACCGTTGGATATGGGCAATTGAATGTGTATCTTGCAAACAAAGAAGCGGTCTCAGCTCCCATGTTTTGTACGGGATATAAGGCAGCGCCTGGAAAGTCATTGCAGTTTGCTAAGGCTCCACCTGCTTCAGAAAAAATTGATGTGAAAAAACTTCAGTATGAAATTGCTCCCGACAAGACGGTCTGCGGAAAATCATATCTCTCAAAGGGCCTGACGGAGGACAGTTGCCTTGGAACGTTTTGTGAAGATCCTGCAAAAAAGTGCTTAGCTTGTCCGAGTGGGTTGGTTTGTAGCGGCGGTGGCCCAACGGCAGAATGCCCGTTAGCAGAGTGAATAACTACGGAAGATCCTGGTTTAGGACTTGCCAGGCTTTTTGAATCATGGTAGTCTCGGCGGCAACAACATGTCTGCACAGAACACTATTTCCATCCGCGGCGCTCGCGTTCATAACCTCAAAAATGTCTCCATTGACTTGCCAAAAAACAAGTTGATTGTGATGACGGGTCTCTCAGGTTCCGGTAAGTCTTCTCTTGCATTTGATACGATCCATGCAGAAGGTCAGCGACGATACATGGAGAGCATGTCATCGTATGCGCGCCAATTTTTGGAGCTTCAGGATAAGCCAGACATCGATGAGATCACGGGTCTTTCGCCGACCGTTGCGATTGATCAAAAATCATCATCCCACAATCCACGTTCAACCGTTGGAACGATTACCGAGGTCTACGATTTTTTTCGTTTGGTCTATTCTCGTGCCGGTCGTGCGCATTGTGTGAAGTGTGGAAAAGCGGTGCGTGAACAGTCTCCACGTGAAATTGCGGAACGTATTTTGCAGATGTCGAAAAAGCAGAATTTGATCTTGTTAGCGCCGATGGTTCGTGAACAAAAAGGGGAGCACAAGATCGTGTTGCAGGCTGCGCAGAACGCCGGGTATCACGAAGTTCGATATGACGGAACATTGGTTGATATCGATGAATTGTTGCATGCTCGACTCGACAAGACATCCGCACACACGCTTGAAGTGGTCATCACAAAGTTAGAAGAAAAATCCAGCATCGTGATTGAAGCGTTGTTGGAAGTGTTGAAGCAGGCGTTGGACTTAGGAAATGGACTAGTCACAGTCGTTGACTCAGATACGGCAGATGAAACGTTGTTTTCGCAGAATTTATTCTGTGCGGATTGTAACGTCTCTTTGCCGCCAATCGAGCCACGTCTCTTCTCGTTCAACTCACCTCATGGCGCGTGTCCTGCGTGTACTGGGTTGGGAACGAAGCTTGTCCTTGAACCGGATTTAGTGATTCCAAACAAACGCCTCACGATTGCACAAGGTGCCATTAAGCCGTGGACCCGTATTGCTGGAAATCAAACGTCCTACATGAAGTTGATTGAGGTGGTTGGTACAGCAAAAGGATTTTCGATTAACGAAGAGGTCGGCAAGCTCTCGAAAGAAGCGTTGCGTGTCATTTTTGATGGAACGGGTGATACGATCTATACCGTTGAAAATAAGTCGCAAACGTTTGGTGGAATTTTGGCGATGTTGGAAGAAAAGTATCGCCAGACAGATTCAGAATACGTGCAAAAGGAAATTGAAGGGTACATGCGCGTGTTGATCTGCCCGGAATGTAACGGTCGCCGGTTGCGCAAAGAAGCGTTGCTCGTGACGGTTGCCGGAAAGGGGATCGCGGATTTGGTTGAGCTCCCGTTGGACAAATGTTTCGCGTTTTTTGATTCACTCGGTAAAGGTCCAACAAAGGCCAAGCCATCAAAGATCGTGAAGTTAAAGTTAGACGAAAAGCCTGATGCGTTTGGATTCACGCAGCGCGAACGGTTAGTCGTTGACCAGATCTCTCATGAGGTGAAACGTCGCTTGAGTAACTTGCTCGACGTTGGTTTGGGATATCTCACCTTGGATCGAAGTTTTATGTCGCTCTCTGGTGGTGAATCGCAGCGCGTTCGTTTGGCTGCGCAGTTGGGTTCTGAGCTCTCTGGTGTCATCTATATTTTGGATGAGCCGTCCATTGGGTTACATCAGCGCGACAATGACAAGCTGATCGGAACGATGAAACGACTTCGTGATTTGGGCAACACGGTCATTGTCGTTGAACATGATGAGGCAGTGATGGAAGCTGCGGATTACGTGGTTGATATTGGTCCTGGTGCTGGCGAATATGGTGGGGAAATTGTTGCCCAGGGAACGTTGGCAGAGGTGAAACGCAACAAAGAATCATTGACCGGTGCGTATCTTCTTGGAAAGAAACAGATTGAAATTCCAAAGACGCGACGCAAGGGAAACGGAAAATTTGTGACGGTTCGCGGAGCAACGGAATTCAATTTGAAGAACGTTGATTTGAAGATGCCACTTGGCAAATTCGTCTGTATCACCGGTGTGTCTGGTTCCGGAAAATCAACGCTCGTGTTGGATATTTTAGGTCGTGCATTGTCCGCACATTTCTACGGCTCGAAGGATGTTCCAGGTAAGCACAAACGTATCGATGGCATGGAATATCTCGACAAAATTGTGACGGTTGATCAATCGCCAATCGGTCGAACGCCACGTTCCAATCCGGCGACGTATACGGGTGTCTTTACCGCGATCCGTGATCTGTTCACCGAGATTCCAGAAGCGAAAATGCGTGGATACGATGCGGGAAAATTCTCGTTCAATGTGAAGGGTGGAGGTCGTTGCGAGAGCTGTGCCGGTGAAGGGTATATTCAAATCGAGATGCAGTTTTTGCCAGATGTGTACGTTGAGTGTACGGAGTGTCGAGGCAAGCGCTACAACAAAGAAGCATTGGAAATCCACTGGCGCGGAAAGACAATCGCGGATATTTTGGATATGACCGTGGAAGAAGGCCGACGATTCTTCGTTGACCAGCCGTTGATTTACGAGAAGCTTTCTATCTTGCACGAGGTTGGGTTGGGCTATGTTCGTCTTGGTCAGCCAGCAACAACATTGTCTGGTGGTGAGGCACAGCGCGTAAAACTTTCAACGGAATTGTCTCGTCGTGCAACGGGAAAGACCTTGTATATTTTGGATGAACCGACAACGGGTTTGCACTTTGATGACATCAAGCGCCTCTTGGTTGTGTTGCAGGCGTTAGTCGACAAGGGGAACACGGTTCTCGTCATTGAACATAATTTAGATGTTGTGAAATCCGCGGATTGGGTTGTTGATATGGGGCCAGAAGGTGGTCTCTATGGTGGTGAAATTTTAGTCGAAGGCACACCTGAAGAGGTCGCAAAGCACAAGAAGAGTTTGACGGCGAAATACCTCAAGAATATCCTATAGGGCATGAACAGAATATTTTTTGCCTTGCTCGTTATGTGCAGTAGTTTTGGAATGGTGTTTGCTGCGCAAGCAGCTTCGGTCGATCCGTCGTATTCACGTGTGGTGATTGATAAGACATCGCTCCATGCGGATGGGATTGATAACGCGCAAATCATCGTGACGGTGAAGGATACGAACTTAATGGCGGTGCCTGAGGCAACTGTGAACGTCGTGTCATCGCGTGGGGTATTGGACGAGATTCGGACGGATTCATCAAAAACGGATAGTTTAGGTAAAGCGTATTTTCGTGTCTTCTCTCTCAAAGATGGGAATGCAACGTTCATCGCTACGGCGAATGGTGTGACGCTTCAAACATCTGTGACGGTCGCCTTCAGCCAAGGGCTTTCATTTCCCTTGCATGATGGTGATTTGATTAAGATTCCAGACGATAACAACGCTTCAACATTGAGCGACACGGCGGTCTATTATTACGCGAAGAACGGAAAGCGCTATGTGTTTCCAAATGAAAAGGTGTTCTACACGTGGTACCCAAATTTCAATAAGGTGCAGGTTCTCCCAATCGATCAAATGTCCCTGATCCCGATCGGTGGAAATGTGACGTACCACCCTGGAACAAAGATGGTGAAGTTTCAAACAGATGTGAAGACGTACATGGTCACAAAGGGCGGTGTGCTTCGTTGGGCAAAGACTGAGGACGTAGCGCGCGGTTGGTTTGGCACATCTTGGAACCAGCAGGTTGATGATATCTCAGAATCTTTTTACGTGAATTACAAGTTCGGTGAGCCAGTCGTCAGTTCGCTGGATCTCTCCTTGCCGGTCATTAACGGAACGGTGTCAACGATCGATGATGATAAAGGATTGAGCCAATAACAAAACACCCCGCCTCTCGAGAGAAGCGGGGTGTTTTTTGTGCTTATTTTTTTTCGCTCGCGATCATCGCTGCACGAATACTTGCCATTTGTTTTCCATACGTCCTTCCTAGACCTTTTACGTTACCTGATAAGATCATTTGTGTAATTTCTGCTGCGGACCCTGAGGGAGTTTTTCCTTCCTTCTCATAGATATGTAGGTTTTCAAGTAGCTGATCTTCATTGTATTCTTTTGGTGTTTCTGGTGTTATTTCCGTTTTTGGTTTTTCCACCGATTTTTGCTTCTCTTGGCCATCGATTTCGCCGTAGCTTAGTGCGGTTGAGTCAAGATATTCTGAAAAGCTAGGATCAGCTTTTTTAGGAACTGGAGCTAAAACATCTTTTTGCTTCCCTTTTGGTCCTTGCTCGGTACCAATGATCTGCATGTGAATGTCACCACCTTCAAATCCTAGTGTAACATGAAAATCTTTTCTTTTAAGGCCGTGTTTTTCACGAAATTCATTTAATGAGGGGATATCCAACGCAATAAATGATGTTTTTTTTGCTTTATCCGATTCGCGCATCCCAGGCATCGTTGCGCCATCAATGTATCCAATGCCCATGGTAGAAATACCTTCGCCGCGTTGTATTGCCTCACTAATACTTTGTAATTCGTTCAGCTCGTCTTCTGTCAGGCTTTTGATGAATTCATTTTCTGCTGGTCCAATAATCGTAATATGAAATCCATCTGGCCGTTGTTGCATTTTTGTGCCCAGCTGCTCATTCAAGGAATTCAGGATTGGAGTAGCGTCAAGGTGGGCTTCGATTTCAAGTGTGCTTCGTGAACGTAACCATTCCGGGCTAAATTTTTGTACTTCTTTAGCTGTAATTTGGTTTTCGGCTTGGATATCTAAACCCATAAAAATATGTAAATAATAAGTGTTTTTATAGCTTCTGTTACTAATGCTAACATGGTAAGTGCTTGCATGCTAGAGCTTATTGCTTTGTATTAGTACATTCATTAAACTTGTAAGGAGGTTTATTTTGTTAAAAATTTGAATTGAATAAATCTGGTTCAGTAGAAGAGAATGGTGTATTCGTTGAATCATTTCGCGCAGCTCACCCTGAATACAAAATTCAATTCCAACTCGTGCGAGGCACCGTGATAGTACCAACTGTAGATAGCCCAAAACGCCCGACAACAAAATTGTTTATGGCAATGGGACCTGGTGTGGATGAAAAGATGACCATGTACACCATTGCTCCGGGACGCGACATGCCACGTCATCCAAACCCAGGTCAGCACACAGATAAGGAGGGGAAGGTAAATGAAGAAATATTTAAACAATCATCGGACGCATGGTTTGATACGGTGATGTTGACGGGAAAATAGTGAGGATGCCTAGTTGCAACTTAAAAGCCCCTTTGTAGGGGTTTTTAATTGTAGTATCTATTCAGAAAGAGACAGGTCTGGAGGCGAAGCGCCGCGTTGAAGCGAGTCACGCAATATTGCATGCGATGTATTAATTCCTTTTTTTTCAAGAACATTCTTTACATAAAACAATGTTGAAGAATCTGGTCTAAAGTGTCCTGATCCGTTGTTAATCTCCACAAGATTCCAAGAACCGTCATCTTGTTTATCAAAGGCTAATTCTCCGCCGCCATAGATGTTCTCTCCTTGGGCAAGCTCTGAATGAGCTGCTCGGCCAGTTACGGCAACACCGCGCAGTTTTTCTTCATCAGTCAGAATTGTTCCATCTGCTTTAACAACATAGATAAATTTAATCCTATTTTGCTCGATGATTCGGGTCGTTCGACGTGCAAACTTACCCCACTCCTGTTCGCCGCCCATGGCTTGTTTGTAGTATTGAACGAGCTGCTTCATGTTTTCTTTTATTCGTTCATCAAACTCGCTAGCTATTTGACGTTTTTGTTGTGGATTTTTTTCAGCTTCAATAACGCGTGTTTTTTCTATTCGTAGTTCGGATATTGCATCTGTTGTTTTTTGAATGTGAGGTAAGCTGATAGGCAAGGATTTTATTCTTTTTTGAATAACTGAACGAGCTGCAACTGCATCTTCTGGCAACGTATGCAGTTGATCTTCTAGTGGTAGCAACTGCAATTCGCGTGACAAGCCTTCGAGGGTAGCGACTTGTTTTTGAAGCTCTGATCGATGTCGTGTGTTTGTAGGAGATGCTTCTGTTTGTAGACTGAGTTGAGCGAGTTCCGAGCGTAGCGTTGGGAGGAGTAGTAGAACCTCAGCACGCTGAATATTGATTTTTAAGATGTCGCTTTCAAGATTCTCCAAGCGACTTGAAAAAACTTCTGTTTTGGCAATACCATCTTCTGTTTTTTTGAGTGGATCTAGTACTTGCGCTTCTCGATAGAAACGATCCTGGGTTGCAAGATAGTTTTTAAGATCTTCAGCACGACGGAATCGTTCAGGGTGATCGTAATTACGACCACGACGAAGGTCAGTTTCTTTGATTTTTCCTTTTTTATTTTTCTGTAGTTCTGTATTTTCTACTTCTGCATTTACTTCTTGAATTGCATCCAGTAAGAAATGATCTAGATCGAGTGCGATTCCTTCTGGGCGTGCGTAATAGCCAAGTTGTTTTCTTTCAGCCTGGCGTAGTTGTTCATC
>JAGOQX010000055.1 GCA_018063105.1 Patescibacteria group bacterium
GGGTACCTCACAGCAAGATTCGACATTCTCTAGAACCAACAGAACATCATGGCGCACTACCTTCGCGTCGTCCCAGCGGTCAGGACGATTTCTGGCGTTGAAGCATTTGATTATGCCATCCCAGACAGTGCATCGCTCCACATCGGCGATGTTCTTTTCGTTCCGTTCCGAAAAAAACAGATTGCTGCAATCGTGATTGATCTGATGGAGACGAGTCCATATGCGGAAAAATGCGTCATGCTCACAGATACAACCCCGCTCCTCCGACTTCACCCAACAACAGCGGAGCTCTTGATACAAACCGCCCAACGAACATGGTGTTCTGCGCCGACCATTTTTGCATCTTGGATTCGTCAGATTCCAAAACGCGCGACACCAATTGCAGCGCCGGTCACATCAGAACAACCTCAAACCGCAGAACGCCAAACAACCTACCGTGTTGACCGATGGCACGGAGACGGCGGACTTATCGCAACAGCACAACGGCTGACAGGACGTACCATTGTATTTACTCCATGGAAAATTCAGGCAGAGCATCTTGCCGCAGAACTTTCCGCTCCGTTATTTCATAGCGAGCTCGCAACGGGCGCAGCTTGGAAAACCGTGACCAAATTTCTTACAAGCGAAACACCAATCATCGTAACAACCCGCATCGGAAGCTGGCTCGCCAGCCAGGCTGAACACATCATCATAGATGAACCGGAAAATGATGATTGGAAGCAAGATGAGGCAAGCCCACGTATTGATACGCGCTGGCTTATTGAAGAAATCGGACGACTTCGGCCAGAGGTTTCCATTATCAAATTTTCAACAACTCCACCGCTCAGCAATGCGACGATCGAATGGAAGGATATTCCGGACGTCCAACTCAACTGGCGCGCTGATCCATGGCAACGCAGATCATTTTCCACAGTTGATCAGGTCTCGGCACTCACGCTCACACAAATCCACGAAGCAATTGAAGACAAACGACCGGTCATCATCCTCCACCCGATACGCGGTGAACGTGCGCGCATTGCGTGCAAAGATTGTGGGTGGGTTGCCGCGTGTGCTTCCTGCGGTTTTCAGGTCTCTCTCATTGCGGGCAAGTCACTGTGCCGACGTTGCGGAAAACGAGACACGCCACCAAACGAATGCAAAAATTGCAGTGGATACAATCTCTCAGCGGGACGATCTGGCATTGATCACATCAGACAACAACTCGACACGCAGATCATCGCGAACAAAGTGCAGATCGTGGACACACACACATTCCAGACAATGATCATTCCGCCAAATGCGTTTATCGTCTGCACCGATCTTTCGTTAACAAGCGGAGCTATCGAAGACATTCGACGAAAAGAAAAGTTCACGATTAGCTGGCGACGTATCGCAAGCAAAATTACCTGTGCAGGTGCGCAGCTCGTAGCGCAGGGACCAGAAGAATTGCTCACAGAAGCGCATGCGCTCCTGACCGCAGAAGGCGTCCGACAAACCTGGAAACAGGAATGGCAAGATCGCGGAATCTTCGGCTATCCACCAACATTTCAACTCATCAAATGTTTAGTTGATGGGATCGAAGCTATTGCCCAAACTGCCACTACAGACCTCACAACAGCGATGACAGCCATTCCAGGCGTCCACGTCCGAGGCCCATTCCCCGTTCCTTTTCGCGCAGCATCACGAGGAGCCAGATGGGTCATTCATATCATCGCTCCATTAGCCACAACAGAAGAACGGCTTGACACAATCCTCAAGCCGTTCTCCAAAAAAATGATTATCGACCGAGATCCGATCGCGTTTTTTTCCTGATCCCTACTTCTTCTTTTTCTTTTTTTCCTTATTTTTCTTCTGCGCGTTATTTCCTTTTGCCATAGAGATGATGTGAATGAATTATTCTGAGAGAAGTATATCATACGCGGGCTACCCCAAACGCATCATCCGATATACTCTGTGTGGAGCTATGTCCAACATTGTTCTCATCCACGGCTTTGCAACAGGAATCCGCTTTTCTATCTTTCGAGCTCCTCAAGGGACGGACGCTGGCTTTGAAGGATTTCGTGAAGACATTGCACGCGGCACGGCACTACCATTTCGTTGGGACATTTCAGATGAGGCATCTTTTTTTGACGTATTCAACCCTAGATTCACCCGTCAGGTCTTTATCAAGGAACACCTTCGAGCACAAAATAGCGCGTGGCAAGAACGACTGATTCAATTTCTTGAAGACGAGCAACCAAGCACAATCCTCTGTCACTCATTAGGATGCGTATTCATGCTAGAGACCATGAATCGCTTCGGCATACCCCCATCTGTTCACACCATCGTTTTCAATCAGTCTGCTCTACCGACATCTGCAGAACTGACAAATCCAACCATCCAACAACGAATCACCGCGCGAACGCTCCAATGCATCAACACCTACTGCCCATGGGATCCAACACTTTGGATCGGCATGATCATTGAACGAGCGTGGTTAAATGGACTATTTCCAACACGAAAAACATGGTTAACAAATTTATTCTTCCCGCTCTATCTTCTTCCAAACCTTCATACGAGCGCCATTCGATCTCAACGATTTCGCGACTGGGTGTTTTCGTTATAACGATCATGATCAATGGTCGCTTATCGGTACCAATACATCAGAAAACAGCTGAACCAAATAAAAAAGCCGACAATGAAGTCGACTTTTTTCTGGTGGGTGGGGAAGGATTCGGACC
>JAGOQX010000056.1 GCA_018063105.1 Patescibacteria group bacterium
CAGCTGTTCTATGTACCACTGCGAATGCAAGCCTTGCACTCTATCGCAATCCAACGACAGCGCAACGAAACATCTTGAATGTAACAAAATACTCTTCCACGATCAGCGTTGCCTTTCGCGTCCCAAGACATCGCTTGCCGAATGTTGCCGTGGTCTGGGTTCCATACGTTGAGAATCAAAAGATTTCAGGATTTGTGAATGAATCCATGAAGGGCGACGAATGCATTCGCGGCAATGAAACGCTTCTTTCAACCTGGCTGCACGAAGATTATGCGAAAGTTATTATGGGAAGATCTGATGCGGAGATATACGATCTGGTCAAAGAAGCACTCATGGAAGTCTGCCCTTGGTTTGCATCGGCTGATCAAATTCAAAATCATGACCTTCAACGTTGGCCATCTGCCATGCCTAAATTTTATCCAGGATTTCTTAAACAAGTGAAATCCTTCATGGATCATGGGCAAGGTGAACGTGGAGTGTTCTTTTGCGGCGACTATCTCAACGCTCCGTGGACCGAAGGTGCGGTCCGAAATGGTCAGCGCGTTGCAGAACAGGTTATTTCTTCAATTTCCGAATAAACTCTTCGTCCGTTGGACTATTCAGGTTTTCGAAAAATCGATCTCCGGTTAAATCCATATACAAATTCATGCCCGTTGAAACGGTTCCGTACATTCCGGCCCATCCACTTGATGCATTACACCAATAAAAATTGGAAAATGGGGTATGTGCTTTTAATCGGTTCAGCGATACCTGCTCTGGCGTCATATTTGATCCATAGGCATTTCCAAACGGCGTCAATACAAAGTCCTCGTTCGTAACAGAAGTTCCGATGGTTTTTACGACGATATGTTTCCGTAATTCTGGAATATATTTTTGCTCTACGATTTCCATCATGCGATCCGCGATCTTCAATTTCAGTTTTGCATAATCCGCGTAGCTCTTATCCTGCGCTTCTTTAAATGGCTTGTACTCGGTGTATGCCGCGATTTCCAAAATCTGACAGTCCGGTCCTGGCGTTGTTCCGCCTTCCTTCGTGTGCAACGTTGGCGTAGACATGAAAATCCATGGCTTTGAAAAATTCACCTCCCCCATCTCCTTCCACATCTTGTTCATGTCCCACTGTTCAAGATGCCAGATGTTGTTTGCGCCAAATCCGTAGTCGCGTAAATCAATTCCTTTCAATCCGAGATAGATCACAACTCCAGCCGGGGCGTATTCGTACTTGAGCTTCTTCTGCTCAGCTGCCGGGAATTTATTCCATCCGATCACTCGTGCCATTTTTTGCGGGTCACCGTTGCAGATGAAATTTTTTGCTGTAAATGTTTTTCCATCACGCGTCAACACCTGCGTCACCTTTCCGCCGCCAGTGTTAATTTTCGTGACCTCTGTTTGATAGTAGATGTGACAGCCTGGAGCATCTGTAATGAATTTCGCGAGTCGGTTGATGTAGTATTTGAAATGTTTCGTCGGATAGTATGAACCGGTGTTGTACCCGCCGAATAGTGCCACATACATGAACAATGACAATCGATTTGGCGGTGCCATGAAATCTCCAGCGTTTGCCACAAGAACAGCTTGTGCCTCCTTGCTCAATCCACATTCATCAAATAGATCCTGGAGTGTTGCCTTGCGATATTTGAAAATCGATGGAAATTGAAACACGTGAGCATAATCTCTCCATGTTAATTTTCGATCTGGGAATGTTTGAAATTCTGTTCGAAGCTTTTTCATCACCTCCACGAATTGCTCCATCGGTTCTTTCTGATCCGGATATGCTGACGTCACACTCTCAATCAATTTGTCCCAGCCATATGGAATCTTCACGCGATTTCCATCCGGCATCACCATGTGGTCATAGCCATCCTTACTGAACAACTCGAAGGTGATGTCTTTTTCCAATCCAACATGTTTTAAAAATTCATAGATTCGACCTCCTGGCGCGCATCCCCAGATATAGTGAACCTGGGCACAGAAATAATAGTCACCGGCTCGAAAGGACTGACAGTACCCGCCCGGGATATCGTGCGCTTCCAACATACAAACCTTATACCCGGCCTTCACCAACAAGGCACCAACGGTTAACGCAGAGCTTCCAGTTCCGATAATCAGGTAATCGTATTGATACCCTTTTGCATATCGTTCATCCTGTGCCTGGATCTGCTCCGCTGTTAACGCGCTTGTGCTAGATTTTTTGGCCATAGTTTTTTAAAAAGTTATATAGTGCGATGTGCTGCTCCGATCGCTTCTTTGATATTCTTGTATCCGTCTCGTTTCAACAATCGGACTAATCCGCTATTGATCTCTCCAATCAATTGCGGACCCTCGAAGATCATGCCGGTGATGAGTTGAATCAACGTTGCGCCTTGGCGAATTTTTTCATACGCATCCTCTGCCGAAAAAACGCCACCACACCCGACAATGATATACCGTCCGTTCGTTCTCTTGAAGAGGTGCGCGATCAACGCATTTGATGCTGCAGCTGTTGGCTTGCCGCTAATCCCACCTTTATTAATTCCTTGAATCTCCTGTTGCTTGATTTCTGGACGATCACGTTTTTTTGTGAGATTCGAAAGAACGAATCCATGCACACGATGACGATCAGCGACGGTGACGAGCTCATCAAGTTGCGCGATGCTCAAATCAACCGGCATTTTCAAGAATAT
>JAGOQX010000030.1 GCA_018063105.1 Patescibacteria group bacterium
GTTGTCCAGGCGTATAATTCAGCAAATCAGCCCATGAGCATTCCTGGTGATATTACCCTGTCTGCGGAGGGAACATATAACAAGGCTACGCAAAAAATCGCGGTGACAATGCCGAAGCAGGATGTGTTGTCCGGAATCTTCAGCTTCGTCATCTTCTCTGAGTGCGCGTTGGTTAAAGGTGGTGTTGCGCCGAATTGTCCATAAAGAAATCCCGACGCGGCCAAGTGGCGGCGTCGGGTTGAGAGACTCACAGCTGGAGCATGGCGGCTTCGGGTGACTCGATAGAAGCGGCTTGCATTTCGATCTGGGTGATTTCGTCCATGGCTTCCTGCGTTTGGATGCAGGGCGTCACGATGACGAGCTCACCGTTCATGCGTACGTACACGCTGTGCGGCCAGATCGAATTGCCCGTCGCATGTTGACGCAGGAGGCTCACGTCCAGGAGCAGTTTGTCTGCTGGTGTGATCAGATCTGCGGGGATGCTGCGAAGGAGGAGCCAGCGATCCTTCTGGAATAGCTTCGCATTGTGAAATCCGCAGCAGGCGTTCATGCAGCGCTCGAAGATGAGCGGGAGTAGACAGGACTGGCAGCGTTGCGGAGCATCGTCGCAGGTGTGCGGCCGATGCGTGAAACCTTCATCAATCTGGCGCTTGGCGTGCTTGTACAGGTGCTTGCCCGCTTCGAGCACACTCAGGAAGCTGCCGTGATTCCTGGCAGCGTACCAAAGGCTGGCGGCTTGGAATGCGAGCTGGATGCTGATCGCTTGCCCGTAGGCTGCCGCGTCCACGCATCCAGCACACTGGATGGCATTGTCTGCAGCGTAATTCGCCTCTGTCATCATATCTCGTCCTCCTCTCAAAGGTGCACGGCAGTGTGTCGTTTTTTATGACCCCTGACGAGGATGAAAACTACCAGAATCAATGGGTTTTGTCAATCGTCCGCCCATTCACTACAATGCCCGTACCCTATGATCAAAGCTGAAGCATCCGAGCGAATCCTGAAATTACGGTCTGAAATTGACCGATATCGGTACCAATATCATGTATTGAACGCTCTTGAGATTTCTGAGGCTGCGTTGGATGCGCTGAAGCACGAGCTGTATAAGCTTGAACAGCAGTTTCCGGAATTGATCACAAAGGACTCGCCGACCCAGCGTGTTGCGGGCGAGGCGATGAAGGGGTTTGTGAAGGTCACGCATGAAGTGCCGATGTTGTCATTGGAAGATGTGTTCAGTCGCGAGGAAGCGGACGAGTGGCTTGAACGTATTCGGAAAATTCAACCAAGTGGGAACTATGATTTTTATGCAGAGGTGAAAATGGACGGCCTTGCTGTTTCCGTCATTTATCAGGATGGTGTGATGATACGAGGTGCTACGCGAGGTGATGGACGCGTTGGAGAAGAGGTGACACACAACGTTCGAACGATTGAAGCATTGCCATTGAAATTGCGCACCCCATCAGATTCGGAGATTGAGATATTTTTGAAAAAACATCATGGTCACGTCAATGCGGAAAAAGTGCGACGTGCGTGTCAAACGCATGTGGGTCAAATCGAGGTGCGTGGAGAGATCTACATGATGCGAAAACAGTTAGAGACGTTGAATACACTGTTGAAAAAACGCGGTGAACCGTTGTTAGCAAATCCGCGAAACGCTGCAGCTGGTGCGATCCGTCAGCTTGATTCAAAGGTCGCAGCAGAACGTGGGCTTTCGTTTTTAGGTTGGCAGTTATTTGGAGATTTTGGAACGACCACGCATGAACAGGCTCATGACATGATGTTGCTTCTTGGTATTCCGACGAATGAGTTGAATCGACGATGCGCGACGATGGATGATGTAGAGAAGTTTTTTCAGGAAGTTGGAACAAAGCGCGATCAGTTGCCGTATCAGCTTGATGGGGCTGTCGTGAACGTGAATGATGATCAGCTGTTTACGTCTCTTGGCGTTGTCGGAAAAACGCCACGCGCGGCAATGGCATGGAAATACGCGGCAGAGCAGGGGACGACGATCGTTCGTCATATTGAGATTTCCGTTGGTCGAACTGGAGCGCTCACGCCGGTCGCAGTGATGGATCCGGTTCAGCTCGCAGGAACAACGGTGACCCATGCATCGCTTCACAACGAGGATGAGATTGAGCGACTTGGATTAAAAGTTGGTGATACGGTGATTGTAGAAAAAGCGGGGGATATCATTCCAAAAATTATTCAGGTGTTACCGAAATTACGAACCGGTTCGGAGAAAACATTCCACATGCCAACGGAGTGTCCGATCTGCGGTTCGCCTGTCAGCCGCAAAGAAGGTGAAGTTGCCGTCGTTTGTTCGAACCCATCTTGTTTCGCGCAAGAGCTAGCACGTCTGCTTCATTTTGTGAGCCGTCATGCAATGGATATCCGTGGAGTTGGCGACAAGATTGTAGAGCAATTATTGCAACAAGGCTTAGTGAAAGAGCCTGCAGATTTTTATATTTTACAACCAGGTGATCTGTTGGGTCTTGAAGGATTTGCCGAGGTCTCATCACAAAAACTGGTGAAGGAAATTCAGGCCCATCGTGAGGCAAAACTTGATCGATTTCTGAATGCGCTGGGGATGCGTCACGTTGGTGAACAGACGGCACGGGATTTAGCAAAGGCGTTTGGGACATTTGAGAAACTTCGAAATGCCAGAAAAGAAGATTTGATTTCGATTGAAGGAGTTGGCGAAGTTGTTGCAGATTCTATCGTCGATTTTTTTGCGAACCCGCGAGAAGCTGGTCAGGTTGATCGCTTGTTAGAGCAGGTGACAATCGGAAACGTGGAGAAGGTTGGGGAGAGTACTGCTGCAGGCTCATTTCAAGGAACGACATGGGTGCTCACCGGTTCGATGGAGGCCATGTCTCGTGATGAAGCAAAAGAAAAAATTCGCGCACTTGGCGGAGAAGTAAATGAGTCGGTTTCAAAAATGACCTCATTCGTCGTCGTTGGCGCAGATCCTGGGTCAAAGTATGAAAAGGCGAAAAAGCTCGGAGTGACGATTTTGGACGAGGGGGAGTTTTTGAAAAAGATACAATCCGTATAAAGCATAACTCCTTTTATTCAGTTCTCTCAATTTTTGGCTCAAAAAAATGGAGCAAAACCCTCGCTTTGGATAAAATCCATTGACAATTAGGGGTTTTGTGTTAGGTTGTCTTCGTCGTGAAGTTTTGGTGTATCAAACGCAGGTACAAGAGGGAGGACGGGTATGAAAGGTCTGATCGTTGTTGCGTCGTTGTCCGCGCATAAGGTTGGAGCTGTTCATCGGCTCTGCGAGAGTCCAGGTTTTGGCTCGTTGTATGTGATTGGATGCGAGGTTCGGCCAGGTGTGCCGCAGCCTGTAGATTCGAATGAGGAACATTGTCATCTGCAACAGACGCTCGAGTGTGCTGAGCATCGTCTTGATTCAGCAATGAATGACCATCCGCATGCTGACTGCTGGATTGCAATCGAAAATGGAATTCGAGTTTGCTCTGTTTATAACAGGCACTATGCGTTGGATTACGCCGTTGTGTTGATTCAGACACCGGATGGCGTGCGGACAATGGGGATGTCTGAGGGAGTAGAGCTTCCGTACAATGCTTTTCTTCAATCGAAAACTTCAGATTTTCAGCAGACGGCGGGTTCATTCGTTGCTGAGAAATTCGGCGGAGATGCAGCTGATCCTCATCAGACCCTGACGAAAAGTGAACGGCGAAATGTGGAAGCATGTTCTCGATCCGATCTTCTGTACAACGCCGTTCGAACAACGCTCCTGCGTCATGAGGCAAAAACAACGTCGAAGTGGGCGTAAAGGCCCCCTTGACAGAATCGGAGAATTCTGATATCTTCTCTGAGCTGAACGTGCAAAAGCGCATATCGCTAGCACGGCAGCGTGCAATTCATTCTCGACAAAGAGGAGGCCACCATGGCCAAGGGGAAGAGCAGCGCACTCGTGATCACGAAGGACTCGGCTTGCCCGTACTGCAAGGGCACGCGCGGTCACTCGGCCAACCAGCGGCCGCAGTGCAAGAAGGGCCAGCTCGGCGCGTCGTCGTCCGGCGGCGTCAAGTCCAGCAAGAAGTAGCCCCGCGCCGGCGCCACCCCCAACTCGTCAACCCGCAACCTCCGAACCCGTCCCGAAATCTTTTTCGGGACGGTTTTCAATATCTGGACTTTCCTGTACGATCCTGGGGTATGGATTTTTCTACTGAAGACGTTATTAGACTGGCCGATTTAGCTCGGCTTGAATTGTCGCCTGAAGAGGTGAATACGACAAAGACGGAGTTGGAGTCGATTTTGGGTTTTATTGATCGATTGCAAAAAGTGGACACCACAGATGCCCCTCCAATGACCATGCCGGCAAAAAGCGTGGGGTGGCGCGAGGATGTGGCGGTGGCTTGTTCCGCTGAAACCCGAGAGCAAATCTTGAATAATTTTCCGTCACGCAAAGGTGATCTGCTGTGTACGCCGGGTGTGTTTGAAAAACCAAAAGGCGGAAAATAATCGCACACTTTTTTATGGCAAAACGATTAAACGAATTAACGATCACAGAAGCCCGATCTCAATTGGATGCAGGGGAGATCTCTTCTCTGGATTTGACGCAAGCGTGTCTGAATGAGATTCAAAGTTTGAACGGTGCATTGAATGCATTTCTTGAAGTGTTTGAAGAGGATGCGTTGGCAGCAGCACGCGCATCGGATGAACGCCGTGCTCGTGGTGAGCGTCTTGGTGTGTTGGATGGTATCCCGCTTGCGATCAAGGACAACATTTTATTTCAAGGTCATAAGGCGACAGCTGGGTCCAAAATGTTGGCAACGCACGTTGCTGCTTCCGATGCCACAGTCACGCGAAAGTTGAAAGCACAGGGCGCTGTGATTTTGGGACGAACCAATATGGACGAGTTTGCGATGGGTTCATCCACGGAACATTCTGCGTACGGCCCAACACATCACCAACGTGATCCAGAGCGTGTGCCGGGAGGATCGTCTGGAGGAAGTGCGGTCGCGGTCGCAGCTCATTTCTGTCTCGGTGCCCTCGGGTCTGATACCGGTGGTTCGATTCGTCAGCCCGCAGCGTTCTGTGGCGTGGTTGGATTGAAGCCAACGTACGGTCGCGTTTCGCGATCTGGACTGATCGCAATGGCGTCATCATTAGATCAAATTGGGCCAATGACAAAAACGGTTGAAGATGCAGCTATCCTTCTTCAGGCCATTCAGGGACAGGATTCACTTGATCAAACAACAGCTTGCCCGTCATTTGTTCCAGAGTGGAAAGAACGTCTTGCTGGATTACGAATTGGGTTACCTCGCCAAGCTTGGGGAGAGGGGATGTCTGATGGCGTGCGAGAAGATGTGATGAATGCGGTGAAGGTGCTGGAATCAATGGGAGCAACGATCACAGAGGTTGATTTGCCGTACGTTGATGAAGCCCTGGCCGTTTATTACGTGTTGATGCCGTGCGAAGTTTCTGCAAACCTCGCGCGATTTGATGGAATGCGGTACGGCCTTAGAAAAGAGAATTTGCCATTATTTGAAACGTACACGCAATCACGCGCCGAAGGATTTGGTCCAGAAGTTCGTCGCCGCATCATGTTGGGATCATACGCGTTGTCTCGCGGATATTATGATGCCTACTACGTGAAAGCAAAACGTGTGCAGACGCTCATTCGTCGTGCGTACGAATCCGCACTACACGACGTCGATATCTTGCTCACACCAACAGCACCGACCGTTGCATTTAAGATCGGAGAAAAAACCGCTGATCCACTCGCCATGTACTTGGAAGATATTTTTACGGTTGGCGTGAATGTTGCCGGTCTTCCTGCAATCTCTGTTCCGTGTGGATTGAGCGAAGGTCTTCCGGTTGGGTTGCATCTGACAGGGCGTCCGTTTGATGAAGCGACCGTTCTTGCTGTTGCACGTGTCTTTGAAGAAAACGCAAAATAGTATGGAAGATTATATCGTCTCCACTCCCGAGTTAAACTCGGCTATCGCATCGACACCTTCGTGGATGTATGTTGTGATCCCGATCACGTTGATCGTGGTTCTGTTTGTTTTTACTTGGCTCCTCATGAGGCTGAAAAAGTTCCTGATGCGCCCGGAACTGATCGGAATGACACGAGAAGAAATGGCGCGACGATGGGTTGAAGTGCGAAAGACGAGTACGCAAGGATTGATGGGTGCAAAGCTCGCGTTGCTTGAAGCGGATACATTGTTAGACAGCGGATTAAAATCAATGATGATGCCGGGCGATACGCTTGGCGAACGGTTGAAGGTTGCGTGTTACAAATATCCAAAACTCCAAAACGTATGGTGGGCGCACAAACTGCGAAATCAGCTTGCTCATGATTCATCCTCACAAATCACAGAGCGACAGGCACGGCAAGCCCTCGATGAATTTGAACGAGCCTTGAAGACGTTAAATGTGATGTAGCATTTTGTTTTGTGTCATCCCGAGCGAAGTTTGACGAAGCCGAGGGATCCCTTAGTTCAGCCATCGGGCACTAAGCGATTCCTCCGTGCGTCGTCAGACTCCTTAGTCGGAATGACAAAAAAATATGTTCCCATACTTTGAATCCCAAATCTGGCACATTGGCTCCATTCCATTTCGGACATGGGGGACGTTTGTTGCAATCGGATATCTTACAGCAACCTGGATCGCGGCTCGTCGTGCTCGTGTAAAGGGATTAAATGAGAAACAGGTTTGGGACCTTTCGTTCTGGTTATTTGTTGCCGCATTCATCGGTGCGCGTCTCTTTCACGTTGTCTTGTACGACCCCGGTCATTACATTCAGTTTCCGTTAGACATCCTTGACCCGCGTCGTCCGGGGTTTGCCATTGAAGGCGCGTTTCTAGCCTGTGCCGGTGTATTTGCGTGGCTCACGCGTCGTCGTTCGTTGGATTTTTTGGCGTATGCAGACACGTTGATCTGGGGCGTCCCATGGGGCTGCGGTATCGGACGTATCGGATGCTTTTTGATTCACGATCATCCTGGAACGTTATCATCGTTTGCTCTTGCCGTGAAATATCCGGACGGTCAATCGCGCCATGATCTTGGGTTGTATTTATCTATCACCGGGTTTGTGATTGGTTTCATCTTTTTGATATTGAACCTCCGAAAACGCCCGCCCGGTTTTTTCTTCGGTGCCTTTATCATTCTCGACAGTGTGTCACGACTGTGGCTCGACACGTATCGGGTCGCTGATGTTCGATACTATGGATTAACACCAACACAATGGCTGTGCATTCCTTTAATTGGACTGGGTATTTGGTTGGTGAATTTGCCAAAAACGCAGAACGTGTCACACTGATGGCACAAGAAATTATCCTTTATCACGTGAAATGACTGTATGAATGAAGAGCGAACAAAATTGGTATTGGTAGGAGGAATTGGAATTCTGATCCTGTTATGCATCGTTGGAATTATCTGGGCCATATTAGCTGGTCCAACGCCACAGAGCAGTCAGAGTGATATTCCCGAAACCAATTTATCGTTTTCTGATGATAATGATCCGGCAAAAGGTCCTGGTGAGGCCAAGGTTGTGGTTCGAATGTTTAGCGATCTGCAATGTCCTGCCTGTCGCGATGCAGAACCCGGCTTGCAATATGCCATGAAAACATACGGCGACAAGGTTCGATTTGTTTGGAATGATTATCCACTCTTTCCGACGCATAAGAATGCCGTAGTTGCTGCCAATGCCGCTCGATGCGCTGAAGAGCAGGGAAAGTTTTGGGAATACCACGATGTGGTGTATGAAAAACAACAAGAATGGTCTGGATTAGCAGCTCCGGGAGATCTATTTAAAACATATGCCGTATCATTAGGCATGAATGGGGATTCATTCGCATCCTGTCTTGCTGCCAATCGATATCAGAACAAGATTCAGGCTGATAAGACAGAGGGTGATCGGAACGGTGTTCAGGCTACGCCAACGTTTTTTATCGGAAATATCCGTCGCACAGGCCCGGCTCCTTCGAGTGAATGGGATCGGATCTTGAAATCTGCACTCGCGGGGTCTTGACTTTGATCTCGACCTGAGAATACGCCGCCTGTACTATTTTTAGTACCTTAATAACTTAGTATCTATGAACATGCTAACTGAAAATTCGCACGAACCGGTAGCAGGTGGGGTGGGTCCATTCAACGGTCCTCCGAAGACAATGTTTTTATTAGGTTTGTTCGCTGGTGTCGCTTCTTGTACGACGCTCGCATTAGTCTTTGTCGTTTGGTCAATTGCATCAGGTCGTGGTTTGGCTTTGGGGACTGGAAGCGCTGCATTAGCGGCCGCACCAGCAGCTCCATCCGCCGCCGCACCAGCAGCTCAACCATCCGCTCCAGCAGCTGCAGCCGGTCCAATGAAGCCGGTTGATGAAAAGGTTGATCATATTAAGGGTCCAAAGAATGCAAAGGTCACGTTGGTGGAATATTCAGATTTTGAATGTCCATTCTGCAAACGTCACTTCGAGGTTATGAATCAGGTCATGAAGCAATATCCAAACGATGTGCGATTAGTTTTCCGAAACTACCCATTGTCATTCCACCAGAATGCAATGAAGGAGGCACAGGCAGCAGAATGCGCAGCTGAAGTTGGTGGAAACGACGCATACTGGAAATATCACGACAAGATCTTTACGGAAACAGCATCAAATGGTACGGGTTTTGCTTTGGACAGATTGGTCCCTGCCGCGAAGGAGATTGGTTTGGATGAAAAGAAATTCAAGACCTGTCTTGATTCAGACAAATACGCTGCAAAAGTCAATCAACAGATGCAAGAAGGTTCAGCCGCTGGTGTTCAAGGAACGCCTGGAACATTTGTGAACGGAACATTAGTTGAAGGTGCCGTCCCATTGTCACAGTTCACGACAATGATCGATGGTATTTTGAAGAAGTAAAGAAATCTAAACAAAAAACCACGGCAATATGTCGTGGTTTTTTGATATGCTGAAAATTTACAACGCTGCGACACCTCCGCACTCATCGCACACAGCTTCTTCTGAGGCAACCTTGGTGCTGCATTCGGTGCAGTCGCAGGCAGCTTCATTACAGGTCATTGAAGGGTGTGACTCACACGTTGGGCAATGAGGTTCACCATCGAGCATCTCGACGCCACACACTGAGCATTTCATCATACAGGCTATTGAGTGTTGTTTGTGTATCAGACAAACGGATAAGAATAATGCCAATACAGTATAACCATGAAGGTTACTTTGGTGAAGAGTTTTTCTGTGTTGGGTGATTGATGCGTTGTTTGTTCTTGGAGTCTTTTGGTTGTGGCACGTCCCGTCGGTCGCGACCGACGGGACACGTGAAATCCATCGAACGGGGAGCCACGTAAAGCGCACCAGGTGAATATCTTTTTTTTGCGCCACGTGGCACGTAAAAACCCCACGTTGTAGATGGGGTTTTTACGTGGCGGAGAGGGGGGGATTCGAACCCCCGGTACCTTGCGG
>JAGOQX010000031.1 GCA_018063105.1 Patescibacteria group bacterium
CAGCGCTCGTGTTTGGATTTGAGGCTTTGTCGATGGTGAGATGGAGAATCGTTGCAGAGGATGAAGCTGTGACGGTTG
Source organism: Patescibacteria group bacterium (assembly GCA_018063105.1). GTDB lineage: Bacteria > Patescibacteriota > Patescibacteriia > 2-12-FULL-60-25 > 2-12-FULL-60-25 > JAGOQX01. The sequence continues at coordinate 79 of JAGOQX010000031.1, forward strand.
GAGTGCCTGGAGCATCTGCGAGGGTGTAGAAAGCGATCTCTGAGGCTGCCGGAGTCAAATGACCAATATCATCATATGCCCAGATGTTGGCAACGTATTGAGTTGAGGTTGCGAGACCTGAGAGCTGTGTGGTTGCAGTTGAATTGAAATCAATGGCGCCAAGATCTGCATCAGTGGATGAGGTGAAGGAGGAGTCTGAGACTGCGACACCCGAGGCACCGAGTTTGTAGTAGATTGCGTATTCTTTGAAGTTGTCGTCTGTGGCCGCTGAACCAAAGGTGAAGGTGACAGATTGCGTTGAGGTTGTGTTGATTGAGAGATCACCTGGAGCAACGGGAGACTTTGTATCAAGATTGAATGCAGCAGAAGTTCTCGCTGTTCCAGATGCTGTTCCATCATTTGGAGTGATGCGGAGATAGACGGATGAGTCTTCTGTGTTTGGAAGATCTGTGGCCGCATCCCAGGCGAAGGTGAGGTCAATACTTCCATCGTTGTCTGTGTCAATACCAGAGATACGACCTGATGAGGTTGTGACACCATTTCCTTCACTGTTTTCTGAGGCTGTTGCGATGGTGGCGTTGACCCAGTCTGAGTTGTTTGTGGAGTATTGCACGCCGAGGATTGTTGCGTTCGAGTCTGCATCTGCGATTGTGGAGGTTACGGTGACGGCGGAGAGGGAGGATTGAGTTGGGCCGATGTATGAGGAGGCGGTTGGAGCGGAGTTGGAGAGAGTAAATACATAAGCTCCTGCGCCTCCACTATTTGCTCCACCCGTACCACCAGCAACTGAAACTGCAGATGTGTTAAATCCTTCGTCCGTATCATATACAATACGAGCACATCCACCACCACCAGATGCACCATTTCCGGTTCCATTACCACCTACTACAGAAAAACTTGTTGGATTTCCTGCAATTTGATTCGTTCTGATATTTACTCCTCCACCAGCACCGGCACCATTCTCTCCCCACCATCCTGTATTATATCCATTTTGCCCATTTGCAAACACTGAACCATTAATCGTTGTCCGTCCCGACACGGTAAACATAGCGAGCCCTCCTCCAGCAGACCATCCGTCACGACCATAATAGTTCCCACCAGAGGAACCCATAGTTTCAACAGCGCTCAATGCATCGCAATACGCAACTCCGCCAGCCCCACCTGCGCTACCTCCAGCCCCACCATGACCTCCACCGCTCCGATCATAACCACCGCCTGGACCATACGCCTGGGAATTCCCATCTATAGCGCTATAAAAACCACGACTGCTTACAACAACACTTCCACCAAGATCTATCATCATTGAACCTGCGGAAATATTTATAACGCTCGCTGTCGTACTCGTATTTGCCGCGTGCGTTAATGTACCGGTTCCACCTATATATAATGAACCCAGAGACAATGCTGTAGATGTTGAAAAATTATACAGGGTTGTTGTTGATTGGCCGATATTCAAACCTACAGCTGCATCAAGACCAGAAGTCCCTCCATAATATATATCCAAAGTACCACTTGAATTCAATGTTGTAACCGGCGTAAAGAGTAAGGCACCATTTCTTAGAATCAGAGTAGCAGTATCTGCAATATTTAGTGTCGATTGAGTACCTAATGTACCGTCAGACTCAACAGAAATTGTGACATTACCTAAAGTCGTCGTAGCGCTTGGCGTAAGTGTACCGAAAATTGATATGGTACCGCTTGAACTCCCCAATAAAGGATTAGCACTACTTAGAGTTAAAGCTTTTCCACTTGAGATCACATACTGAGCGTTCCCATCGATCGTTATCGAAGCAACATTGAAATTATTTCCGCTCTGCGTAGTGGATGCCATACTGCCGCCACTTCCAACAACAAATACACTCGGAGCATCGGATGCGTGCTGAAAATACACAATACCCGTACCACCCCGATTGGTTAAACCCGCTCCTATTCCACCAATCGCAGAGACATTAGACGATGTAACTGCGCTCGTATCAGTGTATTGCATCTTTACACACCCCCCACCCCCAGCTCCTGTAGCAGTTCCAGCAGGCACACCACCATCGACAGATAACACAGGGGTCGTACCAGAAATGACATTTGCGGTAATATTAATACCCCCTCCAGCACCACTACCCGCTGGACCATAACCACCCACCTCTCCAACACCACCCTTAGCCGTAATACTTCCATTAATTGTTATTGTTCCAGACGCTGTTAACCTAACCAATCCTCCTCCTTTTCCCACAACATAATTTTGATTGAGATATGGCCCACCCGCAGAACCCATCGTAAGGACATCTGTTGGATCACAATATCCTGTTCCACCAATCACTTCTGTCGTCGGACCAAACATCCATGCACTTCCACCATCGCCCCCATGCGCGCCACCACTTGCCGCATAATGAGAGCGTCCTCCACTCGGACCATTTCCTCTTGCATCCGTACCACTCCCGGTAAACCCAGAATATCCTTTTTCATCCACATTAACAGATCCTCCTGACTGAACATCTACACTCGCTGCAGAAAAATTCACACTATAGTCATGTGCCGTGGTATTCGCCGTATGGGTTAGTACTCCTCCCGATTTAACGGTCAACGCACCCGATAGTGTCTGCGTAGACGATGAACTTTGTATTAAGGTCCCCGTAGAATCAATCGTTACATTTGTACCAGTTCCAATTGAACCAGTTAATGTCAACGTTCCCGTTGAAGCACCACCAATGGTCAATGTAGAAAAATTCAACGTTCCGTTTCCCGTCACACTAACATCACCTGTAATTGTTACAGCATCAGATGCAGTCGGCACTGTATCCGTGGTCCAATTTCCCGCGCTCTGCCACGTTGTCCCATCACCCCCACCATCCCACCGAATTGGACCGGGCGGAAGAAGATTTAACAACAACGATACTTTTCCGGTTCCAAAATTCGAACCCACTAAATCAGGCGATGTGTTGGCATCAAAATATCCATACGCTAATGAAATTGGTGTTGAACCCACCGCAAGACTAAAATCCGTTCTTGCTCCAAATGTACCATCACCAACGCCCATAAACACAGAGACGCCATCACCCGCAAATAACGTCGCTGCAATATCCAAAAATCCATCTCCATTCAGATCTACGAACCTTGCGTGTGTCGGATTACTACTTGCCGGCACACTATATTCAACCGGAGAAGCAAAAGAAAAACCTCCACCGGAACTCGTGTTTATAAAGACAGCAATCGTACTAACAGGAGTTCCATTGTATCGTCCGACAACAAGATCTTTTTTACTATCACCGTTAATATCAGCTGCGTCCATCAAATATTTTGAAGCAATCGTAGCATCTAACGAAACAGGGTCATGAAACGGAGATCCGTTATCGGAATAAATACTAGTGCCTGAACCCTCCATCACAACTGTGGCATCTCCTGCATTAATCATCAAATCTATATTTCCATCACCATTAAAATCTTCACCCACGACTCCGACAGCGCCGGCGCCAAATGTCGCGGCTAATACTTTTGCATCAAAAGTACCATCACCATTTCCCAAAAAAGTAACTACTCCAGTTGTTAAGGCCACAGCCAAATCCACAAAGCCATCGCCATCCCAATCACCTGTTGCCATAAACCCAGGACTTGTTCCAATACCAGTTGAATAATTTGTTGCAGCACCAAACGTGCCATTACCGACACCAAGCAAGACGGAAATGCTTCCTGAACCGTAATTCGCAACAATTAAATCTAAATGCGCGTCACCATTCAAATATGCCGTCGTAATACCAATTGGACTTGTTTCAACTGCATATGAAACCGCCGTCGCAAAAGCACCGGCACCATCTGAAATTAATACGGAAATTGTTCCGGAGCCAAAATTCGTCGTCGCAACATCCGTCTTTCCATCTCCATTAAAATCAGCTGCGGTAATACCATCTGGCTGAGTTTCAGCATTTGTATAAGAAGGGGCTGCAAATGAAGGCGTATCCGTAGCAAGCGTCTGTGACACCCCAGAGAACATCGATGTCATCAACAGACAGCCTATGAGACCAATAAACCCAAGTTTCTTCAAAAAAACCTTTTTTTGAAGAAACATTTTTACTTCAAAAAATGCATCGAGCGGGAAGCGTCGCATATTGGGCAAAGTATAACACACTTGCCCCGTATTCCTTACTTCTTAAAATACCGCTTCAAAAACTCCCCGGTCACGCTACTCGCCTTCTGCGCGATCTCCCTCGGCGTCCCTTCTGCCACGACTTTCCCTCCCCCATCTCCACCTTCCGGACCCATGTCGATGATCCAATCCGCATTTCGAATAACGTCGAGGTTGTGCTCGATAATAACGACTGAATTGCCGCGGGCTACGAGTTTTTGTAAGACTTCGAGTAATTTTTTAATGTCATCAAAATGCAAGCCCGTCGTTGGCTCGTCTAGCAAGTAAAACGTCTTTCCCGTATCTCGACGCGCGAGTTCTGTTGCGAGCTTGATGCGTTGCGCTTCTCCACCAGACAACGTTGTTGCCGGTTGTCCGAGTTGGATGTACCCAAGACCAACCTCCATCAAGATTCTCGTCTTATCGTGAATCGGAGGAATATCGGAAAAATAGGCGTCCGCTTCTTCGACCGTCATATGCAACACGTCGCTGATATTTTTTCCGCGATATTTCACCTCCAACGTTTCGCGATCAAATCGTTTTCCTTTGCATACGTCACATGGGACGTACACAGTCGGCAAGAAATGCATTTCGATGGCGACTTGACCATGACCTTCACAGTGCTCACATCGACCGCCAGGAACGTTGAATGAAAATCGTCCAACTTTATACCCTCGCATTCGAGCTTCGGCGGTCAACGAGAATAATTCGCGGACATGATCCCAAATACCGGTATACGTCGCTGGGTTAGAGCGCGGTGTGCGACCGATGGCGGATTGATCAACGTCAACAACTTTATCAACCCAATCAATCCCTTCAATTGATGCGTGCTTTCCAGGCTTTGCCATTGATCCGTTCAAGCGCTGAGCCATCGCGCGATACAACACGTCGATGAGCAACGTTGACTTTCCAGAACCTGATACACCCGTGATACAAACAAATCGCTTCAATGGAATTTTCACCGTGATGTTTTTCAAATTATTCTCCGCCGCTTTTTTGATCGTGATAAACGTTGATGCATCTGTCCGAGCTGAATGCTGCGGTATCGCTAAATCACCGCGCAGATATCCGCACGTTCGGCTTTCCTTATTCTGCAAAACCTGTGGCATCGCACCAGCCGCAACAACCTCACCACCATGACGACCGGCACCAGGACCGATGTCAACAAGATAATCTGCGGCCGAGATCGTGTCTTCATCATGTTCAACGACGATGATCGTATTTCCCGCGTCACGTAGCTTCTCCAATGTCTGAACCAATTTCGCGTTGTCGCGTTGATGCAACCCGATCGTCGGTTCATCCAACACATACAATGCTCCAACAAGGCGTGAACCAATTTGTGAAGCGAGACGGATGCGCTGCGCTTCACCGCCAGACAATGAACCGGCCATGCGATTCAACGTCAAATAGTGCAATCCGACATCAAGCAAAAACTGAAGACGCGCAAAAATTTCTTTCATGAGCGGCTCTGCAATCGCAGCCTCATTCTTCGTCATGTGCAGATGTTGCAGATGATCCAATGCTGTGTTGATCGTCATTGATGTGACCTGCACGATGCTCTTTTTTCCAATCAGCACGTTCAATGCCTCGGTACGCAATCGATCACCGTGACAGGCGTCACACAGCTCTTCTGAAAAAATTTCTTTTGTCCCAAGACCATTACATGACTGACAAGCGCCATACGGCGAATTGAAGGAAAAGAGACGTGGTTCGATTTCTGGAAACGCAAAATCGTGCGTTGGACAGGAAAATTTTGAAGACATCAGATGCTCCGAGCCATCATCCAATATCGCGATGACCGTATCTTTTCCTCGATCAAGAGCAGTTTCAACTGCCTCACTCACACGTGAACGAAGATTTTTATTATTCTCCACCGGCCACGCTAACGGCACGCGATCAACAACGAGCTCAATCGTGTGTTGCTGATATCGCGTCAGATCAATTGGCTTTCGAAGCGAGTGCCATTGACCATCCAATCGGATTTCCAAAAATCCAGCCTGATACAGGTCTTGCAACAATTGGTGATACTCCCCTTTTCGTCCGCGAACGATCGGCGCAAGTATCACGATCTCGTTCGTAAACGTTTTTTTCTTTGACGCTGTTTTTTTAATCAACGCCGGGTCCGTATGAATCGCAACCGTTCGATCTAAAACAACATCAACAATTTCATCAATTGTCATCTTGCGAATTGGTTCACCATCAATCGGACAGTGCGGATGACCAATGCGGGCGTAAAGGACGCGAAGATAATCGTAGATTTCAGTGATGGTTGCAACCGTTGATCGTGGGTTTGCGCTGTGGGCTTTTTGGTCAATAGAAATAGCTGGCGACAATCCTTCGATTTCATCGACATCTGGCTTATCCATTTGCCCCAAAAATTGGCGGGCGTACGCAGAAAGAGACTCCACGTAGCGACGCTGACCTTCGGCGAAGATCGTGTCGAACGCTAAGGAGGACTTTCCAGAGCCGGAAACGCCGGTAAACACAATCATCTTATTTCGAGGAAGTTCCAACGAAATATTCTTCAGATTATGCTCACGAGCCCCTTTAATGATGATTTTGTCTTGCATACGCAAATTGCCCCGAAAACACGGGTATAGCCTTAGCATATAGAGGATCTGCGGAACTGTCGAGATGTGCTATTCTATCGGCATATGCATCTACCTTCATCTATTCGGCGATCCATTGGAGTTGCCGCCGTTCTCTGTACCGTGCCGTCATTCGTCTTCGCCGCATCACCACAACAAGAATTGACGACATCGCTCATGAATTCCCTCGCGCTCACTCCGGTGACTGTTGATGGAACGCTCAAACTGAATTTCGTCTCCAAGCCAGTGGCAAAAGGATATTTTAAAACAACCGGGTCAGCACAATTTAGCCTCATGGAACGCATCGTTTCAGGTGTTTCGAACAACACCCAAAATGAAGGAACGGTTTCGATCGACACATTTCAAACTACAACAAAGGATCCAAATACCATCCCTTCGCTAACCTCACCAATAAGACTTGACTGGAAAAGAGTGGGTCAAACAATGTATATCCGTCTTCATGAACTTCCAACTGCTATTACTGATGGCCTCGGGCTTCCGGCTCAAGCAACAGATGCGCTGAAGATGTTTGTAAACCAATGGATCAGCATCGACCTCTCAGAACTTCCAATGATGAATAGTAATTCATCAGATAGCACCTTTAGCAAAGAGCTACTCAACCCATCATCACTTGATTCACTTGTTAAAAGAATCTTTGGAAAATCAGCACCCTTGATATTCCTTGGCGTTGAAAAAAATAGCGTGAGTGCGGATGGAGCACCGATCATGCGTGTTAGAGCAAAAATAAATCCATCGTTTATCTCAAAGATGCAAAACGATGAACTAGCTGCAATTCGAAAAAAACCAGCACTATCCGCAATGGCTCGTAGCTTTAAATCGGATTCTATCAAAGAAGTCAATGCTCGATATATTAAACTTCGCCAAATCGTTTCCGCTACACGTCTCGCTATCAATATCGATACACGATCACATTTGATTCAACGCATTGAGGTGGGCGGAAGTGTGACTCAGCCACATCAAACATGCACAACGACATATAAGAAAACATTTGTCACAAGTTGCAAAATAACGAGCAAAGATACAATCACGTACACAGGTGCTATCAACTTAAAAAAGGACACGGCAGGTCCAGTTATCGTACCAACAGATGCAAGATCATTTATGGAAGTTATCCAGTCGATAGAATCATCTCTGATGCCAGCAGATGAAGTAGCAACCCCAACTTCAACCACTCCGTAATCAACAAAGAAATACTCCCCGCTTGCTCATGCATAGCGGGGAGTTTATTTACGGAATGAGCGAATACTGAAGGAGCGCACCGGCCCAGAACGGAATGACCGTGCCATATCTCCTCTGAATGCGCATCGGCCTCCGCCAGAGACGAAGGCTATCCGTGTTCAGAGGCAAACCGTAGAACACGGCACCGAACTCAGACGTGAACCGTTCGAGGAGATCGAGCTTCTTGCGTTCATCGAACATCGTTGCGAGAAGCTGCATCGCGAACGGCGCTGTGAAACACCCTGCACACCCTTCAGCGCATTCTTTCGCTTCTCGTGCATGCGGAGCCGAGTCACTGCCAAAAAAGAACTTCGGATGACCGATCGCATTCCACAGGGCCTCGCGATCGCCAGGCCGTTTCGCGATCGGCGCACAGTAGTTGTGCGGTCGGAGCTTTCCCCTCACCACATCGTCCGTTGTCATCGCAAGGTGATGCGCCGTGACCGTTGCTGCAACCGTATTCGGTAGCGCCATGACCGTACGCACAGCAGACTCCGTCGTCACGTGCTCCAACACGATTCGCAAACCTGGAAACGCATACGCTGTATATTCGAGCCACGGCAGAAATAGCGCCTCGCTATCCATGCAGTACGACTCTGGCCACTCTCCATGAACGGAAAGGACCATATCGCATTGCTGCATCTCACGAAGCACCTCACGAAGACGAAGCGATTCAAGATCACCAACACCATTTTCGGAATTCGTCGTAACTCCACGAGGATAGAGCTTTGCCGCAACCACACCCGCACGTTGAGCTTCACGAATCTCTTCAGGCGTGGTCGTATCCAGCAGCTTGATCGTCATGAGCGGTTCACATCGGCAGGACAAACTGCGATCAATCTCTGCCCTGTACCGAAGAACGTCCTCAGCCGTTGCAACCGGTTTCTTCAAGTTCGGCATCACGAGCGCACGCGCAAACTGCGACGAGGTATACCGAACGACCCGTTTCAACATCTCACCTTCGCGCCAATGAACATGAAAATCGTCCGGCTTTCGAATCTGGATCATGAGTACCTTCCTTTCTCGATCTCATTGAGCCGCTTCATACCGTACCGAATCATGCGCTGCACACGCCACGGACGATGGATTCCGACGGATGCGAGTTTGATCCCATGAACTAGATCCCCACCCGCGTAGAGA
>JAGOQX010000009.1 GCA_018063105.1 Patescibacteria group bacterium
GCTATAGAGAATCTGCCACTGTGTTCGTTTATCCCTGACTATCCGCTTCGCTAATGACAGTTCTGAGCAATCCATTCGCGGATCAATGCTTCTTGATGAGGTTTGATCGGATTACACCAAAGCTCTGGCTGCGATTTTTCTTCCACACGATATTCATCAAGTGTCATCCAACGCGCCTCCACAATCTCTCCATCGTTGAAATGGAGATCGGCGGTATCGCCATCGAACGGATAAATGTATCGAGCGGCTCGTTTTGTTTCTTCGACAAGAAATAATCTGTCGGGATCGGGAACAATACCAGCCTCCTCCTCTAATTCTCGAATAGCCGTTTCACGGAATGTGGAACCGACCGGAACTTTGCCACCAAACATGGTTTGCCATTTTCCTGGACTGCCTTTCAGGTGCTCTGACCGTTTGGAAAAACAAACGTGCCCCAGTCCGTTGATAAGCCATATTGTGCCCACGGCATGATATGGCTCGTATTCTGGATGATCCCACATCCATTGCCGTGTGCGAGGTTCGATTTCGTTTTCTTCCTTATCAAACTGGCGCAGTAACTCGTCTGGCGGTTCAGGGTTTGTGTGTGGTTTCATGCAGATGACTTTATACCAAAATCCGACCCCTTACGAGATCGGATTTTCGTGGGGTGCCGTGGTTGAGGAAGTGAGAACTGTTTTTGCGAGGATAAATGATGCGACGATTTATATTCCAGACTTGGAGGTACGGGAAATAGCGTCGATTGCGACATAGCACCCTACCCGATTAATCACTATTTCTTACAAGGGTGAATTCGATTTATTATTAGCTACTACCGTGCATCCGGCTTTTTTTCAATTGCGAATACAGCTCATCAAAGTGAGTCATCAAAGAAAAAGTATCGTGAGATCTCATTAAATCTTCTGCCTCTACTCGATCAATAGAAAGCAAAATATTACGAGCCATCTCATCGATGGGTATAACATCTTCTGGTCGTAAGTGATGGAGAGAGCTCGCTGAATATTTGGCTCGAATATATCGAGCAAGATGTTTCTTCAAAAAGACAGATACTTTAAGAAGAGATTTAAACTCATCAAAATCCGCAGGATATTCTCGCGGGTCAAATGGGGGCAATAACTCGGGTCGCACTTCTCGAACGATCATTCGCAAATCGGTCTCTTTTTTAAGTAGATCAGGAAAATTAGGACGCTTAGCAAGTTCATCGAGGACACACCGAACAAATATGGAGGGTTGTGAACGCCAAGACCGAAGAAGATAAGACCATTTTTTCTGATCTAGAATTGTAGCTACGGCAGTCTCTAGAGAAATAAGACCGCCGTTGTCAGATAATGGTAGCTCTGTAATTGCCCATCTTCCTATTTCATTTTTGAAACGTTTTTGATAGCCAGGAAATGCATCACGAAGCGCATGAAAAGTGGGTAGTACCGTATCTTTATTTCTTCTTCGAAAATCAATAAAAATGCTGTAACTTTTCCATAAATAATAATCTTGAAAATCAATCGCTCTCTGTAAAGAGCGACGCGCTTTAAGACAAGCAGCTCCACGTTTTGTAGCACAAAGATGATCAGCCTCATGCTGCATGGATTCTAAAATCGATTTGTGTTTTGCAATAATATTGTCAAAATACCTTAGGCATGAAAGAGCTGTTTCTGGATTTTTGGCATATTTTGAACACGTCTCCATGAGAGGCACCATACGCGTGCCTGTATAGTCGGCTTTTTTTAATGAGCCTTCTTCCGCATCAAACTCAGCCCAAGTTGCATCCACGATGGTTAAAGAAGCTTGGGCGGGCTCATTCAGCGAAATAAAAATATTCCATGCGTGCGCCTCTTCTGTTGCAATATTTTGTTTAGACACGAATTCGCTCTTCTGCTTATAGTCATATCCCCACACATACGCGCAGTGAGTATTATTCAGTCCTTTATTCATTCTACGCATCGCCTCAAATACAACTTTTACGGATCTTGCGAAGTTACGACACACTCCCAAACCAGCCCAAGATACATCATCATGGTGAGCCAAACTCTCAGATAATAAAGCTGATGCCGACTTCGTATCTGCTTTCGTAGGAGCATATCTCTCTGATATATCTCTTGCATTGGGTAATTCATGATAAGCATATTTTGCGAGTGATGCCACCAAGGCCACGCAAAATTTTACTGCCACTCCTGGCGTCATCACTTCGATCGACAGAGCATCAGATGCTCCTAAGAGTTTCTTCCCAACCTCACTTTTCAAATAGCTCTGAATAAATTCAAGCATTGGTCGTATATCCTCGGCTTCAGTACATTGATTGTTTCTCCCTTCATGAATAAGTTTTTGTAATGAATTCGGTAGCGGTAATGCTTCTTTGGTTGATGGACGTGGGTTAAAAGACTCTAAATCACAAAATCGTAAAGCCGTATTTTCATCAAGCACTATTTCTTTTTGGTTCTCCTTTTGATCTGATTGAGCTGCCGTATTTTCTGCGTTGCCATTTTGATACTCAAACATATTGAATGAATAGTAACATCCAGTTCTAACTATCGTTAGAGGCATACAAAAATCCCTCGATTTTACGAGGGATTTTCGTGGGGTGGCTAAAGGGAATCGAACCCTTGATAACGGGACCACAACCCGCTGTGTTACCTCTACACCATAGCCACCATGGTTTTTCGTGATCGGAGAATAACGCGAAATGGGACTCTTTGCAAGATCTGGGGGCGAAATATAGAAATACATTCAAAAAATGGCTGTGCCACGACACGTCGGTCGCGACCGACGTGTCACGTGAACGACAGCGAATCAATAGGTAGCCCCGTAAAAATGCTTCGCATCACGGGGCACGTAAAAAGCCCTTGCTATAAGATAGCTAGGGCTTTTTACGTGGTGTCCCGGGAAGGAATCGAACCTTCATGACCAGCTTAGAAGGCTGGCGTTCTTCCATTGAACTACCAGGACATGCGCGTAGATCATAGAACATCACTCACAGAACGTCGAGTTACTCGTCCTTTTCGCGTCTTTTTGCGTGAAATGCCTGGTGAACTTCTTTGAGCTGCTGATTTGTGACGTGCGTATAAATCTGGGTCGTTGTGATTGAGGCATGACCGAGCATTGCCTGGACACTACGAATATCAGCACCGTTCATAAGGAGGTCCGTCGCAAACGAGTGACGCAGCGTATGTGGCGACACGTGCTTCGGGATTCCTGCCATTACCGCATATCGATGAACGAGACGTTCAATGGATCTTGGCGTGAGTGGCGTTGGATCACCGTTTGGAGTTGCTCGATCATGTCGGACGAAGAGGAATGGCGAATCGTCGCGACGAAGCTGTTGATATTCTTTCAGCCAGTGCTTTGCCTGATGTGACAAAAATACCACGCGTGTCTTATCCCCTTTTCCTCTCACAGAAAACTCATCTCGCTTCAGCACGATCTGATCTTTTCGCAATGAGGCAAGCTCAGAAACACGCATCCCGGTTGAAAATAGAAGCTCAAGAATTGTCTTATCGCGATACTGAACAATCAGTGGCGACTTTGTGTGCTCTGGCGTTTCCAACAATCGATTCAAATCCGTCGCTTCCAAAAATGACGGATCTTTTGGTGAGTGTCGTGCAAGCTCAATCTTTTCCGATGCCAACGTCACAACGTCATTTCGCGCGAGATATTTCAAAAAGGATCGAAGTGCAATCAAGTGATAGTTTTGCGTAGACTTTTTCAACGTCCCGCGCTTCGGATCTGTGAGTCTATTCAGATACAACCGATATTGCCGAACCATCTCTGCTGTAATATCGCTTGTGATCGGATTTTTGGCCCAGGTGATAAACCGTTGCAAATAAAAATCATAGTTACGCACGGTCAACGGCGAGCGTCCTTTTTCAATTTCAAGATATTCAAGATATTGACGAAGGTATGAACCGAGTTTTTGGTCTGCCATTGCAAGAGTATACATCATGCGTCCGAAAACGATGAACGAAATCCGATTTCTGGCTTTTCTGTTGAGTCCTCTGCGAGCACTTGGCGCATCGCGTCAAAAACAATCTTGAACTGTTTATCATATCGAAGCTCAAGATCATCGAGGCGAAGTTGTAGGTCGGCATGCTCGGCAAGAAGTTGGCGGAGGTGAACGAAGGTGCGGATGATTTGGATATTCACTAGGGCAGCGCGCGAACTTTTTAAGACACTGGACAGCATAGCGACGCCCTGCTCGGTAAATGCGAAAGTTGAATACTTTCTATGCTGCCCCCGCTTTAAGGTCACAAATTGTGACCTTAAAGACTCCGCTTCACTTAGCGACAATTCGAACATAAAGTCTTCTGGGAACCGTTCTGAGTTACGCTTCACCGCCTGATTCAAAACCTTCGTTGTCACCCCATACAAAACCGCAAGATCACGATCCAGCATCACCTTTACCCCACGAACGATATAAATCTTTGATTGAATTAGCTCCAGTGAAATAGCTTCTGTATTTAAGTTCTCCATCTATATACCGCTGCCAGATTTTGCGAAAAATGTCAAACGCTCTTACCGCTCAAAAAAATCTGACACAATAAAAAATGCGTATCTCACAAGTGCCGGCACATGTCGCCATTTTAATACGACCCAAGACAAGCTTGTATGCTTATCTTTGCTATCACAAAACTGATCCAAAAATGAATCTTTCTCCGATTCTATAATCCTGTACATAGCTGTAAACGTTCGGTTGCGCTTCATTAAATCCCATATCATCCGATATCGCGTTTGCCGTTTATAATATCCAAGGAGTCCGCCGTGTCGCTCTATCGCTAATGACAGCTCTTTCGTTGCATCAAGTTCACCGGTAAGATATCGCGGAATCAGTTTTGCCGCCTCCTTCGCAGACACGACCGATCCTTTAATTCCATCTGCAGCAAATGCTCCGCAAAAACCCGCAGCGTCGCCAATGAGCAATACATTCTTATTGGAAATCCGTTTCAACGCTCCGCCGATCGGAATCATACTGCCGAACACGTAATCCGGTTTTGTCACATCTCCATCGACAGTAATCACGCCGCGATCAAGCAACGTCTTCAAAAACTTATCCATCAATTGTTTCGCATCTCCCCGGTCTTTCATCAACTTCGCCAATCCGATACGAAAAGCGTTTCGCCCATTCACGATCGTCGGCGACAACCAACCACCATATCCTAATGAAAATTCACCAAACCAATAATGGTAAATCGTTTCTGCCGGTTGCGGGCCAAGATGGACATTGCCAAAGAAGACCTGTTCATAACCGAATAAAAATTTCGTATTCTGATCTAACCCGGAAACGACGCTCGCAACCTTTGAACGCCCGCCGTCCGCACCAACAAGAAAGCGCGTCGACACTGACTCCCTTTCACCTTTTGCATTTTGCAATACAACCGCTGTTACCTGTTCAGGATTATCTACTCCAACAAATACCGTCGATGTTCGCAATATCACATTCGCAGGAAGTGAGTCCGCCAAGCGACGAATGAGACCTTTTGTATCCGTTTGATAAATCCACGGTTCTGACGTTCGAGAAATGAAATGGTCAGAGAAATTTGGCGCGACAACACAAATAGCATTGATCGGGTTTGTAATATACTCGTCGATCGGAAAAAAACTCCTGAATTCCTCCCTTGTTTTTACCGTAATCAGACCGGTTGATTCTACCGTAGCACCCGCTGTCGGCTTCGCATCCACAACTAACACACGAAGCGTACTCGGTATATGGTGCGCCAGCGTCAACCCGGAAAAACTCGCGCCCACGATTATTACGTCAAAATCAAGCGTATTTTGCATACGTCGATCGTAGCATACCGCCCAGATCTTGCCATTTTCCTCGCCTTGTGGTACTTTTCCACCACTAAATCACCTACGCCCGTTCAGCTTTCGCCTCGGCGAAGACAGGATGGAGCGCGAACCCGGGTACGGCCGCTCATTACAGATTGGATGGATGTGCAATTCCTTACATATTCATCGGATCCGTAGTGGGCGCTCGTAGCCGACAATTACATGCTCGATGTCAACAAGAAGAAGCGCGTTATTGAGAAGTTTAAGACACATGCCACAGATACAGGTTCCCCACAGGTTCAGATCGCTATCTTGACCGAAGAGATCAAAGATTTGACGGAGCACTTGCGCATGCACAAGAAGGACTTCTCCTCACGCCGCGGTTTGATCAAGAAGGTCGGTGAACGTCGTCGCCTCATGAAGTACTTGAAGCGCGAAGATGCAAAGTCCTACGACGAATTGATGGCAAAATTGAAGGTCTAAAACAAATCACCAACAGCACCCCTTCTCTCTGAGAAGGGGTGTTTTGTATTATGAAACATAGCCCTGGCATAATTCACGCGATACACATACAATTCTTTTCAACCATATGAATACCAAAATCATCGTTGGTCTTATCCTCGCCGTTGTTGCGTTCGTTATTATTCTGATTCTTAATCCGTTCGTCACGGTTGGCGCCGGAGAACGCGGCGTCGTCCTAAATTGGGGCGCTTTTACGGGCAACGTTCTTAGCCCAGGCCTTCACTTCCGCATTCCGATCGCACAATCTGTTGTAAAAATGGATGTTCAAACACAAAAACTTGAAATCATCGGTTCGGAAGCGTATTCACGTGATTTGCAAAACGTGAAAATTCACTCTGTTTTAAACTACAATCTTGATCCAAAAGAGGTTGGCCTCATCTACCAACAATACGGACTTGATGCAGAATTCCGGATTCTCCAACCAAATCTTGAGGCTGCAGTTAAACAGACGATTGCAAAATACAGTGCAGAAGAATTACTTACAAAACGTGGCGAGGTTACTTCTGAAATTGAATCAACATTCCGCCAAGCCGTTCCAGCGCTTTTCGTTGTAACGAAATATGCACTCGTCAACGAAACCTTCTCTGAAGCATACGAACAGGCCATTGAAGAAAAACAGGTTGCCCAACAATATGCAGAAAAGGCTGACAACGATTTAAAGCGCATCAAGATCGAGGCTGAACAACGCGTTGCACAGGCCACAGCAGAAGCAGAAGCAATTAAAATCCAAGCCGAGGCCATTCAACAACAAGGTGGCGCATCATACGTGAATTTAAAAGCGGTTGAAAAGTGGGATGGTCATCTTCCAGCGCAAATGATTCCAGGCGGAACGTTGCCATTCTTGAATCTTCAAACACAAGGCATCAAATAATCAGACCACAAAAAACTCCGGCGATGACCGGAGTTTTTTATTATAGGCTTTTTGATCTGCTTCTCTGTCACTAGATATTGATTAATATTGTATTTTCAGATTATAGTGCCCGCGCAGTCAGCCCAGGAGGACCTCGTGAACGAACCCGTCATGCTGCAGTCCCTCCCATGGGAACTGAAAGCGTTTGTCTATCTCAGTGCCGCACTACTCGTAGCCATTGCCACACTGGCTATTCCAAAGTCTTGGCTCGTAAGAATCGGCCAACTGCCATTCTTGTCACCCAACTGGATTTCTTTCTGGCGTCTCCCAATCTTCTGGGTTGGCGCCTATCTGTTCTATTACACAAGCTCTTTCTTCGGCCTCCTCATCATCGTTCTAGCCTGCTGCCTCGATGTGATCGATGGGAAGATGGCAAAAGCCATGCGAGACGCGGGAATCATCAGAAGTGCCCTCGATTTGTGGATTGGCGTTTGGCTTGATCCGCTTGTCGACAAGCTCACGCTACTGCCACTCATCGGCATCATCTCGTCCGCTGGACTCATCGATACAACCGCTACTTTCTGCATCATCCTCTTTGACGTCATCGGCACCTCCCTACGAGACCCATTCAATGTGTGGGAACGCATGAAGCGACGTTTCGTGAAAAAGCCGGAACTACGAAAAACACTATCGTGGCATCCGTATCGCGCACATCTCGAGTTGACAGCGGACAAAGAGCCTAGCGAAACGAAGGCGAATCCAATCGGGAAGATCAAGTCGCTCCTTCAGTCTCTCGGTCTCGCGCTCTGTGGACCGTATATATTGCACTGGGTCGAGCTTGACGTCTACCCAACGTATTGGTTCAGCCTCGCAGCGCTATTTGGTCTCATGAGCGTTCTTTCTCGACACCTCAACATCTCAACGCTGCGTCGCATCACGAGATGGTCAAGTTCCTATTTCAACCATCAAGACATCTAACAACGAGCCCACCAATTCTGGTGGGCCTTTTCTTTATATTTTGCTGTGGAGTCCGATTGTATTTCCCTCTGTATCACTAATCACCACCACCCACCCTGGTTCACCCAACGATAATTTTGGTTGAAGGATGTGCCCGCCTGCAGCTTCAACTTGACCAGCAACTTCATCAAGATGACCTTCGCAGTTTAATGAAACGCGCGTACCAGTCGCAGATGGAAATTGCCCATTTCCTGGCGGAACCAAATCGCCGCCAACGCCCTCACCGTCCATCGGAAACACCCCGCGCTTTTGCCCCATGCGTTCGATAATCGTCAATTCTTTTCCTAAAATAGTTGAATAAAATTTCACCGCTCGATCAAAATCTGCCGTCGGCAACTCAAACCAGGTAATTACATTGCTCATATACAAACATTGTAGACCCACGAAGGCGCACTCGCAAATTCTCTTGAGGCTTGAAAAAAGGTATGATGTGCACATCAAGCTATGTCTTTCGTTATTTCGACCATACAAAAATTTTTTGCTGCTCTGTGCATAGCATATATCTGCCTTGCCCCAGTCCCGCTATTCGCAGCAAGCGC
Organism: Patescibacteria group bacterium; assembly: GCA_018063105.1. Classification (GTDB taxonomy): domain Bacteria; phylum Patescibacteriota; class Patescibacteriia; order 2-12-FULL-60-25; family 2-12-FULL-60-25; genus JAGOQX01. The sequence continues at coordinate 8,683 of JAGOQX010000009.1, forward strand.
TACGCCACCGGTACAAACGGGAGATCCGTCTGATACAAAATTAATTGCCGCGCCTCTTCGCCTCAATATCGCGATTCCAGGCCTCACATTTGATCCCGTTGTTGAAAAAGATGGGTATATCCAAGTTTCCTTTTTATCAAAATATATTGCAGCAATCTTTCAATATCTTGTTGCAATCTCCGTCATTGCTGCGGCTATTATGATCGTGTACGGCGGCTTCCTCTATGTTCTTGGAGCAACAGTTCCTGATATCGCGGAGGGAAAAAGCAAGATTAAAGATGCGCTGATCGGCCTCGTGCTCGTATTTGGTGCGTATGGAATTCTTTCAGCATTAAATTCTAGCCTCGTAACACTCAACACTCTCAAACTGGAATCTATTACCGCAGAAAAGTACTACTTAGAAATGAATGGTACAGGTGACCCGATCGCCTCTGCGGATGCAACAGCTCGCTCTGCATCGTCTGGCTCTGAACCGTCTTCGAGCGGATCACGCGGAAGCAGCCAACAACCAACAAATGAAATACCTCCGGAAGATCGTGTAAGCATCAAAGACATTCCGTTTGATAAATCTCTTGGTGGCCCTGCAAATATGAATAATTATTGTGCTTGGGGTGGAAAAGGAACGAAAGACGTTACCGGCTACAATGCAAAGATTAAGCTGCTCGTAAAAGCCGTGCTGGGTTGGTCAAAGACTTGTGTAGACAATAAGCTTTGCGTCTATTGCCAGGGTTGTTATACCGCTATCCCAAGCGGACAAATTACGGCCTCACCACTCGCGAGCTATGCGATGAATCACTTTATCCGTAATAATGTCACCGAAGGGTTACCCTCAACAATTTGGGCTACAAATGAAACGAAGGTCTGCAATGACATTTGGAATAAAACTGGTGAGTATGCAACAAAGGGTGGCGGACAGTTTGCTATCAATATGCACCCCGAGTGTTCTGCGCCTGCAATCGATGTATATAAAAATACCATCGCGGCCGGTTTCATGGATAAAAAATTATTTGGTGGCGACTGTGGTAGCTTTGCGTGGAGACTCTACAATTGCGCAGGCCCAGCTTTTCAAAAGTTTCCAACGGCAAAAGCATATGACAATGTAAAAAAGAAATTTGTTGACACGATGTATCTCTCCGAGAAGGACATTGATAAGGTAAAAGATCTTCCAGGCATGATTATCGCGGCCCATATGGACGAAGATCTACTTGCTATGGCAGAAGCAAAAGGCGGCATGAAGTTTGGTGACATGGTCTATACTTGCTGTGGTGGTACAAATGGGAGCTATTCGGCGCACTGGATGATGTATACAGGTGGGCGACCAGACGTGCCATTCTCGTTTATGGATATGGGTGGTGGCGCTGGAGTGGCCATACCCGGTCTCGGCGCATTTTCTGGCGTAGATCATAAGCCTGCGGGCATGACAATCCAAGACTACATTAATACAAAAACACAAGGACAGGTGGCTAAAACCGCCTCAGGAAAAGTATATGGTCGCAGTCTGCCAACGTATGATCCGAAGAAGGGTGTTGTCTTTGTCTGGAGACCCTACACAGAGGATTAGGGAACCCCGTTGATCGAACCCTGAATCCCTGCTAGGCTGGCACCATATGACACGCGTTACGATTCACGTAGTTCCCAATGCCTCTAAAACCGAAGTGGTTGGACAAGAGGGCCATGCGTGGAAAGTTCGTTTGGCTGCAGCACCTATTGAAGGCAAAGCAAATGATGCGCTCATCAAATTTCTAGCAGAAGTCTTCGACATCGCACCAACAACGATGGATATGCTGAAAGGGCAAGGATCAAAAATCAAAGTTGTAGAGGTACCAATCACAGAAGAAGACGTATATCAGGCGATGATAAAACAGATCCGATAATCGGATCTGTTTTTTATTGGACTGGATCTTCCCCACCCTTACTCCACGGGTTACACCGCAAAATTCTCCACCCCGTCATCCATGAACCCTTGATCAGTCCGTACTTCCCCACGGCCTGGTATCCATATTCTGAACAGGTTGGATGATATTTACACATCTGATATTTCGTAAAACGTGATAATGGTCCATGATCAAATGAGAGCGTACGCTGATACATCACGATCAGTGCTTGGCCAACTTTTCGGGGAATGTGCAGGATATTCATGTTGTTTTCGGTTGTTTCTGGAGCTTTGCTTTGTGCTTCACCCCACGGGATGAAATTTTTGGAGGCTGGAGCAGCGCTTCCGGAACCTTTCCCAGCATCCGTTTCACCTCTTCAACCAGTCGTGCATATTCCGCGTCTCTAGACTCAGGTTTCAGGATGAACAGCAATGACAAGCCCGGTGGGATATCTGGTAGAAGGCCACGCAAGACCTCGCGCATCCGACGCTTGGCTCGATTTCGATCAACAGAGAGCTTAAAAACCTTCGTGGAGGTGATGAAAGCGATCTTTGACTCACCTTGACGCTCAACAATACGCATCGTGGCATACGGCCCAAAAACGGCTCGACCTTTGACGGCGAGCCTCATAAAATCACGCTTTTTGGTGAGTCTACGCGGTTTAGGCAGCATATCTATGACAAAAATCCTCCGTTATGGAGGATTTTAGCCGTTTTACTTCTTGACGGCAATCTGTTTCCGTCCTTTGGCACGTCGGCGTGAGAGCACGGCGCGTCCGTTTTTCGTGCTCATTCGGGCTCGAAATCCATGGACCTTTGCGCGGTGTCGCTTTTTTGGTTGGTATGTTCGTTTCGTCATGATCGTGACATTAATCGTGAATAGGTCGAACAATAGCAGCTCCTGTTGAAACTGGCAAGATGCTGTATACTTTATCCACCTGTTATCAACAGAGTTGACAGCCCACCTCCCGGTTGATGACATCTACATACAATTTTCAACTTTATTCGAGATCTTTTGTCCCACGTATCTATGGACCTGCAAGAAATTTGGCGCGCCGCCCTTGGAGAGCTCGAGCTCACCCTATCAAAGGCGAATTTTACGACCTGGTTCAAAAACACCTATATTTCCTCGTCAGATGGCGGAAAAATCGTCATTGCTGTTCCAAATACCTTCACAAAAGCCTGGTTGGAAAAGAAATACCACGATGCCATTGTACGCGCCCTTCGAAACATCACCTCAAACTCGGTCCGTGAGGTCGTGTATCGCGTGGAAGTTCGCAACACCACCCCGCTCCAACAGTTTGCTGACCAGATAGAGAGTACACACCCTGTGGAAAACCCGGCACCTGCGCAAGAACCCCCATTAGAGGCTACACACTCAGTGAATGAAGCCGGCTTGAATCCACGATACATTTTCAATTCTTTTGTCGTTGGAAAGGCGAATGAGCTCGCCCATGCCGCGAGTATGGCCGTTGCAGCGAAACCAGGAGACGCATACAACCCACTATTTATTTACGGTGGCTCTGGTCTCGGAAAAACGCATCTTCTCCAAGCCGTTGGTCATCACATTCTGTCCACACGCCCAAATGCAAAAATTCTGTACGCCTCCTGCGAACGATTCACGAATGATTTCATTCAGGCTGTACGCGGCGGGCGTGGTCGTGAATTTAAAGACACGTACCGAAATGTTGATGTGCTTTTGATGGATGACATTCAGTTCATGGCTGGAAAAGAAAGCACGCAGGAGGAATTTTTCAACACATTCAACACGCTTCATCAGAATAACAAGCAGATCGTCATTACCTCAGATCGCTCGCCAAAAGACATTCAAGGCCTTGAAACACGCCTCCGCACACGCTTTGAGTGGGGCATGATTACAGATGTTTCCGCACCGGACTTTGAAACACGCGTTGCGATTCTGGAAGCAAAGTCCCGAGAACGAAACGCAAACCTTAGCGCAGAAGTCCTTCGATATATCGCCGGAACGGTGCAGCTAAACGTCCGCGAACTTGAAGGCGCGCTCAATAAAATCATCGCCTATCATCAGTTTAAGAACACCGTTGCCAACATGGAGTCCGTTCAAACGCTGTTATTAAGCTTTGTTCCAAACATTCCAAAGCGCACTATCACACCACGACGAGTCATTGATATCGTTGTCGGGTACTACGACCTCACCTACGAAGACATGGTTGGGAAAAGCCGTGAACAACGCCTCGCCTACCCACGACAAATTGCGATGTATCTCCTTCGCGCTGAGGGCAAGTGTTCGTTCCCTTCTATCGGCGACCACCTTGGTGGACGTGATCACACGACAGCGATGCACGCCTGCAACAAGATCACAGAGTTACTCACAGAAGATGCACAGCTTAAGCAGGATATTGCGTCGCTGCGGGAAAAGTTATACGCAACAAATAATTCGGGATAACTCTGTGTATTCAGGTGGACAGCCTGCAGGAAACCACTGAAGAACTTTTCACTCCACTCGATCTTTTCCACCGGCATCATCGTTCATCCACAAAGAACGCAGGGCTCCTGTGTATGAATAACTGTCATTCCGATCAATAAACATCGAGGTGCCGCGGACTTATCCCTGTTGTCCCCAGCACCTACTGCTACTTCTCTCTTATATATACATATTCTAAAACTAATATGCATTTCGCCTGTACCCAAGAAAACCTCGCACTCGGCCTCTCAATGGTAGGACACATCTCCGGGAAGAATGTGAACTTACCAATTCTCGGAAACGTTCTCTTGAAGACAGACGCTGGCTCACTTCGACTTTCAACAACGAACCTAGAAATAGCAGTGAACTGTCTTGTTCGAGGAAAGGTTGAACAGGAGGGAGAATATAGTGTCCCAACAAAGTTGTTCATGGATTACGTTTCCCTTCTCCCATCTGGGAAGGTTGAATTGATTTTGAAAGACGATGGTTTAGAAATCCGCGCCGGTGAACAAGAGACGGTCTTGAAAGGAATGCCGGCCAGCGAATTTCCGCTTCTTCCACGCTTAGCGAAAGATTCTGGATATCAGATTTCAGCCGCAGATGCGCGACGAGCGATTAGTCAGGTTGTGTTTGCTGTTTCAACGTCTGATTCCAGACCAGAGCTTTCTGGTGTCGCCTGTTTCTTTGGTGGGATGGCAGGCCCGGGCTCGCTTGCAATGGCCTCTACAGACTCATATCGTCTCGCTGAGCGGTTGTTGAAGCTGAATGCAGATGGGAAAGAGCTTCGCGCCATAATTCCAGCCAGAGCCCTTCTGGAGGCTTCCCGCATTCTTGGATCGTACAAGGATGAACTGGATGTTCCGGAATCAGTCGGATTGAGTTTTACAGAAAATCAGATGGTGATGAGCTACGGGAGTGTTGAATTGGTTTCGCGCTTAATCGAAGGATCGTTCCCTGATTATCGACAGATTATCCCAACGCAATTTAAAACCGAGGCGGTTCTTGTTCGATCAGAATTACAAAAAGCAGTACGCGCTGCGAGCTTGTTCTCGCGTCAGGGATTGTTTGATGTTCAGATCGCGCTCGATCCGGTCGCTGGGACATGTACGGTTCAATCCGCTGATCAAGGAACGGGAAAAACAAAAACGATGTTAAAGGGTGTGGTGACGGGTGAGGCGAATGCAGTAACGTTAAACTATCGATATCTTGGAGAGGGGTTAGCTTCAATGAATTCAGACAAGATTCGCATTCAGCAGATTGATGGAATGAATCCGATCTTAGTCCTCCCAGAGGGATCGGATGAAGAGTATCGATATGTGGTGATGCCGATTCGGCAATAAGCCGGTGCAGAGATAAAAAAATATCCCCATGGTGGGGATATTTTTTTGCGGCTAGTTCGTGATCGTGATGCGCGTAGGATCTCCGATGTGCGCTGTGTCCGTTTGATCGGTACTAACCGGGAACAGAATGTACGTTCCAACATCGGGCGGCGTTTTCCAAGTGAATACGATTGTTGGATCGGTTGGTGCGACGTTCGTGCTAATGAGTTGTGTTGATCCATCCGTTGCTTGGAGATAGAGTTCAACTTTTTTAGTCTGGCTTAGTTCATTTGTCGACACGGAAACATTGACTGGAAATGTAGATCCAATAAGGGTCGTTCCACTCACTGGTGAAGAAATGCGAACGTTGAACGGTGAAGGGTCTGCGTTGAGATTGATGGTGGCTGTTGCGGTTCCTTTGTTACCGACATCATCGTAGGCGGTGACGGAGATATCGTGGAAGCCTCGTTCGAGCGCGTTTGGAAATTGGATAGCGATGTTCCAAGGCTCGGACTGGCTACTTCCGATGACAAGACCTTCGCAGAACACATCGATCTTTGTGATGCGACGCATCGCAGTGACGCTGATGTTTGCGATTGCAGTTCGTCCTGTAATTGTCTCGTTTGCTGCCGGAGAGATGATTGTGACGGTCGGTGCATTTGCAGCAGTGTGAATATCATCTGATTCTGTTGGAGGCGTTGAAGTTACATTCCAGGATGTTCGAGTAGCCCAGTCTTGGACCGCGCCTTCCCAGTTGTTGAATTGTGGATCAAGTGAAGGATTTGATGGTGCTGGACCTTGAGGATCGTCTTTATCAACATAGTACAAAATATCATGTGCTACACGAAACATTTTTTCTTCAACCATGTCTGGCGGAGTGAATTCCGTGGCGAGTTTCCCGCTGGCCTTGTCGATTTTTAAGAGCGTTTCAAAATCTCTTCCAAGAAGAACGGACTTTGTTGCTGTTGTTGGCGGAGGCGCTGGGAACTGCTCAGCGGGTTGATTTGCGAGAGCTCGCTTCATGAACGCTTGCCAGATTGGCGCCGCGATTTGCGAACCGTCAGCCCCGCGCTTCATTTCTGAGTTGTCATTGTTCCCCACCCAAACACCGGTCACGAGGGACGGGGTGTATCCGAGTGTCCAGGCATCGTGAAAATTATTTGTTGTCCCTGTTTTTGCTGCGACCGGTCGTTTTGGAAGGGTTAAATAATTTTGAGAACCAAAGACATAGGTGCGCGCGTCATTATCTGAGAGAACGTTTGAAAGTCGTGCGGTCGCGTCTGCATCGACCACCTGCTTACCCTCCGCAGGGACCCATTCCTCAAGCATTTTTCCGTTCGCATCCTGTACGCTCAAGATCGCAGCGGTTGGCATCTGAATGCCGTTGTTTGCGAACGCTGCATAGGCGTTTGCGTGTTCAAGGAGTTTAACCTCACCACCACCCAGCACAAGAGAAAGGCCAAAGCGGCTACGATCACCGAGTGTGGTATATCCGAGTTGGTCAGCGAGATCCAAGACTCGGCTGATCCCTGTGAGATAGAGCATCTTTACAGCCGGAATATTCAAAGATCCCTGGAGCGCTTGTCTTGCAGAGACTGGACCATGTTCCTTGAAATCATAATTTTTTGGAGCGTAGTCTTTGAGATCGGTTTTGAATGTGGTGTTCACGTCCCAGAGTGTTGTTTCTGGTGTATACCCTTTCATAAAACCGGCAAGATACACGAGCGGCTTGAATGATGATCCTGGCTGACGTGGTCGTATGGTGACGTTCACCTGCCCATCATTCTCTACATCAAAGAAATCTTTTGAACCGACCATTGAGAGGATTTGCCCAGTCTTTGGATCAAGCGCAATAAGCGCTGCATTGCTAAAGCTATATTTTTTTCCACGTGCATCCACGCCATTCTTTACCTCCTCTTCCGCAATCTGTTCTTTTTCCCAATCCAGCGTTGTGATGACCTTTAAGCCTTTTTGCTCAACGGTGGCTTGTCCGTATTTTTCAATTAATAACGAACGAACGTACATTACAAAATGTGGCGCTGAGATGTTCGCGATTTTTTTCGGAAGAATTTTTTTCAACGTATCAACCGTTTTCGCCTGATCTGCCTGTTCCTTTGTGATGTATCCCTGATCCTGCAGCAAGCTGATGATGAGTTGTTGTCGTCCGACCAGTGTTTTGCGATTGTCTCCGCGAAGCCCGGTGCCGTATGGTGAGTACGTATCCGGAGCTTGAGGTATTGCCGCAAGAAGTGCTGCCTCATCAACGGTCAAGTCTTTTGCCTGCTTTCCAAAATAATTTTCTGATGCGGATTCAATGCCGTACATGGTCGAGCCATACGGGATTTCATTCAGATAGAGCTGCAAGATTTGATCTTTGGTATAAATGCGTTCCAGCTGAAGGGAGAGAACGATCTCTTTAAATTTGCGCGATAAGCTTCGTTCATTGGTGAGGATCGCATTTTTCACGAACTGCTGAGTCAGCGTCGATGTTCCTTTGATGGATTGTCCGGTAAAAACGTTTTTCACAAACGCGCGAACAAGCCCTGCCCAGTCGATGCCGTGATGCGTATAGAAGTTTTTATCTTCAATGGCAACTGTTGCATGCGGAACGTATGTTGGAAGGTCTTTGATCTGAACGAGCGTTCGATTTTCATCACCGTGCATTTCGTAGAGAAGGTGTGTTCCGGTACGGTCATAGATGCGCGTGCTTTGCGGGACCTCTCGTGACATCAGGGAGTTTGGATCAGGAAGATCGCGAGATGCCCAGGCAAGTGCAATAGTGAAGAAAAACGCGCCTAAAATGAAGAGACTCCCGGCAATGAGAGCGGAAAAAACCAATATCTTTCGAGGATTGGCTTTTGGAAGTTGACGGGAGAAAAGTTTCATAATGGAGTAGTAATTTTTTTGGCTAACTTATGGTTAAAAATAGGATATACCCCTTGACCATAATGATCAACCGAGTTATATTTTGCCTCTAGATTCGCATCTTATTATGTGGTGTTTTCATCAAAAGTTCAATCTCTCCGCGCACCAGCGACGCGTCGTGATGGCTGTGATTTTGACGATGGTGTCTACAACAACGCGCGTGCAGGCGGCCGCAGCCTCAGGGACTGTTATGGATATTCCTACAGTAAACGCGTATGAACAAGAGGCTGACGATGTTCCGTTGAGTAGAGGGTTAGTTGTTCCTCCTGCGGAGTTGGGCCATTTGAAAGAAAAAGTACCGCAGAAGCCTGCAACTCAATCAATTATTGTTCCGGTGACGGCTTTTACCTCAGATCCTCGCGAAACAGATAGTACGCCGTTTATTACAGCGAACGGAACGCGTGTTCATGATGGAACGATTGCAGCAAATTTTTTGAAGCTCGGAACACGGGTTCGTATGCCGGATCATTTTGGTGAAAAGATCTTTATCGTTGAGGATCGGATGAATGCCCGATATGATCGGCGCATCGATATTTGGATGAGCCGAAAGGCGGATGCGTATAAATGGGGCGTACGAAGGGTGCGTATCGAAATTCTGCCTTAGTCTGAAAGAGACGGATTCTACACATTAAGCAGGCCTCAGTGCTTGCTTTTTTGGTATTTTATGATATGGTCTGTGGCCCTCAATACCGAGGGTACGCACATTGAAAGGTCGGCCAATGCAAGGCAACCAGACGTATAAGATCGAGTTTCGAACGATTAAACGTCGGGGTAGTACAAAGAAGATGCGTGTCGGTGTGTTTCCGTGGGGTGATTATATTCAGTTGCATGCAGTGACGATCCAACACGTGAACCCGAAAACGGAAAAGGTTGTGAAGGAATATTTCCCGCGAGGCACGTTGTGGCGTGCAAACGGTGAGCTCTACCAGCGAACCGGTGGAAAGACGTCTCATATGTCTGCACCGGATTTGTATTTGCTCGAGTGTATGGGAAAACACACGGTCCATCGATACGGCCGCGGAACGCTTGATACTGCCACGGAAGCAGCAGATCTCCGAGAGGATGTTGGAGTTGCGAGGGTCTTTGCGGAATATGCGCTCATGACCGGCTCCTTCCTTCCGGAAGATCGCCCCGTATTTGTCGCCATGATTCAGAACCTCGTCGATGCACGATCGCTCTCTCGCGATGTGCATCAGGTTGGTGCACGGGAACGATTTTCTCGTGGGCTCACGTTCACTGATCGATTGGGTCGTTTCAACCCCGGATCTTCTGCAATGGTTACGGGTGCTGGTATCGCGCATCTTCTTGAGCGTATCGAGAACGTGAATCAGATCTCTTCGGTCGTAGATCGCAAGACGCTGTACGTTTTTGAGTACATTCAGCAGCACTTGGCACTGTATCGTGAGTTGTGGGACACGTTGCGATTGCATGCCGTTGGCGACGATCGCGGCAAGCTTCAGCGGCTGATCGAGATCTGTGAGATGACGACGGATAATGTTGAGCAGGAGCAGATGCGCCTTCGTGCTTGGCGATCGATCAGCATTATCCTGACGTCGTATTTCGCTGCATTCCACCGTATCGTCGCGCTTCCGTTTCGGAGGAACGCGTATCACACGCGTCGCGATCTAGGTGATGCGATGCGATTGGCGCACGAGAAAAATGCTCCAGGTCTGCGATTTCAGATCGCAAAGATTCGGCAGGGCATCAGCTGGGTGTTTGCACTGGACTTCTTGCACCGGAACGTTCTTGTGAGCCTCCGATTCACACTTGACCGACTACGTCGACAAGCTTCGCATCATCGGCGCGGAACTGGGCAGAAGGGACCGCTCAAGATCGCCCGAGCCCTTGATCCGAAAGCGTTTGAGTTTGTTGATTTGCGTTTGGCTGACTTTATCCTTCGTGTTGAGCAGCACACGGACGCAGCGCTAAAGGTGAAAGTGCGTGATCGTGTGCTAACGCATGCACGGGCTGCGCAAAAAGCGATGGTAAATGAGGAGTGGCTTCTCGCGAAGCGCGAACTGATCCTCGCTGCCAGAGCATTGTAAGGAAGTCTCACCCCCGCAGATTTAGTTCTGCGGGGGATTTTGTTTCCCCTCGACAGTTCATCGGCAACTTGATACATTTCCCAGCGTTCCGAGTGACAGGGCTGTGCCACGTCGCTCGCGAGCGACGTGGCGTGGTAGCCAAGTGGTAAGGCACGGGTCTGCAAAACCTGTATTCGTGGGTTCGATTCCCACTCACGCCTCCATCGAGTTGGACTCGATTTTTAAAGCCAGGAGAGGATCCAGCGTTAGACGCTGGATTTTTTTATGGGTTTGGGCTATTATCCTCGCAAATGCTGGTATTTGCTCATCGCGGTTTTCCTTCGAAAACACGCACGGAAAACACGTTGGAGGCATTTCACGAGGCTGTTTCGCATGGCGTTGATGGAATTGAGTTTGATATTCGTCTTTCCAAGGATGAAGAGCCGGTTGTGGTGCATGATGCCGTGTTAAATCGCGTTGCTGGTGATTCACGTCGAGTGGCAGAGCTTACGTCAACAGAATTGGGCGCAATCGTGTTACGTGATGGTGGGCATATCGCAACGCTGAATGAAGTTACTGCGCATATTTTTGCGCCAACGCAACTTGATATTGAGGTGAAGACAGTGGATGTGTTGCCAGCGTTGATTCGAAAATTAAAAACAAGCGCGCATTTACGTGAACGAACGATCGTTTCATCCTTTAAATCATCTGTCATCGCTCGTGTTCAAGAAGAGCTTCCAGATGTTCGAACGCTACTTCTTATTTCTCGTTGGCCGTTGCCACTCCGGTTGAAGCCATTTTTTCACGTACTCGATGAGTTGAAACCGTGGGGTGTTGGGTTGCGCTTATTTTTATGTACGAGTCGTCGCGTGCGTTTGTTGCAGCGCCACGGTTTCGTTGTGGCAGGTTGGGACGAGCGAGGGATGGCGCGTGAAGCGCGGAACGCAAAAAAGCTGGGTGTTGATATCGCGATTTTGAAAAATCCCCCACTTTTTTTATAGCCTGGTTGCTGGTACTGTGTAGGGCATGAAAGCCCTCCTTATTGATGCCAACTCCCTGATTCATCGTGCATGGCACGCCTTGCCCCCAATGACGGCCGTAGATGGCACGCTAGTGAACGCGGTCTACGGATTTTCGTCCGTATTGATGAATATTTTGCAAACAGAACAGCCAGACTATCTTGCGGTGTGTTGGGATACGCCAGAGCCAACGTTTCGTCATGTCGCAGAACCGGAATATAAAGCACAGCGTGAACGACAGCCGGATGAATTTTATAATCAGATTCCCCTTGCGAAAAAAGTCGTCTCTGCTTTTGGCGGGATGAATGTTGAGCTACCTGGGTATGAAGCTGATGATCTATTGGGAACGATTGCGACAAAGCTCGCGGAGAAAAGCATGGAAGTGACGGTACTGACGAGTGATCGCGACGCATTGCAATTAGTCGCGCCGCATATTCACGTGATGGCGTTTAAAAAAGGTGTGAGTGAGACGTTGATTTACGATGAAAAGACATTGTTGGAACTCACCGGTTTACGCGCAGATCAAATTGCGGAATATAAGGCGTTGCGCGGAGATACGTCCGATAACTTGAAGGGTGTTCCGGGGATTGGTGAGAAAACAGCGACGGAGTTGATTCAAAAATTTGAAAATCTGAAAGGAATTTTTCAGGCAGCACGAAATGAGAAGAGCGACATGACGCCGTCCGTCCGTCGTAAGTTGATCGAAGGAGAGCAGGCGGCGGAAGACACACTGCCGTTGGTACAGCTGCAGCTCAACGCGCCGATTCCGATGTCACTCGATGCGCTAAAACGAGAAGCGATGAACTCGGATGAACTTCGTCAACTTTTTCTATCCTATGGTTTTAAATCTTTAATCACCCGCCTCGATCGTCATCAGATCCCCCTCCTTACGACCGTGCCTGCCGGCAGGCAGGAGGAGGGGCAAGGGGAGGTGAAGCGTGTGCCTCGTGCGTCCGTGAAATCAGACAAGCTGACAGAGACGGATTTATCGAGCGTTTTATCTGCAGCGAAAGAATCGCAAGAATTATTCATCCACGTCCTCGAACAAGCTCAGGAATCATTATTCGCAGAACGTCCCGAACTTGCGCTGGCATCTAACGGATTGATGACACGTGTTACGCCATCAATCGTGAAGGCAAAAAGCTCGCATAAGCAACTCGCTGATATTTTTGCTGATACATCAATTCAAAAAAATGGTCATGGACTCAAATCTATTTGGCACTGGTGCAACCGTTATGATCTCGATTTGTCCGGAATTAGTTTTGATACAGAAATCGCCGCGTATTTATTGTCTGCCGGCGAAGGTCATCATGACCTCGAAACGATCGCAGCGTCACGTTTGGAGATCATTTTAACAGAGGGCGAAGATGCTCTCGTGCAACAACTCGAAACAGTGGTGACGTTGTGCGCAGACTTGCGACAAGAGCTGACAGATGAAAAATTGATGCACGTCTTTGAACGATTTGAGCGCACGCTGATTCCGGTTCTCGCGAAGATGGAAGAGCGAGGCATTTTGATCGATCGTGGTTATTTCAAGTCAATCTCCTCTGACTTCTCCGCGGAAAAAGCTCGGTTGGAGCATGAGATGATTGAACTTGCAGGCGAACAATTTAATCCGTCGTCGCCTAGTCAGTTGGCGCATATTTTATTTGATACGCTAAAGATTTCAATCAAAGGGATCAAGCGCGGGAAGACGGGGTTCTCGACGGCTGCATCCGAACTAGAAAAGCTAGAAGGGACGCACCCAATCATCGAAAAGATCAGCGAATATCGCGAAGTGAGCAAGTTGCTTTCAACCTACGTCGATGCACTTCCCTCTTTGGCAGATGCAGACGGACGAATTCACACGACGTTTAATCAAGCGCTTACATCGACCGGTCGTTTATCCTCTTCAAATCCAAATTTACAAAACATTCCGATCCGCACAGAGCTTGGCAGAAAGATTCGTCGCGGATTTATCGCATCACCGGGGTATCAATTACTGTCCTGTGATTATTCTCAAATCGAGCTGCGCGTCATTGCGGCGTTGTCGCATGACAAAAAGATGTTGGAAGCATTTGAGCACGGTTTAGATATTCACACAGCAACGGCCGCCGCGATCAACGGCATTGAACTTGAAGACGTCACAAAAGACCAACGACGCGCGGCAAAAGCGATCAATTTCGGAATCATCTACGGCCAAGGTCCACATGGCCTAGCAAAGAACGCAGGAATTTCGTACGAAGAAGCAAAACATTTTATTGATGAATATTTTCAAGTCTATTCCGGCATTCGTGAATACCTTGATCAAACAAAAGCCTTGGCACATGCGCGTGGCTATGTTGAAACACTGTTTGGCCGCCGCCGGCCAATCCCAGAGATCAATTCCCCTATTCAGCAGGTTCGTGCCGCAGCAGAGCGCATGGCAATCAACATGCCGGTCCAAGGAACGGCGACGGGAGACTTGATCAAGCTCGCATTGATTCAATTGGCTGAAAAGCTCCCACAAATCTCATCATCAGCTCAAATCCTCTTACAGGTTCACGATGAAGTCGTGTTTGAGGTACTGGACGAGGAAGTTGAAAAAGTCGCGCGCTCTGTCAAAGAAATCATGGAACATGTTGAAAAGATAGGGTGTCCGATTGTAGTGGAAGCGAAGGCTGGGAAGAGCTGGGAGGAGATGCGGAAAATTGTCTAAATTCCAATAGAAAAGATCAAAACAAAGAGCGCACCCGTCACGACCGAGAGCGAGATCGTCACGAACGTGACGGGGCTCTTCGGCGCGATGGATGCGCTAGTAGGCGTCGCCTCAACCAACCTCACGATTGAGCAGGCGACGAAGATCCTCTTCCGTGTGAGCGGTCGGGTATCCCGACGCGTTCCACCAGAAGAGGAACATCAGCTGCCCACCCTGCATGCAGATGGACCACGGAGGCGTCATCCGCATGTCACGGATGATTGCCTCGACGTCTTCCGGGCGCAGGCGTGGCCTGCCCAAAAAACAACAGTATCCCCCAAACCCCCGCGACAGGAGGTTTTTCTGATTCGGAGCCCTCAAATCGAGGGCCTTGATTTCCCACCTTTTTTCCATTTTTCCTCCTCCTCAACTATTTAATGAACGAGGTAATATATCATAAAAAGACCATTTTGTCAACCCATCGGCTTATTATCCTGTAATTTTAAATTAAGGCTGCACATCTTGACAAAATCACCAAAAAGGTGTATTTTCAGTATCCCCTGGCGTGGTTTCCTGAAAGGAGGCCCACCGTGAATAAAGCCATGTGTCCGGACTGTGGTCGTGAGAGGAGTGACCAGGGGAAGATCGCGCTCCGGATCACTGCACGTTGTATTGATTACCTTATCGATGTGCCGGCTATCGTCTGCCCTTGTGGGTTGGTGATCTGTGCGCTCGATGACCTCGAAACGGTGGAGCTGGCGGTCGTAGACCAGCTCTTGAAACGAGATCAGGTGGACGGTGACGTTCTGCGATGGTGTCGGAAGTCGCTCGGTATGACAAGGTGCGAACTGGCTTTGCTCCTTCACTCAACCGAGGAAAACATCTGCGCCTTTGAGGCCGGGGTCATACCTGTCCCGGAAGAGGTGCGCACGGCTCTTCGCGAGCATGTTACTGCGACGCGTGCGTCGCGATCCTGGACACCGGTCGTTACGGTTGCCTGATCAAGGTTCATTTACGAGCTTATTCTTTGGCCCTCGAGCATTTGATTGTATATACGCGCCTGCCGCGTCTGTCCTGTCAAAGGTTCGAGGGTCTTTTCTATTTGCATCTGCCCGCGTTCGCGCTAGGCTTTCTGCATGCTGATCATCTGTTCTGGGCCTGATACGTTGAATGCTCGACAAAAAGCGCGTGAGTTGACGCAGGCGTTTAAAGCAAAATTTGATCCAGCCGGTTTTTCTGTTGAGGTGATTCCTGATTCGGATATCTCCGTTTTGATCAATCGTCTTGCAGCGCCATCTTTTTTTTCAACAAAACGCTTGATTCGCTGTGATGGCATCTTGGAAAACTCAAAAATAGCTGACGTTCGCAAATTAATTGCACGTGTAACAGCAGATAACGATCAATCAATCGTTATTAGCGTTGAAGAAGAAGTGCCTTCACTCAAAATTTTGGATGAATGTAAGGCGGTTCCATCGTTTTTTCACTACCCGTTCCCTACTCCATCACCTGCACAGCATGAAACTTGGTGTAAGAAGCGCGCGTCTTTATTGGGTGTTTCTATTGATCAGGCGATTGAAATTGCTCAGCGGACCGCTGGAAATGTTTGGCTTGCTGAGCAAGAGTTGATGAAAAAATCAGCAAATTCTGAAGCACCTCTGATCGAAGTGCTTACGGAAACAAGCGGAGCCTTTGATGTTGCGGATGCGTATGTGCGCCAGCGGTCATGGAGGGCTCAGATGGATGAAGTTGGTGCAGATCAATGTATTTCAGTGCTTGTTGGTCAGGTGCGCGCAGCTGCCCGTGTGAGAGATCGAGCGACGAGTGGTCTGCACCCATTTGTGGTCAAGAAATTGAGTTCTGTGCCACTTCAAGGTATTGAGGTTCCGCTTACTCGTGTTTTGCGCGCCCAAGCCTCTATTCGTACCGGGCTCGCAACAGCGGATGAGATAGATTCTATTCTGTAAGATACAAAAGAGCCCCAAAATAGGGCTCTTTTTGATTTTGTGGTGCTTATTTGACCGCCTTCATGAGCGCTGCCTTCTTGCGAGCGGCAAGGTTCTTGTGAACGATCCCGTTCTTTGCAGCTTTGTCGATCGCGGCTTGGAACGCCTTGATGACTTCTTTGGCTTCAGCCTTTTTGTCGGCCTTGATCAAAGATCGGCTTTTGTTCAATAAGGCCTTGTAGTTGGTCTTAATTCGTGCGTTATGCACGGCGTGTTTGCGGTTTTTGCGCAAATCTTTGATGGCGGCTTGCTTATTTGGCATAGATGATAACCACTATAAGGGCAAAATGAAATTGCGTCAAGCGCGAATGGGTATTGCGGGCATTCGTTCATTCTAATTTTGACGAATCTGATTTTATCAAGTATTATTTTCACACTCTGCGGAGATTCGTACGATACGATGTCCGGTTCTGACAGATGACTGTGTTTCCATAGTTTAATGGAAGAACGAGAGACTCCTAAGCTCTAGATGGAGGTTCGATTCCTCCTGGAGACACCACGAACGGTTCAATGTAAGTAATGTCTGCACACTGTGGATAACTCAATTTCTTGGCTAAGGTTAGCGAAAAAAAGAAGGTTCGTACAATATTTTTTGGGCTGATAGCTCAGTTGGTAGAGCGCTGCATTCGCATTGCAGAGGTCGAGGGTTCGACTCCCTCTCAGTCCACCAGGTAATCCCACCTCCAATCAGAGGTGGGATTGCTTTTTCTGTTGTGGAGACATGCGACCTCCCTTTGAATAACTTTGAATTCCATTCCGCGATGTTTGATTAATCGTGAGTCCATAATGATCACCATTAGAAAATGTTTCACGTGAAACATTTTGTCTCAGGCTTCTTGTCCACAGAGATTTAATCATGTGGATATCACGGCACCCGGCACCAACGATGTTTAAGGTTTATGATGATTTTGCCTCCACATAGCTTTCATTTATTCGCTTTAACCACTTAATCCTGCAAAAGGTGTTGCTTGTGGATAAGGATTCTGTTTGTATAACGCAATTCGTGAAAACGTAATAAAATGTTTCACGTGAAACATTTTTGTATATTTCAGTAATTAGGAATGTGGATAACGTCGTTTTACACACACGAAAGTGTAGAAGTTGTAGAAAGTAGTATTTTTAATCGTCGATATACATTGTTAGCTCCTGGTTGAGCTAGGCGTAGCTATAGCCTTAAGCTCTTTGACGCCCATGCCGAGGTTCTCTGGCATATACATCCAGAGCCGGTATCTATCTATCTATCTATCTATCTATCTATTTGACCAGATCCTCCTTCCTTATATAGCTCGAAGTTTGACTGGTGTGATTTCTCTGGGTCGTGAGGCCTGTAACGTCCGGGTGGATAGGTATGGTCAACGTTTGATCGGGTGCCTTCGCATGTGAATAAGTTGATAGATATCCTGTGGGTTCAAAGAGGGGTGACGGATGATGGATCTATAAAAAGTTGATTTGGGGTTAGCTACGATGAGCGTTTTTGTAAAAATGTTTCACGTGAAACATTTTGATAACTTGCAAAGACGAGTAATTGTAAATTTGGTATTCATAGATGCTTAGGGATTGCGCCTTGAAAATAACTTGTGAATAACTTGTGAATAAAAGAAGGAAAATGTATAAAAGTATTTTACGACGCATAAATATACTCTAAATTTAGCAAAAATACATATGGATTAATTCTCATATGTTTTAGCTGATGCCAACGAATCACTCCGCTCCCGGATTGACAATTGGACCATTTTGATGTATGTTGTTGCTCGCGTTAGTGATTCGCGTGTCTTGGAGGACAGATGAGAAAAAGAATCATGAAGTTTTACCGTCAGTTCGTTCCTCAGCAGGAAAGTGAGTTGGATGACCAGGCAACATTCTTCTTTTTTCTCTTTGCTCCGCTTATGTTCGTGTTTGGCCTGGTCTGGGCAGCGTTGGATCTCGCATCGTTGCTCGACCCGGCTGTGAAGAATGGTCCGCGCGATGATCCATTCGCTGTAACGGTTGGTGCCTGGGGCTTGGCGGGCTTCGTGCTCTACATGCTGAGGAGAGACCGTAAAAACCAACGTAAGTCTTAATCCCGTTCCGACAACCCGCTTCTTCGCGGTTTCAATGTTGGAGCGGGTTTGTTTTTACTAAATAGATAGTATTTTTGAGATGAATAGTTTTCTTCATTTTTTATGAAAAAAACGCTATACTGTATTCATGGATTTGTTCGTTCGATTGAAAAAGACTGCAATCCTCCTTTTTTGCGTTGCATGCATGTTGATCACGCATACGGTGGTTGCTTCTTCGAGTGCGAATTATATTTTAAAGTTTGATTCAGTGAATAGCGGAGGTGAGGATACGAGTAGCTCAACGAATTACGGCATTAGGGATACGTATGGTGAGCAAGGATCGGGTGATGTCTCAAGTACAAATTTTCAAATACAAGCTGGTTATCGATCAGGTGAAAATGCTACATCAGCTTCAATTGTTGCGTATTGTGGTGATGGAAACGTTGACGCTGGTGAACAGTGCGATTCCGGTGTCTCAAACGGTATTTGCCCAGCCGCATGCTCTGCTTCTTGTACAACGAATTCGTGTGGTGGAGGTGGGGGAAATGTTCCGCCGATTCCACCGCCAGTTCAACAGGCACCAGTTATTTCAAATATTCTCATTTCAAATATTACGCCATTTTCTGCGCGTATTTCATGGGCTACGGACAAGGCCGCAAATTCATTGGTTGTATATGGTTTAACGTCTGGGTATGCAAGTGGCACGGTTGTGAATGCAGCCTTTGGGACTGATCATGTGATTGATTTGTCTAATCTTTCATCAGCTTCAACGTATCATTTGCTTGTAAATTCTGTTGATAGTGGTGGTTTGAGTACGACATCAAGCGATCGTCAGTTTACGACATTGGTTGCACCAGCTCCGCCGAAGATTTCGAATATCACTGTAACGCAGATCACGGATTCCTCCGTTATCATCAACTGGGATACAGATGTTCCTGCGACTTCATTTGTTGGGTATAGTTTGGGCCAAGATTACAATACAACGACGACGGTCCCTGGGCTTACGCTTGCGCATGCCGTCCAATTGACCGGTTTGACGCAAAAAACAACCTATAATTTCTTGCCAGGTTCTGCGGATAGTAATGGTCAGCTCGCAGTATCACAAAGCGGCTCATTTAGTACGTTGGCTGACGTGACGCCGCCTGCGAATGTATCGAATTTCGTTGCAATTCCGAGCGATACAAAGAATAATCTTTCCTGGAACAACCCAGCTGATCCAGATGTTGCGGGGACTCGTGTGATGCGAAAGCTAGGTGCATATCCAGCTCAACCAACGGATGGAGATCTTGTGTACTCTGGTACGGACACTGCAAAAACGGATGCGTTTTTAACAAATGGCGTAAAATATTTCTATACTGCATTTGCATTTGATACGCATGGGAATTTTGCCTCAGGCGCACTCGCATCTGCGACGCCTGTTGGCCCTGTTCTTCCTCCGGTTCCTCCACAAATCCCGCCTCAGATTCCGCCTCCCGTTCCTCCGGTTATTCCGCCAGTTGTACCACCAAGTCAGAATAATGGTGGGATCATCATTTTGCCAGATGGGCAGTCGACGAGTACATCGATTGTATCTACTGGTACGGCAACGCTTGTTTCCGCTTATTCATCAGCCAGAATTTCCTTAGATCGAGATTCAAATGGGGTTGTAGGAATGTTGGCTGGATCTCGAGTTGAGGTCACGGTATTACCAAGCGTCTCCGCTGATGAAGTTCTTCAAGCGTCCATTACAATCGCAGGGTCAACATATGCGCTAGAGCGTTCTGCTGACGGAGTGCATTTTGTTGCATCATTTACTGCGCCGGCTGTGGGTGAGTACCAGGCAATCGCTGTATTTACCTTTAAAACGATTGCGACAGCTCAAAAAATAGATCGCATACAGACGGGGTCTGGCGGAAAAATTGTTGAAGGTGCAATGGCTGGAACGACGTCAAAAGTATTGTCCGGAGCCGCCGTACAGCTTTACCAACAGGCGAATGGAACATGGATTCCGTTTGGTGCAATTCAAGAAACGGATTCCGAGGGTTCATACGCATTTATCGTTCCAAATGGTCAGTATTACGCGACGGTGCAAAAAGAGGGATATCGACCGACAACGTCACCTTCAAGGAATGTTTCAGGTAATCTATTTAATGAAACGATCACACTGGTTCGTTTGCCCGTTGTTCAGGTCGCTCCACCATCCGCAACGGCTGTGGAGCGCGCAAGTGTTGCCGTTTCAAATGCTCTAGAGCAGATTACCTATGGCGCAAAGGTTGCACGTGCCATTGTTCAAGATCCGGTCGTACAGGAGGCGAATGCTGTTGCAGCTCCAACGTTGCTTGCAATGACGCTCGTGAACTCTGCAGGCGGTATCTCTGTGTTCAATTTGTTAACGTATTTGCAGTTTGTATTTACGCAACCGATATTGCTGCTGGGACGAAGAAAACGTCAAAAATGGGGCGTTGTCTATAATTCACTTTCAAAACAACCGGTTGATTTGGCGATCGTTCGATTGATGGATGGCGCTACGCGTCAAGTTTTGCAAACACGTGTTACGGATAAGCTCGGAAGATATTTCTTTTTTGCGAAGAAAGGTGGGTATTTGGTGGAGGTTGTGAAGCCAGGATATTCATTTCCTACGACGTTTCTAAAGGATCAATCGGAGGATGCTGAATATCTTGATCTTCAACACGGTGAGGTTATCGCTGTTGAGGAAGATTCAAATATTTTTGCGAATATCCCAGTTGATCCGATTGAAAAAGTTGAACCACCGAAGCGTGTGCTTTTCACTGTATTTTTACAACGATTACGTCAGGCGACGGCATCTTCTGCCATTCCAATGGCCATGGTGATGGTGTGGATCACGCCAGGAGTTCCAACGGCTTCGCTATTGTTGGCTCAGGTTGGCGTTTATATGTTGTTTAGAACGATCGGGACTCCGCTCAAGGCAAAGAGTTGGGGTAGCGTTCTTGATGTAACGACGCATAAGCCTGTGAGTAGTGTTATCGTTCGTATTTTTGATAAGAAGTTTAATAAGTTATTGGAGACGCAGGTAACGGATCGGAATGGAAAGTATGGTTTTTTTGTGAAGCGTAATGTGTATTACATCACGGCAGAGAAACAGGGCTTCGAAAAGTACGTTTCATTTGACATTAATTTGATGTCAAAGGATTCGGCCATTATTGATCAGGATATTGAGTTAAAACGGGCAAAATAATGGTTTGCACATGTTATCCACAGGTTGTTAGTACGGTGTGGTAGAAGTAGAACGAAAAACGTCGCTAATCTCAGCGATGTTTTTGTTTTGGTATAGTGGGTACAAGCCTTCTCGGAAGTCGTTAGCCGAGAAAGGTTTCTGGTGTGGATATCGCAACGCCGTCTCATCAACGGCAAAGTGGTTTGTTGCGATGGCCACCAGTTCGAAGCCTCATGTCCATTTTTTTACGAAAGCTCGCGATCTTTCTCTCGATTGTGCTCATTAGCACATCTTTTGTCGTTTCCGCCCATTCATCTTTTGCGGCAACGGCCATTAACCGTCAGTTCACGTATCAGGGTCGTTTGTTAGATAGCGCAGGTGTTGCCGTTGCAGACGGAACGTACTCGATTATATTTTCGCTGTACGATGTCGCAGCTGGTTCTACACCGATTTGGACGGCAAAAGGAACAACCGGTACGCCAACGGCTGTTTCAGTACCCGTTTCAAATGGGTTGTTCAGCGTGAATCTCGGTGATGTAACGGCAGGTCAAAATGCGTTTGATATTTCTTGGTATCAAGATGGATTGTATTTAGGTGTTACTGTTGGAACGGATTCAGAAATGACTCCGCGCAAACGTTTAGCATCAGTACCGTATGCATTTGTTGCGGAAACCTTGCAGGGTCAATACGCATCGGCGGACGTTGCATCAACGGGCGGCACGCTTTTCTCGCTGACACAAACAGCGACGGATGCTGCCAGTGGTGCGCGAACAGCGTTATTGGTTTCTACATCTGGAACATCAAACACTTTTGATTTCTTGATTAAGGCTTTTAGTGGTTCTGATGTGTTTACGGTGACTCGACAGGGAAATGTGACGGTTGCAGGTACGCAATTGACGAGCGGTGTTTCTACGTTTGCTTCTAACGTATTACCGTCCGTTGATAATTCAAGTCGTCTTGGTTCTTCAGCTGCACGCTGGGCAGGGTTGGATTCGGTGAATGCAACATCGACAAATGCGACAACGACAAATTTCTATGCGGCAAATGGAACGATGCTTGACGGTACATTCACTAACATCACTGCAACGGGAACGACATCGTTGCAAAGTTTATCGTTATTGAACGGAACATCGACGGCATGGTTTGGTTTTGCGACAGCGTCGGGTACAACGTTGAATGCATTAAGTCTGAGTGGAACAAGTTTCACTTCCCCTAATGCAACAATTTCAGGTGGAACGCTGAACGGAGTGTCAATTGGTGCTCTATCTCCTTCAACCGCAGCATTTTCTAACGCGACTTCAGGTAACTTAGCATTTACATCTGGTTCAGGAACATCGTTGACTATTGCAGGTCAACAGGTTTGTTTAGCAGATGGGACGAATTGTACGGTAGGCGGTGGGTTAAGCGGTTCAGGCTCTGCTGATCGTGTCATGGTATGGTCCGGTGCATCATCCGCAACAAGTTCTGTAAACTTCATGTGGGATGCAACAAATACGAGACTTGGTGTTGGTACGTCAACGCCAGCGCAAACATTGGATGTGAATGGAAGCATCGCGAATATTTTGAGTCCAAATCAATCATTTAGAATCATGGCGACCGGAACGACCGATGTGAACCCGGTTGATATCAAGGTTGTTGGAAGATATGCGTATGTTCTTACTGGGTCATCGAGCACATTGCAGATATTTGATGTCTCCAGTGCCATTGAGCCATTGTTGTTGAGTACGCTCACGATGCCTGCTGGTGTTGGGACGCCAAATCGGTTGGTTGTTTCGGGTCGATATGTGTATGTTGCTGGAGAAGGTACAGATGTAGTTAGTATTGATATTTCAAATCCAACGTCGCCGGTTGTTATGGGAACGGTTACTGGTACAACATTGCACAAAGCGATCGCAATTTCAGGAAAATTTGTATATACGGTGAGCTGGTCTGGAAATTACTTTGAAGTATTTGATTTTTCTGACCCGACGAATCCAGTGCTTGTGAAGCAGAAAAGCATTGGTTCAATGCCGCTATCCGGGCTAGCGATAGATGGCAGATATGCATACGTTGTAAACACTATTGCATCAAATTCACTATTTGTTCTTGACCTCAGCAATCCTCGAGATCCAGTCATTATTGGGCAGGTAAGTACCTCTATTGTTGCATCGGATGTTGTTGCACAGAATGGATATGCATACATCTCAAGCTCAGGTGGAAAAACGTTGACCGTGGTTGATGTGAGAAATCCAGTTTCACCAATAAAAGTTAAAACAATTTCAACCGGTCTCACGTCTTGGCCGCAATACCTTTCAATTCAGGGTCGGTACATCTATGCGGCTCTGTCTGGCGACGGGATGTTGGGTGTGATTGATATTGCAAGTTCAACGAATCCTGTATTGTTAACAGGTTCGATCCCGGTTGGTACGTCTCCATATGGCGTTGCCGTTTCTGGTCGTTATGCGTACGTAACAAATTCAGATAGCACAACCGGAAATTCGTTTACCGTTGTTGATATTAATGGAATCGAAACGAATGGTTTAAGCGCGCAGAGTGCAGAATTTGGAACAGCGCAAATTTTCACAGACGCGATGATAGGAGGAAGACTTTCTATTGGAAATGCATTAGATGTTGGATATGGAGGAATTTATAGTCAGGGCGGGCTGTCTATTGGAGGAACGAGTAGTTATTCAAATGTCATCGGGAATTTTGTTATCGGTAGTGGTGCATCATCAACGGCTCCGTTCTTTTTTGCACGTCCTGGTGGTGATCTGACGTTGAGTCGAATGTACGTTGGTCCTACCGCAAACGCTGATTTGGTGATAGGCGCAACGACATCTTCTGGCATGCACGCGCAATTTCAATTAACTGGCGATGATTTATTTGTCGCAGGAAATATTGGTTCAGCCAGTTCTGTGTATACAAATGGTGAATTTATTACCGGTGCAGGATCAACGCATTTAAATGATGGAAATTTATTTAAGACGGATGGTGCACTGTCTTTGTTTTCAACTGGTGGTGATGCAACACTGAAGACGGTTGGGAGCGGAAATGTTGTGATCAACCCCGTCGCTTCAGGTGCGGGTACAATTAATTTTGGAGCAATGCTTGAAGGAGATACAGCAAATTTTTATGCAACCCCTAGCTTTCATGCGTATATCGGCTCGGGACTAGAACCAAGCGCAAGCAATTTGTATAATTTGGGTAGTGGTTCGAGAATGTGGCAGAACATTTATACATCTGGAACGGCCTCGTTAACTGGATTTGGAAAGCCATTAGACGTGCACATGGCTTCGGCTGGTGCTGATCCTGCGATGTTGGTTTATAAGGAGTGTGATGCATTTACTGGCGGTTATGTAGCTCAGTTTAATTCAAATTTAGGTCTCTCGAATGTTCCGGTTGCTCGGTTAAGTTGTGAGGGGAATTGGACGGTTGCTGGTGCGAATTCAGGCAGTGGCGCTGATTATGCCGAATATTGGCACACCCTTGATACGGATATCGGTCCAGGAGATGTAGTTTCCATAGGGTCAACAAAGACGGATATTGAAAAGTCAGGCAGCGCGCAGCGAGATGAGGTGCTTGGTGTTATTTCAACGAAGCCTGGTTTTATTGGCAATGCAGGTGAAACACAATTGTCTGATCCAGCTCACTGGAAAATCGTTGGTCAGCTCGGTCTCGTTCCGGTCAAAGCCGACGCGTCGTCTGATGCGATCGTTGCCGGTGATTTGTTGATGGCCGGTTCAAATGGACGTGCAATCAAAGCTCATGGCGTTGGAAAGATCCTCGGTCGTGCACTTGAGAGCCTTGCATCTGGTCTTGGGACGATTGAAATGTATGTGAAGCCTGAATGGTCAGCTTCAGATGTATTTGCCGCTGATACCAACAAGACGAATATTTTGTCACAAGGAACAGCGACAGCGTTGAATCCAGCATTTGATTCAATGGGCTTGTCATTCACTGGATCTGCCTGGAGCATCGCTTCAAGCACGGCTGTTGCAGTCGGATTCACGCTGAGTACGGATATTCAGGGGGTTGAAACTTCAGAATTCTCGATCTCAAATCTTGGTGGCTCGAAGCTCTTAACGATCTCTAACGTTGGTGATGTCTCTGTCACCGGTGATTTATCCGTTGGTCACCGATTATTCTTGGGATCAAAATCAGGTGGCATCGGTTCGACCTCAACGTATCTGTTTGTTGATGATACGCAGGCGCCAGCTTCAACGTATATCGCGACAAATGCAGATGGTTGGTCAACGGCAACAACGTATGACTACGCAGAGCGATTTGCTTCTACAGAAGATTTGAAACCAGGCGATGTCGTGATGACCGATGCAGACGGTTCAGAACGTGTGATGCGATCCAAGTCATCCTCTGATGTTGTCTTGGGTATCGTTTCAACAAAGCCAGGGTTTATTACAGGCGCAAATTCAACCGGGACATTCCCAATCGCCTTAGCCGGTCGTGTGCCAACTCGCGTTTCTGCGAAAAATGGTGCAATCATGGCCGGTGATCAGCTCGCACCTTCTGATATGCCGGGCGTTGCAGTGAAGGCGACGGGCTCTGGTTCTGTGATTGGTGTTGCGCTTGAGAATTATAGTGGTGCAGGTGAGGGTCGTATCAGCGTCTTTGTCCAACCTGGTTGGAAGGGCGGAGAAATCGTTGCCAAAGCAGACGCTCCAGCATCATTTAGCTATCATGTTTCTTCTGAATCCATCTCTTCACCTCGTTCTGGTTTAGCACTGATCGCTGCGGGTTCAAAAGAGGTTCGCGTCGAGTTCGCAACGTTAAATGCCTATCCATTGGTTACTGTGACGCCATACGGCCAAACATCAAACGGATGGTGGCTCACGAATGTTTCTGATCACGGATTTACGATTATCGTTGGTGAAGCTCCGTCATTTGATCTGACCTTCGCGTGGAAAGCAGAGGCTTCTCATGAGGGCAACGTGATTTCAAATTCAGATGGGACATCGGTCACATACGACGCATTGACGGGAAAGCCGGTGATGAATGCGACTACATCAACGCAGGATACTGTTGTTGAGACTGCGACGAGTACGCCAGA